>CAZBFH010000008.1:0-28075 GCA_964491185.1 uncultured Gammaproteobacteria bacterium
GGTGCTGATGCTGTGATGAGTGCGACTGGTGCCATGTGGAATCCACTTCTTGCCCAGGAGATTAAAAAAAGTTTGTAATTTTGGCCTCAAGTTCCTATACTTAGATTAATGCCCGGATTTTATCTATCCATTCCTTTTTTATTTCTTAAATTTTGGTACCTTGAGGCGCCTCTTAGGCTGATTAAGTATTTCATGTCAGTGAATCATGCCGTGCTTCAAATCCTCTCACTTCCTCTTATGATTAGGACTTTTTTCAAACCTCTTAAGAATGAATATAGGAAAGGACTCGTTGTTTTTTCTATTGGTATGGGAATTTTTGTAAAATCAGTACTAATCTTTTTTGATTTATTTTTATTTGGTGCTGTTTTATTTTTCGAAATTACATTTCTTGCTTTTTTTATTTGGTGGCCTTTAATAACATTTTTAATTTTATTTATTAAGCTATGAATGGACGTATAAGTATTTCTTTAATTTACGACTCTTTAGGATCAGTTTTAATTAGATTTTTCGCAATAAATGGACTTTTAATTTTGATTGCTTATGATGTTATTTTGGGAAACTTTCCAAGAGTTCCACTTTTCCTTTTATCTTTAATTACAATCGCTCATATTTTTATTAGATATGAGATTGAAAATATTTTGCCTATGAAAAGAGTTAACGGAAATCTAACAGACACATTGGATTGTTTTACGAAAGAAGCCCTTATGGCAGTTTTATTTAAAAATAATACTTCCTCTGTGGTTAATTTTCTTAAGAAAAGACTGCAGATAAAATTTTATTTAGAAAAAGCGGCAATAAATCCCAAGGATTTGAAAATGGTAGATTTATCAAAGTCAGATTTATATATTAAAGCGCTAGAGATTGCGAAATCTCAAAATAATAGTTATGTTACCTCGCTTGATCTTTTTACAGCATATCTATTTTTAACAGAAAATGAAACGAAATTACTTTTTTCAAATAGGTTGAAAGAAGAAGACATTTTGAATATTAATCACTGGGCTAAATTAACATTTGATGAGGAGAATCTTAAGCCTAAAAAAGCAAGATTTGTAGGAATTGGAATTGGCGAAACTTTAGTTTGGGGTTGGACACCAGAAACAAAAAATTACACAAAAGATCTTACTTTTTCAAGCATTAGAAAGAAGGGATTTATAGCGGGACGGGAAAAAGAATATAAGGAAATGCTTGAAGCAATGCAAGGTAAAGAAAACAATAACGTGCTTTTAGTGGGTGACATTGGAACAGGAAAGAGTAATTTAGTGGATAATTTTATTTTTGATAGCTATGAAGCAGATTTATCAAGAAGACTAAATCATAGGAGATTCTTAGAAGTTACAATAGGCCCTCTTGTTGCAGGAACTGCGAATAGAGAGGAGTTAGAAACAAGACTTCAAGCGATAATTGAGGAGGTAAAGCATTCGGGAAATGTAATTTTATATGTTCCACAGTTTCAGAATTTAATTGGGTCATCATCATACGAAATCGATCTTTCTGGAGCAATCCTGCCATACCTTCGGGATGGAAAAATCCCAATAATTGCAACTATGACAGAGCCAGAATATAAAAAATATTTTGAAAATAATGCAATTCGGGAATTTTTTGAAGTCATTAAGCTTGGAGAACCAAACCAAGATGAGGCATTGAAAATGCTATTTCAGAAAGCTGAAGAGATTGAGAATGAGACTAAGACACAGCTAAGCTATAGAGCTGTTCTTGCAGCGGTAAAATATGCAGATAAATTTGACGTAAATGCAGTGCTTCCTGGAACTGCAGTTGAGCTTTTAACAGAAACTGCAAATTCGGTTTATCTAGACAAAAGAAAAGAGAAGATAGTTCTTGAGGAGGATATTTTGTCTAAGGTAGAAGCAAAAAGTCATATTCCTGTTGGGCAACCAAAGTCTGATGAAAAAATGTTACTTCTTAATCTTGAAAATGAAATGCACAAATTTGTTATTGGTCAGGAAGAGGCAATTCGTTCAATTTCGGAGGCAATTAGAAGAATCAGGGCAGGGCTGTCTCGTGAAAAACCAATCTCTTTCTTATTTCTAGGACCTACTGGAGTTGGAAAAACTGAAGCTGCCAGGACTCTTGCAAAGGTTTATTTTGGCGGAGAAGCAAACATAGTAAGAGTTGACATGAGTGAATATGGTACTCAAGATTCTGTATCTAAAATGCTGGAATCGGGTTCTGGTAGCTTTTTGAATCAGATCGAGACTCATCCATTTTCATTAGTCTTGCTTGATGAGTTTGAAAAAGCAAATGAAAAAATCCTAAATTTATTTCTTCAAGTTTTTGAAGATGGTCGAATGACTGACAATTCTGGTAAAACCATCTCTTTTACTAATACTATTATTATTGCTACTAGTAATGCGGGATCTGAATTTATTCGTGAAAACTTGGCAAATAATACGGATATTTCGAATAATAGTCTTTTGGATCATCTGCAAAAGGGTGGTATATTTATTCCAGAATTACTAAATAGATTTGATGATATTGTCGTTTTTCATCCTCTTAACGAGTCCCAAGTCTCTCAAATTACAAAATTACTTTTAGCAGAGCTATCAGGGAGACTTTCCCAACAAGATATTACCTTAAGCTTCGATCCTCAAGCGGTAGAGTTTATAGCGCGGGGTGGATTCAGTGAAGAGTTTGGTGCAAGACCTCTAAAGCGTTTTATTCAAGATAAAATAGAGGATGTTATGGCTAAAAAGATACTTTCCAACGAATTTTCTAGGGGAGATAGGGTAAATGTTTATTTAGATCAAAACTCTAATTTAAGCTTTACTAAAGCATCTTAGCCTTGAAGCTAGCTTCAGATTCTGCTATACTTGTCACACTATGCCAGCAATTCAGCGTAGCGAGTTCGCGCTAGCACTAAATCAGGTAGCAAATGAAAGGGGAATTGACCCCGAAATAGTTTTGGATACAGTCCAAAACGCTATCCTCGCGGCTTACAGAAAAGACCATCCAGAAATTGAAGTCGAAGAATATTCAGCTACACTAGATCCAAATTCAGGAGAAGCTAAAATATTCCACGAAAAATTAGACGTTACACCACCAGGGTTTGGAAGAATTGCTGCTCAAACTGCAAAACAGGTAATACTTCAGAAAATTAGAGAAAAAGAGAAAGAAGCAGTAATTACTGATTACAGAGTTAGAATCGGTACCATTGTAAATGGAATGGTTCTTAGGTTTGCTGGTCCAAATATCATAATTGATGTTGGAAAAGCAGAAGGAATTATGCCACCTCAGGAGCAAATTGCTAATGAAAAATATCATTTGAATCAGAGAATGGCTGTTTTCTTAAAAGAAATCCATGAGGGTCCAAAAGGTGAAGAGGTGGTTGTTTCCCGTGCAGATAATGGTTTGTTGGAAGGACTTTTAAAACGCGAAGTTCCAGAAGTGGCACAGGGTTCAGTTGAGATTAAGGCTATTGAAAGAGAGCCTGGAAACAGAGCGAAAATTGCAGTTTATTCAACGCAAGCTGGAATTGATCCAGTTGGAAGTTGTGTTGGGCAAAAAGGTGTTAGAGTTCAGGCTATAATCGCAGAATTTAACGGACTTGAAAAGATCGATATTATTCAATGGCAGGAAAACATTAGGGATTATGTAGTTCAGGCTCTTTCTCCAGCTAAAAATATTACCGTAGAGATGGATGAGAAGGAAAAAACAGCGAAAGTAAAAGTTCCACAAGAAGAATTATCATTAGCGATAGGAAAAGATGGTCAAAACGTTAGATTAGCTTCAAAATTAACAGGTTATAGAATTGAAATCGAAGGAGAAGGATCATTAGCTCTTGAGGAAGAACCAAAGGTAGAAGCAGAAGATAAAAAGGTTGAAGCTTCTGTTGAAGAAATAGCTGAAAAGGTATCTGAGGATAAAACTGAAGCTGTAGTCGATGATTCAGAATCGAAATCAAAATCCGAAGAAAAAGTTGAGGCAGAAGAAAAAGTGGCCCAAGTTACAAATGAACTTGAAGAGACAAAGGTAGACCCAGAAGCACCAGTTGAAGTTAAGGCAGAAGAATCACAAAATGAACCTTTGGCTCCTGAAAATCCGGAAACTGACGCTAATGAAGAAAATTCACCTAAAAGTTCTTAATATGGGAAGCTTTAATTTTCTTCACAAAAAATTATGGACGCTAAAAACTCTAATCAAGAATATCCTCCAGTCGTAGCCGTTTTAGGTCACGTTGACCATGGTAAAACCACTCTTCTAGACACAATCAGGAAAACTTCAATTGCTAGTCGCGAGCACGGCGGAATTACGCAAAAAATTGGAGCTTCGAGTGTTGAAATTGAGCATGAAGGTAAGAAAAGACTAATAACTTTCATAGATACTCCCGGGCATGAAGCATTTGCGAAAATGCGTGGCCGCGGAGCTCAGGCTGCTGACATTGGACTTTTAATTGTTTCTTCAGTTGATGGGGTTATGCCTCAAACAAAAGAAAGTATAGGGCTTTTAAAGGCTTCAGGGGTGCCATACATAGTAGTGCTCACAAAGTCTGATGACCCCCAAAAAAATCCAGAAAAAGCTAAAAGAGATCTTATGAATGAAGAAATTCTTTTTGAGGGATTAGGTGGGGATGTGCCTATAATTGAGGTTTCTTCAAAAACTGGGGCAAATATTAAAGAATTGCTAGATTTAATTTTACTAGTTAATGATCTTCACCCAAAGACTGCGGAAATTTCTGAAAGTGGACCACTTAAGGCAATAGTTATTGAGTCTAAGCAGGATCCTAAGGCTGGACCTAAGGCTACTGTGGTTATTAAGAATGGCACGATTTCAGTAAGAGATGATATTACGACTGGAGAAGTGAGCGGAAGAGTCAGAAGCTTAATATTGGATTCTGGAAAAACTACACAGTCTGCAAAAGTTGGAGATGCTGTTGAAATCTTAGGATTTGATACGGCTCCAAGTGTAGGAAACGTTATTTATAAAGGTTCAGAGATTAAGCTTTTGGAAGAATCAGAAAAAGAAGTTAGAAAAAAGAATAATGAAGATTATATCTCTTTGATTCTAGTCGCTGATACGTTGGGTTCTCTTGAGGCAATTGTAGCCTCACTCCCAGAGAAGATAAACATCATTTCAAAAAAGACCGGAGACATAACTACTGCTGATGTTTTATTGGCTAAATCTATCGGTGCTCTGGTTTTGGGTTTTAATATAAAAATTAAACCCGATGTGGCTCGCTTAGCCGCAACTGAAAAGGTCTTGGTTAGAAGTTATGGAATTATTTATGAAATGCTTGATGAAATTAATGACGTTGTTGAGGGAAAAGCTCTCTCGCTCCTAGAGGAAGTCTATGGAACAGCGAAGGTTTTAGCAAGTTTCCCATACGAAAAGCAGATCGTTATGGGTATAAAAGTACTTGAAGGGCGTGTTGCTAAGGGAGATAAGGTAAGAATTGAACGTGGGGACGAAATAATTGGAGAAGGTTATATTAATTCAGTAAGACAAGGAAAAGATCAAACCTCCAAAGTCGAAGCAGGCCTGGAAGCGGGCATAATCGTGGGTCCAGCTCTTGACTTTACTATAGGCGATATGATAATATGCCATAGCTAATTAAGCCTATAGAACTCTATTTGGCTTATTTTATATAAACATGGATATTCAAAGACTTAGAGAAATTTTTGACAGAGAAAGCAGTTTTGCGATTGTTGTAGGACAAGACTACACAATTGATGAAATGGGAGCTTCTCTTTCGCTTTATTTAACACTTTCCTCACTCGGAAAAGATGTTTCTGTTATTTCAACAAAACAGCCAATTGTAGAAGTTTCAAATTTAGTTGGAATTGACAGAGTTAAGCCAGGATATGAGTCTAAAAATGGTGATTTAGTCGTTTCTTTTCCATATCAGGGAGATGAAATCGGAAAAGTTTCATATACTCTTGAAGCTGGATTTTTAAATATTATCGTAAAGCCTAAGGAAAATGCACTTTCTTTCGGAGAAAAAGACGTTCTTTTTAGAAGAAGTGGAGAAGCGCCTCGCGTGCTTATAGCAGTTGGTGTTAAAAGACTTTCAGAATTATCCTCAATATTTAATATAGAAGCTCTAAAAGATACAACTATTGTTAATATTGATAAAGCAGGAGCAAATGAAGGTTTTGGAGATATAGTTATGATTGGCCAATCTGCTTCAAGTGTTTCAGAACAGGTTGCAAACGTAATGCTTACTCTCGCATACCCAATTGATCAAGATGCTGCGCAAAATTTATTAAGCGGAATAGTTTATGCTACCGAAGACTTCCAAAGCTCTATGACAAGTTCTCTAGCATTTGAAATGGCAGGAATACTCTTACGAAGTGGAGCGGTTAGAGAAGGAATGGCGCCAATGCCAAGACAGATTAGAAGACCAATGGCACCTATTGCACCTATTGCACCGGTTGCACCAATTGCATCAACTCAACCAGTAAATAGTTTTGTAGATGATGTAATGCCAAATCCATCACTTCAGCAAGTTGTTTCCCAAAGACAAGCTAGATCTAGCGCATCACAAAGAACAACTCAGGCACCGTTTGATAGTACTTCTGCGCAAAATGAATTCCCAACAGAACAGAAAAAAGATGATGCTCCACCCGATTGGTTAGCGCCTAAAATTTATAAAGGCTCTACGAATGTTGAGTAAATAGTTAATCTTTGATATAATACCTCTCTATATGCCGCTAAGTACAACACAGAAACAAGAAATTATAAATAAATTTGCAACAGTAAAAGGTGATACAGGAAGTCCTGAAGTTCAAATCGCACTTCTTACTACTAGAATTGAAAAATTAACAGAGCATTTAAAAGCTCATAATCATGATGTTCATTCAAGACGTGGACTTTTATCAATGATTGCAAAAAGAAGAAGACTTATTAACTTTTTAACAAAAGTTGATAAAGTTAGGTCAGCAGACATCGCTAAAAAAGTAGGATTGAAAGATTAAGCAGAAAGATATAAAATAGATTCATATTCCTCGATTTAGTAGTGTGTGGGAGAAAGAAATAAAAATTAAATGAAAAACGCCTCAGTAGAGATAGAACTAGCAGGAAAAAAGCTTACCTTTGAAACAGGTGAACTTGCTGTGCAATCAACTTCATCGATTTTAGCTCGCCTTGGAGATACAGTTGTTTTAGTAACAGTTGTAGAAGGTGGAAAAACAGATCTAGATTATTTCCCATTATCCATTGAATACCAAGAGCGTCTTTATGCTGGAGGAAAAATAAAAGGTTCTCGTTGGGTAAAAAGAGGTGGAAGACCTTCTGACGAATCAATTCTTGCAGGCAGGCTTATCGATCGATCTGTTAGACCACTATTTCCAAAAGCATTTAAAAATGAAGTTCAGGTAATTATTACTGTTCTTTCAGTTGATGGAGAAAATGAAGCAGATATAGTAGCGCTAAACGGCGTTTCTGCGGCAATTGCAATCTCAAGGATTCCATGGAATGGTCCAATTGGAGCTGTAAGAGTTGGATATCTAAGTCGCGAAGAAGGCGGAAAACCAGAAATTATCGCTAATCCAATAAGTTCAGAAATAGCTTCATCGGAATTAGACATAGTTCTTTCTCAATCTAAAGACAAGACTGTAATGATTGAGGCTGGAGCAAAGCAGGTAACAGAAGACATTCTAATGTCTGCGGTTGAAGTTGCTCACAAAGAAACTCAAAACGTGATTAAAGGAATTGAAGAGTTAGTTAAAAAAGCAGGACAAGAAAAACTAGAAGTACCAGCTGAAGGAGATCTTAATGATGTAGTAGCTCTTATTGATAAATCTTACAAAGAAGATGTGCAAGGTCTTATTGATACTAGAGTTAATAAAGAGGGTGGCGGAAATGAAACAGGAGCATTAATTGATAAGATTTTTGAAGACATGAAAGTTAAAGACGCTGCATCTGAGATTGACAAAAAAACTATCGCTGCGGCTGTAGAAAAAGTAATGTTTAAATTGATCAGATCAAACGTTCTAACTAAAGGAAAAAGAGCGGATGGAAGAAAAATGGATGAAATTAGACAACTTCAGGCAAAAGTTGGACTTCTTCCAAGAACACATGGATCAGCACTATTCCAAAGAGGAATAACTCAAGCTCTTTCAATTGCGACTCTCGGATCTCCTCGAATGGGACAACTTATCGAATCAGCAGATGGAGAAGAGGAAAAAAGATATATCCATCATTATTCAGGACTTCCATATTCATTTGGTCAAACAGGTAGGGTTGGAACTCCAAGTAGGCGAGAAATCGGCCATGGTGCATTAGCTGAAAGAGCACTTGAAGCAGTTATTCCATCTCAAGCTGAATTCCCTTACACAATTCAGGTAGTATCTGAAGTTTTATCACAAAATGGATCAAGTTCTATGGCTTCTACTTGTGGATCAACTTTAGCTCTTATGGATGCTGGAGTTCCAATCAAGAAACCAGTTGCTGGAATTTCTATCGGAATGATGTCTGAAGGAGACAAATATGAACTTTTAACTGACATTATTGGTCTTGAAGATTTTTCAGGAGACATGGATTTTAAGGTAGCAGGAACTGACTCAGGTGTTACAGCAATTCAACTTGACGTTAAAATTCCAGGACTTACCGATGAACAAATTAAGGCTATTCTCGATAGAGCAAAAACTGCAAGAATGGAGATTCTTAAAGTTATTGCTTCCGTTCTTCCAGAACCACGAAAGAATCTATCCGACTTTGCTCCAAAGATTGAGACAGTTAAGATTCCAGTCGATAAGATTGGTGAGTTAATCGGACCAGGTGGAAAAAATATTAAACATATTATCGCAACTACTGGAGCACAGGTTGACGTAGAAGATGATGGAACAGTAACGATTTCAGGTGTAGATCGGGATGCTGTAAAAGCTGGAACTGACTGGATAAAAAATATGATGAGAGAAGTGACAGTTGGAGAAGTATTTGAAGCAGCAGAAGTTAAGAGAATGCTTCCATTTGGAGCTTTCGTAGAATTTTTACCAGGAAAAGAGGGTATGGTTCATGTATCACAAATGGCTGCAGAATACGTAAAAAACCCAGCTGATGTAGTTAATATTGGAGATAAAGTAAAAGTTAGAGTAATGGAGATTGATGAACAAGGGAGAATTAATCTTTCTATGAAATTTGGTGCAGACGCTGACAAGCCATCAAGCGGTGGAGGAGACAGGGGTAGCGACCGCGGTGGATTTGAAGACAGAGGACCTAGGAGAGATGGAGGGGGATTTAGAGGAGGCCCTAGAAATGATCGAGGACCAAGAAGAGATTTTGCCTCGCGTAATGATTTTGCTCCTAGA
Source organism: uncultured Gammaproteobacteria bacterium (assembly GCA_964491185.1). Classification (GTDB taxonomy): domain Bacteria; phylum Patescibacteriota; class Microgenomatia; order Levybacterales; family UBA12049; genus 2-01-FULL-39-10-A. Next base: position 9,264 of record CAZBFH010000008.1, read on the forward strand.
AATGAATTTGCACCACGAAATGACAGGCCTACAAATTTTGAACAACCAGCGCCTTTAAAAGGACCACGTCATGATGATCCAAATGCAGGTCCTGCAGCTCATCCATTAGCAATGCAGTTCCGACGCGAAAGAGAAGAAAATTTTAGAAAAAATAACCCAAGAACTGGTGGAGCTCGAAGACCTTACAAAAAAACCCACTATTAAACTTGATGGAAACATCGGTAATTGTTAGAGTTAAAAACGAAAAAAAAATCTCCAAAAACTTTTTAAAATTCTTAAAAATCAAACCAATCAGGATTTTGAAATAATTATTGTAAATAATGACTCAGCAGATGGTTCAGATAAAGTAGCTTTTGATTACTTTCCAGAAAATAGAATTAAGAGTGTTATGATTAAAGATTTTTCTTATTCAAAAGCATGTAATCTGGGAGCTGGGAAAGCGAGAGGTAAATATCTTGTTTATTTATCTGCGCACTCGTTTCCAGTATCTAAGACTTGGCTAACGGATGGTTTAAGTAATTTTAGGAGTGATAAAGTGGCTGGTGTTTTTGCATTTCCAATACCCGGCAAAGAGTCTACTATTGCAGAAAAAGTAATTGGTTTTCCTAATAAGTATAAAAAGGGGGGACATTTAGGAAATACGAATTCTATTATTAGGCGTGATTTGTGGGAAAAACATAAATTTGATGAAAGTTTGATAATCTCAGAAGATCTCGAATGGTCGATGTATTTTAAACGTAAAGGATATGAAATAATTAATGATCCTAGGTTTAGAGTTACTCATTCGCACCATTTAGGTCTTCTAGGAATTATCAAGCAGCATCAGATTTGGCAAAAATCGAAAAAAGAAATTAGAAATAAGTTTCAAAACTGATAAGATATATATATGGATAATTCTGCTCTGAGTTTTGATGCTCAACTACAGGTTTTAGAAAAAAAGATTACTTCTGCGAATTTACCTCCTGAGCTTTTAGAAAAAGCTAAAGGTATGATCGCAATCTTGAGAATTTCCCTGAGCCAAGCTGGAAATTATTCTAACTTAGAAAGTGTTTCGAATTTCTTAAATGTTATTTCTCAAATCCCATTTGCGGCTGAGACTAAAGATAATTTGGACTTAGGTTATGCTAAGCAAGTTTTAGATAAGAATCATTATGGACTTACTGGAGTTAAAAACACTATTTTGGAATATTTAGCTTCGTTAATTTTAAATCTTAAAAGTGGCCAGAAGGCGAATCGTGCACCTATTCTTTGTTTGGTAGGACTTGTTGGAACTGGAAAAACTACACTAGCTCATTCAATAGCACAATCAATGGGCAGAAATTTTGAAAGAATTCCGCTCGGAGGGATGGGTGACGTTAGAGATTTAAGGGGGCAATCACGTCAGCTCTCAGATGCAGAGCCCGGACAAATTATAAAAAAAATGATACATGCAAAATCAAAAAACAGCGTTATTCTACTCGATGAGTTAGATCGCGTAACAGAAGCTGCCAGAGCTGATATTATGGGAGTTTTAGTTGAGTTACTTGATCCTGAACAAAACCATTCTTTTACGGATCATTATGTAGATTATCCGGTGGATTTATCAGAAGTTTTATTCATAGCAACAGTAAATAATACTACAAATATTGCTACAGCAGTTCTCGATCGCTTGGAGTTAGTTCAGATGCCTTCATACTCAGATGAAGAAAAATTTATTATTGGAAAAAATTATTTGTTCCCTAAAATTTCTCAACAATCAGGGCTTCCTCCAAAAATTCTAAAGATTGAAGATGAGGTTTGGCCAACCATTGTAAGACCATTAGGCTATGATTCCGGAATCAGAACTTTAGAAAGAACTATTGAGGGTATTTGTAGAAAAGTCGCCAGATTAATAGTCGAGGGTAAAGTCGGTAAAAATGTTATAATTACATTGAATTCGCAAAATATTTCGCAATTTCTGCCTCACTAAAATTACATATGGATAACACATTAAAATATTTGCCTCTAGGAGGAGTCACGGGAGTCACTAAAAACATGCATCTTTATGAATATAATGATCAAGTTTTAATTGTGGACTGTGGATTGGGATTTGCTGATGAAACAATGCTTGGAGTAGACTTAATGCTTCCTGATGTTTCATATTTTGCAAAAAATCCTCAAAAAAAGATCGTAGGGATTGCAATAACACACGGGCATGAGGATCATCTCGGAGGTCTTCCATACATATTGCCTCAGCTACCAGGAAAATTTGAAATATTTGCAACCCCTCTTACTGCTGCATTTGCTAACGAAAAACTAAAAGAGTACGAAGTTCCTCAAAGAGTTAATTCTGTTAATTTTGACAAGGATATTGTGCTTGGACCATTCCTCCTGTCCTTTATCAGAGTGACTCATTCAGTGCCAGATACGTCAAATATTTTTATAAAAACACCCGTCGGAAATATTTATCATGGCTCAGATTTCAAATTTGATATGACTCCATATGACGGAAAGAAAACTGATTTTGCGAAGATAGTAAGAAAGAGTGATGAGGGGATAATGTGTCTCATGTCTGATTCATTGGGTTCTGAAAGAGATGGATTTACTGCTTCGGAGCTTCCAATTGGTGGGCGGATTTATGAGGAAATGAAGTCAACAACCGGTAAATTTATAGTTACAACTTATTCTTCAAATCTTTCACGACTAAATCAGGTTTTAGATGCAGCAAGGTCACTTAATCGAAGAGTATGTTTTGTTGGTAGATCTTTGCTTAAAGCAAAAGATGTTGGATCAAATTTAGGCTACATGAAGATCGATAAAAACATGGAGATCGATCTAAAGGAAGTTAGAAATTATAATGATAAGCAAATAGTTTTAATTGTTGCAGGCAGTCAAGGTCAAGAAGGTTCGGCGCTTTCTAGAATCGCAAACGGTGATCACAGGGACATATCTATAAATAAAAATGATTGCATAGTTTTTTCTTCAGATCCAATTCCAGGAAATGAGATTGCGATAAATGCATTAATTGATGATATAGCAAAGGCTGGAGCAAGGGTTCTTTATTCAGATGTATATCAAGGCTTTCATGTATCAGGGCATGGTCCTAAGGGAGATTTGTCTCTCATGATGGCTTTAACTCGTCCCAAAAATGTACTTCCAATCGGCGGAACGTATAAGCATATGATTGCTTACAAAGAACTCGCTATAAAAAATGGGTTTGATAAAAAAAATGTTTTACTTCCTGAAGATGGGCAAGAAGTTTTGTTTACGAAGTCTGATGTAAAACTTGGTAAAAAAATAGCACTTCAAAATGTATATGTCGATCAAGTTTCAGGCGAAGCAGTTGATACTTTTGTTCTAAGAGATCGTGAGAAAATTGCAAAAGAGGGAGTAGTTATAGTTCTAGCAGAAATTGATACATATGGCGCACTGGTAGATAAGCCAAATATTATCGTCAGAGGTTTTTCTGGGTCTGAAGTTCCTGAGCTTACAAATGGATTGGCGCATGAGATAGCTATTAATTTAAAAGGAAAGAAAACTAAGATTACAGATTGGAATTATTTAAGACGAAACATAGGAAATATTTCTGAGAGATATTTACTAAAAAAACTGAAACGTCGCCCTCTAGTTCTCCCAGTTGTTATAGAAGTTTAAGTCCACTATAATTCATTTTTTATGGAAAGACCCACAGGTTATAGAGTGCTAGATTTAGATTCATCATTTGCAAATAGATTCGTTGGTCAAGCGGAAAAAATGAACGATGAATTTGGAATCGCTGATAAGCTCGGCATTATTGATCCAGTTTATCGCGAGACTTTAACAATGTATTTGGGTTTAAGAATGCTTAGAGCTGAGGTTTCAGGATATAGTGGAAGAGGAAATTTTTCTAGACGAGGCTTACTCGATCCTATGGTTGCCCAGATCCATAGGCTTAGAGGTATTAGCGCTGATCCATATCGAGCTGCTCTAAATTCGTACGAAGATACATATAGAGGTTTTATCGAAGAAGCATTTCCAGATACAGAGAGTCGAACAGGAGTGTTTCCAATTCAAAATGCAGTCACTGATTTAATAAGCAGATTTTCAGTTCAAGTTCATATGCCTGGTATGAGAGGATCAATAGATTTTGAGATGTGGAAACCCAATAAGCAAATTGTTAGAGATTGGGGAATGGATTGGGCTGGAAGAATTGCTACTCAAAAATCAGCGGGATTGTAACTTTATCTATTTGAGATCCGTCTTTTGCGCTATATTGAAAAACCTCAAGTGTTCCTGTTTCAGAATTTGATTGGTAGTTAATCATTTTTTCAAATGGCCCGAATTGTCCGGCGTCAGAAGCATTTGCAAGGGTAAAGGTTTCAAGTAAAACATTTCCTTCTGAATCGTAAAGTCTGATTACTACATTGCTTTCAAAAGTTCTAGCGTTTCCTTTAACTACAAATTCAGAGCTTACTTTATCTCCGGCTCTGGGTGAAAGAACCTCTATATTCTTAGAGGAAGATGGAGCCATGGAAATAAACTCACCAGAATTATTATTAGGAATAACTGTAGGGTACGGAGTGTTAGAAGCGAAAGGGTTGTTTAAGCTTTTTCCGGAATAATTATCAGCTAAGAATAGCAGGGAAAATATGGCTAAAACCAGAACTGAGAGTAAAAGAATATGTTCTTTTCTCAAGATCTAAATATATTAGCGGTTTTTTGAGGGTTAGTCAAACGAAGGGGTTAGCAGCTAAATTGTTTTAAGCAAGCGCTTTTTGCATCTCCCGTTAAGGAATTACAGATTGAGCATTCAGATGTAGATCCAGCTGCGTTAGTTGGGGTCTTTGTAGTTCCCTTCATCATCCCTTGCATCATTGCAGAAAGATCCTGAAATTTAATATTTGACGGTGGAGTAAACATAGTTGGGTCAGCGGTCCAGCCTTTACAATCATAATCAGCTTTCATGTTTGGATCAAAATATTTCTTAGAATCATCATTTGAAGCATATTCTTCTATTGAAAGAGTCATTTTCATTCCCGTGTTGTTTGGGAAATCAGAGCCCCAAATATAATTATCGTCACCATTTCTTATTACATAAATTGCTGAAGATTTTCCATTAACATTGCTATTTACATCTGTTCGCATTTGATTGCCTGTCATGTGGGCATTTCCTGATGTTGTATTTCCCTTCTCATCAGTAAATGAGAATGTGCACTGTTGGGTTTTTCCTGATTTTAGAATTGAGGTTAGGTCACTTTCCGTAGAGGATTCTTCGTTTGTTTCTTGGGTAGCTGTAGTGGTATTGGGTTGAACTTCTTTATTTTTCTGTGTAAAAAAATAAACTCCTACTGCGCCAACGAGTATTATCGCTGCTGCTACTATTCCTATGATTGCTTGTTTGTTTTGCACATGGGTATTGTATTCTTGAAGCAAAAAAAAGTCAAGAATATTGCAAATATATTTTGAACAGTTAGAATAAATAGATGATGGATCTCTCAGGGAAAAACATTTTAATAACTGGTTCTAGTAAGGGAATTGGAGAGCAGATCGCGTACGCTTTTTCTAAGGAAAAATGCAGGGTAATAATTACTTATAATAGTGATATTAGTGGCGCACAAAAAGTGGCACATAAATGTAAAGATTTGGGCGCTGATGATGTTTTAATTTTAAAATTAGATACTAGAGATGATGAAAACATTAAAAAAGCAGTCGATGAGGTAGTTGAGAAATTTGGGCATATAGATATTCTTGTAAATAATGCGGGTGTTATAGGTTGGGAGAAATTTGAGAATGAATCATTTGATGAAATAGAAGGGCAGGTTAATACCAATCTCTTAGGAATGATCAAAATGACTTCGGCGTCTTTCTCGCAAATAAAAGAAGGAATTATAAATATCGCTTCACGAGCTGGTCACCTTCCCTACCCTGGTCGAGCTGTATATTGTGCGACGAAGTTTGGGGTAATAGGATTTACCAAAAGTCTTGCGTTGGAATATCCGGATCTTCGAATTTTCTCTGTTTCTCCAGGTGCAGTTAAGACTGAAATGTGGAATTTTGATTCAGGCGTTGATCCTTCAAAAGTAGCAAATATGATAGTAAAGGCTTGGAAAGGTGAAGTTCCGCTTAAGGATGGCGATCTAAATCTTTGGGAGATAATTAAATAGAGTTATTCGTGAACGAATTTTTTTCCAGCCTTAACTCGTTAGCTCAAGCATTAGTCCTCGAAATATTTATTCACTCATTCTTAAATATCTAGGCTTTTCCAGAGAATTCTACTTGCTATTGTGCGATGCGGAGACCATCTCTGACTAATCTCTAAAAGTTTTTCCTTGCTGGGTTTATTGCTCAGTTTATACAATTTTATAATTGCGTTTTGTAGACCTAAATCACCTGTAGAAAAAACATCTAATCTTCCAAGTGTAAACATTAAGAACATTTCCGCAGTCCACTGCCCTACTCCTTTTAATTTTATTAACTCTCCTATTGCTTCTTCGTCATTTAACTCATTAAGTTTTTTTAAATCTAGTTGTTTGTCTATGATTGCCTGAGCGATTCCTTTTATGTATTTAATTTTGCTAAAAGAAATTCCTGCATCTCTGATCTTTTGATCTGGAATTTTTAATAATTCTTCAGGATTTATTCTTTCGTTTTTAAATAACTTTTCAAGTCTTCCGAAAATAGTGTCAGCGGCTTTTATAGATAGTTGCTGACTTACAATTGATTCAACTAAATCTATGAAATAATCTTGAGGTTTTTCGTGTTCTTCGATTTTGATTTTAAGCGCAATTTCATAAAGAACCGGATCAACTTTTTTAAAATGCTTTATCGCTTTATCCATGAGGCCATTGTATCATCTAGCCTTGCAAGGCATCCCCTTGCGAGGCTAATTATCTGTCGATAAGTTTGTACCCGCGAGTTTTTACTGTCACAATTTCATAATTTTTATCGTGATCTTTTAATTTATTTCTAACTCTTGCCACTAATCTATCTATAGCCCAATCAGTAACTCCAAGACTTTCTGCTTCGGGCCAAACAGCTTCTATTATCTCTTCCCTTTCGCAGATTTCATTTTTATTTTCTTCGAGAAATTTAAGGAGTAAATTTTCTTTTTTAGAAAAATCAGTATTATTTTTTTCTTTCCTTTTTTCTTCTGCTTTTGATTTTATAAATAAGTCAAAAATTGGACTAAATATTTTTAGAGTTTTTAAATCGAAAAATCCTGTATTTATTAAATATTCCCCTTCTTTAACTTCGCTATCAGTTAATTTTTTCCCTGAATCAATTTTAAGAAGAATCTCTTGTTCTTGAGACGAAAGACTTTCCCAGAGTTCTTCTGATTGAAGAGAAATTCTTTCATCACTTTTTAAGAATTCGAAAAGCTCAGAGGGGGCTATATTACCATTTTCCTTAAGAGAGATTAATGCAAATTGTAAATATTGGGTATGTCCATCAACCAGTTTTAATAAATTGCTTGTCATCTCGGGAGAAAGTTTTAAATTATATTGTTTAACACTCGATTCAAAAATTGTTTTTATGTCAGATTTGTTATTTGGTTTTACGTATAAATTGTCAGAAAAAATTAATAGAGATTGCTTAGTAAAAATAGTTGGCTCTAGATGATTGAGGGGCCTGGCGCTTGTAAAAACATAAGAAAGTCTGTTGTGAGTAGATTCGATTAATCCCTGAAAATTTGCGAAGAAATCATGAGTTATAGAATCTTTCATTCGGTCAAATCTTAAGAAAAATATTGTTGGGAGAAATTCTTTATCGCAAAGAAGTACTAGGCTTTTTCTTAAATAATCTATAGTTAAGAAAAGATCCTGTGACTGAATACTATCTAAGAAATATAATGCAATTTGTTTTTTTATTTCCTCTGGAAGATTTGAATCTTCTACGGTATCAGCAAGTCTTTTAAAAGTTAAAATCCAAAAAGGATATATTTCTCTTTCTACTAAATCATTTAAATCGACCGGAATAATTATGTATTTTTTGTCGTCTAAATATTTTTTTGTAATTCCTTCGTGATTTAAAAAAAATCTTAAAAAATTACTAATTCCAACTCTTAGCATTCCAGTTAGAACGACCGAACGTCTATTTACAATATTACTTCCGAGTTTTTTAGCATCTTCCTCGCGAAAATTAATGGGATATGTTTGCTCTATTAGATTAGGATTCATGGTGACATTTTAATCGTTTAATTTTGCATTAGCAAACAGTTTTTTTGTCAGGAAAGTGTCAGGAAAAGATCGGAAAAATATCAAGTTGAAATTATATTTCTAGTTTATGATGTGTGCATGACAGCTCAAGAAAAAGTAGCACCAGCGTCAGAAGGCGCACGAGGATATAGAGTACCAGAAGGTTTCTCTGGGACATTGATTGGTAGATTTGAAGCTTGGAAAGGTGCTGGAATTGGAGCAAGACAAAGAGAAGTAGCAGGAGGTCAAGAGAGCCAAAGGCTTTCTCTTGAATGGCGTAATCCATCTGGAGGAGTCGAACAACCCGGTAGTGGAACAACTTCTGCATCTGCAGTGTCTCCAATTAAGGTGGAAAGTTTTCAGAGTTCAGGTGGAGTTGCAGAGTTTACAGTTTTTCAACCTCAGTCACGTCTGGAAGGAATTTAATTTATGCCACCAGAAACCAGCGCCGGCAGAGGCGTTTCTTCTATCGGTCCTGTTGCTGTTAGAAAGCCAGATGGAAGCATGCATGTTCGAATTGATAGGCCCAGGCCCACTCCTGCTTATACAAATGGTCATGCTCAAGAGTTGGCACCTGAATTTGTTGACCGAACGCCAAGGTTAAGCGTAGATACAGTAGTCCCCTTTTATCAAGTTGCAGCTGCAAGAACCGCTGTTGTAGTTGATTCGGCAAATAGGGAAAGATATAGAAGGCGCCCAATTTCAGAAAGATTAAGGGAGCAGTTTGAAGTAGATTTAGATGTAAAAGCAACTCCTGCACTTGAAGCAAATATTCACCGTGCCCCATTTGTGTCAATTGTTCGAAGGATCGAACGCGCAAAAGAGTTATGGAAACGTGGAGTACTTCTCCCAGATATTAGTGGCCCATACGGGTATGGAACTCTTATAGACATGCAAGATAGAGAGGTTTTGCTTCGTCCTGAATTTGCTAATTTAGGAAGGGTGAATTTAGTTCTAGATCCAATCGAAAGAACAAAGGAGGCATCTAGGAGCTCACATGCAGAGGAACCAGAGCATCGAGGCACAGGCTCAACAGTTCAGATCGGTGGATCTATTAATCAGGAATTTTTAGATATACCTACAGAAGAGCAAGGAGCATTTTATGCAGATGGTATAGCTATTGATCCTGTAACTGCAAGGCTAATTGCAGAAAAAGGAATAGAGAGCTTATTGGATCTTCCCAAGCGCGATGTTTTAAAGCTCATTCTAGAGGCCCACAAGGAAAAAGATCCAAGACTTGTTGAAACAGTTATCCTCAGAAGACCTAGGAATGATATTGCTATGAGAGAATGGGAGGCTTTGGGTGTGCGAGTAAATCCTATCTCGGATGGAGATCTCACTCATAAATTGGATGTCGCGACATCGCCTAGGATGAAAATGGTGACTGGAAGTGGCGGAAAAGAAGAAGCGATGGTTGCATTGTTTGGTGTCAAAACTCAAGATCAACCGGATAAAGGAATGTCTTCTCATGGTGAGTTAAGATTTGTAGGTAAACAAGGAGAATTGGTGCCTGGAGTATCTAAAGTTCTTACTTTAGATCAAGTTGCTCCAGGAAATCCTGATAGTTATTTTGTTGTTTTTGCATCCATAAATGGTGTGCCTGAATTAGGAATGGATAGGGTAACAAAAGCTTTGATTCAGAGAAGTGGTGAATCTGATCCAAGGCCAAGTTTGGGATCAGATTATAGGGTTGAGGTTGGTACAATTACAAGCAGAGATAGACATATAAGAAGAGATCTAATTCCCGTAACTAGAAATCGTTTGCACCGCTAGAAACATCTCGTTATAATAGACTAATTATGGCCAGAAAACGTGGGGCTTATGGTAAGCGGGGAAAATTCAAGATAAAGCTTAAGACTAAGACAGTCTATACTATTTTTGCACTGGGTCAAATAGTCGCAGGGCTTTTACTTCTCCTCTCTTTTAGTAATTCCGGAGAAACATTTATTTATATAAATACCTTTATAAGACAATATTTTGGACCTTTTTCATTTTTCTTAGGATTTGTATTTATACTATTTGGATTCCTATTTTTCAAAACTAAACTAGCGCTTTCCCGTCCAAATGTTGCGATCGGATTTTTAATTCTTTATGGTTCAGCAGTTGTTTTGTTCAGGTCAGGCTATATCGGTCAACTTATGTTTGCGAATATTTCAGATGTAATTACGCCTATTGGTACGCTTTTAGTTTTCCTAGCAGGAATATTTATAGGTCTTGTTGTTCTATTTGATACATCAGTTGATGAAATTCTTAAGGGGCTCTCCGCATTTAGAAAGACAGGCGGAAAAGTGGTTCCAACAGGATTTTTGAAAAAACAAAAAGATCCACTTCTTAACAAGCAAATGACTATTAAGGATTCAAGCTTTAATAAAAATGGGCCTGCGATTATGAGTAATTCAGTTAAAAAAGACGAGGCTCTAATTACGGAAAAATTAGTTTCAAATACTCTTTCATCGGGATTAATCTGGGAATATCCGCCACTAGATTTACTTGAGGATGGTGGAGGCGGAAAAGCTGATAGAGGAGACGTTAAAGCTACGGCCGCAAAGATAGAAGAGACACTTCAGAGCTTTGGGATTATCGCAAAAGTTGTAGAGGTAAACTTGGGCCCAGCTGTTACTCAATATGCTTTGGAGATTGCGCTTGGAACTAAAGTTTCTAAGATTACTTCACTTGCAAACGACTTAGCTCTTAATACGCAGGCCCCAACTGGACAAATCAGAATTGAAGCTCCAATTCCAGGAAGAAATTTAGTCGGTATTGAAATTCCAAATAAATCTTTGGAGGTCGTAACTCTTCGAACAATGCTTTCTTCAGACTTAATGAGAAAATCTAAGTCTAAGCTTTCTGTTTCACTTGGTCTTGATGTTTCTGGAAGTCCACTGATTGCTGATATAGGTAAAATGCCCCACGTACTTGTCGCTGGAACTACTGGATCAGGAAAATCAGTGCTCGTAAATTCATTTATCACCTCCCTACTTTTTAGAGCAAGTCCAGAAGAAGTAAAGCTTATTTTAATAGATCCAAAACGTGTTGAATTAACAGGATATAACGGAATTCCACATCTTATGGTTCCTGTTATTGTGGAGGTTGAAAAAATTCTTTCAGCTCTTAAGTGGGCAACTAACGAGATGGATAGAAGATATAAAACTTTTGCAGAACGTGGAGTTAGAAATATTGATGGATATAATGAGCTTGCAGGATTTCAAGCGCTTCCATACATTATTATTTTCATCGATGAGTTAGCGGACCTTATGATGTTTGCGCCAGTTGAGGTCGAAGACACAATTGCTCGTCTTGCACAGATGGCTAGAGCAACTGGAATTCATTTGGTAATTGCTACACAAAGGCCATCGGTAGACGTTATTACAGGTTTAATTAAGGCTAATGTTCCATGCAGAATCGCATTTAACGTATCATCTATGATTGATTCACGCGTTATTATAGATGGACCAGGAGCTGAGAAGCTTTTGGGACGTGGGGATATGCTATATATTCCTCCAGATCAAGCAAAGCCAACTCGTATTCAGGGAGCATTTGTTTCAGATAAAGAAGTTAAGAAATTAGTTGAGTTTCTTAAATCTAAATCTCCTGCTGTTGAGTACACAGAAGAGATTATTTCTACGCCTTACACTCCCAAAGGGAGCGTGGGAACATCTGGAGCTGATGGAAAAGATCCTGTATTTGCAGAAGCAGTTAGAGTTATTTGTGAATATGATAAGGCTTCAGCTTCACTTCTTCAGCGTCGCCTTTCAATAGGTTATTCTAGAGCTGCAAGAATTTTGGATCAACTTGAGGCAGCAGGAATTGTAGGACGAGCTGAGGGAAGTAAGCCAAGAGACGTTTTGATAAAAGATCCTGCACAGATCCTTGGTGAACCTCAAAGCGAGTAATTAAATTATGATTAGTATTGGCGCACAGTTCCAGGAGGAACGAAAAATTCAAAATCTGTCTATTGAAGAGGTCGCGCGTGCAACTAAAATTAGAGCGGAGTTTTTACAGGCAATCGAACGTGGAGATTATAAAAAACTTCCTTCATCTGCTTATGCGCATGGTTTTGTTAGGAATTATGCTAAGTTTTTAGGTCTTCCTGTCGAAAAAAGTCTGGCTATTTTTAGACGTGAATTTGATGAAAAAAAAGTCGTAGAAGTTTTACCTCGGGGATTAACTAATTCCTCAGATTTTACCCTTCCCAGATTTAAAATTGGGAAAAGTGCATTAATTGTCGGAATTGTGTTTATAGTGATTGCTGTTTTCCTTGTGTTTCAATATAGAGCTGCATTGTTTAATCCAGGGTTAGATGTAAATTTTCCTGAAGAAAACCAAACTCTTAGTTCGCTTAATATTGAAGTAAAGGGAAAAACAGATCCAAACGGAATTCTTATGGTTGAAAATGAACAAGTAACAATTAATCCTGACGGAAGCTTTAAGAAGCAGGTTACGGTTTTTCCGGGTTCTACTTCTTTAACGTTTCATGTTGAGAATAAATTTGGAAGAACTACTACCGTTGAGCGAAATATTAATATTAAGTTAGGTGATTGATATAGTGAATATATCTTGACACAAAAGTTTTCATGATATAAGTTAATTAGTACCATGACCGATCCTGCCCAAATATTATTATTTATCGTTATCATAATTCTCACGCTTCTTCTTTTAGTCTTGGGAATTCAGGTTTTCTTTATTTTGAAGGATCTTCGAAAGACTATAACTAAGGCAAATAAAGTACTAGATAACACAGGAGATATCACTCAGAGTGTATCTCAGCCTCTTACTAGCATCTCTTCCATTTTGATGGGTCTTAAGGCCGGAGGGACGATTGCTTCAATTATAAAAAAGGTTTCTGATGATAAGGGGGATAAGGAATAATGGGCAATCATGGAAGATTTTCAGATGGAATACTCTTAGGAATGCTGATAGGCGGTGCGGCTGTATTTTTATTAGGAACAAAAAAGGGAAATAAGATTTTAAAAACTATTACTGAGGATGGTCTCGCAGGTTTAGGAGAGGTCGCTAAGGAATTAGAGAATGATGCTAGAAGAGAAACAAAAGTCCAGCTTAAAAAAGTAGAAGAGAAGATTGAAGACCTCGGAGATTCGATAGTTATTGAAACCGTTGGAAATGGCCAAGAGTCTAAAAGTTCCTCCAAGAGATTCTTTAGAAAAACCGCAAAAAATTAAACAATAAGCTAGCTGCTCAGTAATTTTCCTAATTCCCCTGTTTAGTATTTAATTTAGAGGCCGTAGGTAGAAATATTTTCTTCGTGTTCATCAAGTGTCTGCGCATACCTGTTAACACCATTTTTATCAGTTATGTAATATAGATAAGGAGTTTCATCGGGATTTACTGCTGCCTGAAGGCTAAGTATTCCAGGGTTTGAGATTGGTGCTGGAGGAAGTCCTGCCCTTCCATATGTATTATATAAAGAAGTAGACTGCTTATCTTCATTTGTAATATTATTTGGCCACCATTTTTTCGAAACTGAATCATAACCTTTTATATATTGAAGTGTTGCATCAATATCTAGCTTCATTCCAATATCGAGTCTGTTATGAATTACGCTTGAAACAATTGGTCTATCTTCTGCGTGTCTTGCCTCGCGCTCAATTAAAGAAGCTAGAGTTACGATTTCATTTTCTGTTAGGTTTACTTTTGAAGTATCGAGTGTTGCGTATTTAGAATTGAAATTATCTGTCATGATCTTAACAACTGCGTTTACATCAGCATCTTTTGGAAGTAAATAGGTATCGGGGAATAAGTATCCTTCATTTTTTTGAAGCTCCGCTTCCCATGAAGAGTCATAATTTGGCATTAATTTTTCAAGAGTATCTGCGATTTCTCCTGCACGTTGTCCTTCAGGGATTGTTATCCAAATATCTTCTGTGCCGACTGTTAAAGACTGAGCGATTTCACGAGCTGTCATAGATGGATTTAACCTAAAGCTTCCAGCCTGAATTTTATTATCAAGTCCTGTTTGCTTGGTTAGAAGAAAAAAAACAGTAGGATCTTTAATAAGTCCCTGATCCTTAAGATTTCTGGCAATTGACCTAACTCCCTCGCCTTGTTCGACTATAAATATTTTAGGGGTGTTATTTTTTGAGTTAGCTGGGGAAGTTCCTCTTGTCCACCAACCGAGTGAGATAATTAGTAGAACTGCAATGACTCCGACCGTTACGTAAATTCTCTTCATTTAAACTTTACTAAAGGGAAGTTTTCTAGCGACTCTTTTCCTTCCTTAAGATTATACACAGAATCGGAGTAAAAAGTACAGATTGGCTCGTTCTTGCGCGCTTTTTCTCCTATTTTTTTATTTAAATATATGCCAGCTGATTTCATATCTGGTGCGCCAAGAATTCTAGTTATCATAGTAAGATTTTTAATGTTAAAACTTGCAATCTCGCAATTTCTTGGGGCCACAAATTCAAATTTATGTTTTCCAGGCTTTAAATCTTTGCTTGTCACTTTCGCATCTCCGCCCTGCGCCTTTATGATTTCTTTAAGCTTTGCTAGTGCAAGTCCTGAAAGAAGAATATGAAGCGCCCAGTTAAATCCATTTTTATGCTCTTTTAATATTTTATTTCTAAATGCAGCAGGGCTACTCGCAAGACAAAGCTCTAATAGGCTTCCTGCAAGATTAATACTTCTTGCTTCTAAATCCGGGGCTCTTTTTGGATCTTGCTCTAAAACTAGTAATGCTTCCTTAGTTTCGAGAACTGGTCCAATTCCTCGACCAGCAGGTTCATCAGTTTTATGGATCAAAACTTCAATTTTTACACCGAACTTTTTTGCGAGTTGTTCAAATTTTCTCTTAAGAAGTTTCGCATCATTTACGTTATGTACTTTTACAGATTCACCATAAGGAATATCTATTACCACGTGATTACTTCCGAATGCTACTTTTTTTGCCATGATGGAGATTAAAATTTTATCAAAGGATTCAAAAAGAAGAACCTCTTCTACTTTTATGATCACATCATCTGCTGGAGCGATATTAAAGCTTCCGCCCCACACAATGCAGCCATTAGTTTTTTTAACTGTCGCATAAATTTTTTGCTTGCTTAAATTAACTGGAGCAAGTATCTCAAAGTCATCAGCTGTACCACCTGGTGTCGTTATAGCGCGCGATGAGCTTTTGGGAATCTTAAAACCGGCTGCTGCGACTATGGGCACTACTATCATAGTAGTTCTTGTTCCAGGAACGCCTCCTATGGAATGTTTGTCAGCGATTATGCCAGAGAAGTTTAATTTTTCCCCAGTCTCAATCATGGCTTTAGTTAGATAATAAATTTCGTCGTCTGAAAAGCCTTTTGAGAATCCAGAAGCAGCAAAATAAGTCGTTAAAACATCTCCAAGTTTTTCCTTAGAGATTTGGTCCATGATGGCAAAAATTTCTTTATAGTTAAGATTTTTACCAACAAGCTTTTTTCTTATGGCGGCTATTGCCTGCTCTTTTTCATCCATGTTTTACTTGGTTTATCATTAGTCTTATTAAATTTTTAAGAAATTTTAAGCTTGCAAAAAAGGTGTTATTTACGACTTTGTAAATTGTAGGCCAAATGTTATATAAAATTCTTTGAATTCCAACTCTTTCCATATTAATTTTGAATCCTTGCTTTAATAATTAATCTTTTCCAGATTGTTCCTGGTGGAGTACAGGTAATAATCGTTAAAAAACTATCAGTAAAATTTTGAGCTAAAACTGAAGTGTCTGTAGGTTCTACCACCGTAATGCTAATTATTTTATATTTATGTTTTGTGCCGTTAACTTCTGTATTTATCTCATCTCCAACTTCTAATTTATAGGCATTTGCGAGAACTGTTTTATAGTCTTTAGGGTTATAAAGTTGAGGTAAGGTAGAGTGGCCAAAAATTACAGAATTTCCATCTTTTCCAGGTAGTGTATCCGAGTTAAACTGAACCATGTGACGAGTTAGGTCGGTATCTTTATTTGAAACTTCTGCATCCATGACTCCAATTTTAGGAAAAGAAATTTTGTAAGTTGCTACGTTGTTTGATTTTTGTACTTCAGCTCCTGGATACCAGTTATATGCGTTCGTGTAGTCTCTATTTATGGCTCTAGTCGCGTTTTCTAGAAGTGTCCCTAAATTAGTGGGACTAATAACTGTTTGATTAGGAATAGGGGCTTGGATTTTTTGAGACGCAAATGCTGGAGCAAAATAAATTTGCCATGAGAGAAGTGGGAAAAAAGTATAAGCAAATAATATCGCGCCAAATATCAAGATTCCGATGCTTCCAAATTTAAAAAATATTTTATAATTTCTTTTTTTCCTTTTGTAATAAATTTTACCCATTTTTTTCAGTCAGTATTTTTATTTTTCCGGAGGAGAAAGGAATTCTCTCTGGGAGGAAGGGGATTGGTGGGAATAATTTTATATCGACTTTATTTATCTCATCAATTTCGTTTAATTTTTCAATAGCATCACTTGTAGATTTTCCCTTTATTTCATTTGCGAGTTCCTTAGGATCAATTTTTGGAACAAGATTAGCTTTTATAGTGAGCTTTCCAGTAGCGTTATTTCCTTTTGCTTTAAGATTAGTAGAACTAGCTGTAATACTATCCTTATCTACGACTAAGTCACTTCCAGTCTCAAGCTTATCTTTTGCAAAATTTAGAATGTCTGTTTCTTTATATGAAACACCTCTATAGCTAATAGTTGCGGTAAGACTAAGTTCCGAGGCTTCATCATCGACATCTTTACTGAAAGTTTTCTTATCAAACTCTACAGAAATAAAATTAGGAAGAACTACCGATCCTGCCTCAGCTTCTTTTTTGATTTGCTCGCGAGCTTCAGTTTCCAAGTCTTTTTGAAGATCTGTAGTTAATTTATCTTGATCTTTTTTAGCTACAACTTTTACTTCTTTTTTAGTTCCTCCTGAAAAAGCTTTATCATTTTTTGCGGCTACTGAGCTTGTGCCATCTACTGTGAATTTGGTATTGCTTGGAAGGTTTTGGCTTGTTCCAAATTTTTCAGCCGTAACTGTTACATCTGCTTTTCCAGGTTCAGTTCCCGAGAAAATATCCCCTGAAGCAGATGCGATAGTTACTGCTTTATCAGTTACAAATTTAAGATCATTTGAAGAGGTGATGACTGTTCCTGTCGGGATTGTTACCCCAGAGGTATTGCTGTTAAACATCGTTACAGTTCCTTTGGCTTTATCTCCAACTTCTTTTTTCCCAGTTGTTGCAATTGATTTCTTTCCGTCTGCTGTAGCAGTTATAAATTCCGCATTTATTATGTCATCATCTGCATTTGTTGCTTCATTTTCAGAGAAGGTTACATTTACTTCTTCATCTTCCTCTTTAGCATCAATTCCTAGAGTTACAGTTACACTTCTACCAAAAAGATATACGTACAAGAAGAGCAGAATTATTGCTAAGGGTATGATCCCAATCATGAGTTTTTTCCTTGATCCATTTGCTCCTTTTAGTATTTTTCCGGGGTGAACTTTTTTCATAAAACCCATAATTCCAGTCATTATAAATGCACCATTAACAGGAAATGGTTTTTTTTCTGCGCTATTTATTTTAATTTCTTCTGGAATTTCCCTGAATTGATCAGTAGGAGTTATGTTATCCATAACTGCAGTTTTTGGAATATCGGTAGAGGTTTCGGGTTTACCAATGGAAAATTCTTGAGTTTCTTGGGGTAAATCTTTTTCTAATTCTTCAGGCTTATGTTCAGAAGTTTCTTTTACGTCAGAACCAACAAATCCAAATTCTGAGGCGGCTTCTGCTAGGGTCTTGTCTACTTCTTCTTCGACTATTGGAACAGCAGCTTTTATGTGTTTGGAATTTTCTTGTCCGGCATCAGTTAATGAAGATTCAAAAACTTCAAATCCCATTTGAGATGCTGCACCAGAAAGAACTGCCCTTGCATCAAAATTTGCAGGGAGAGCGCTAATCTGTGGAAGGTGTAAGAAATGAAGACTTTGACTCCATTTGTGTGTTATAAATTTTTGTTGAATATCTTCACGTCCGCTATCAAACAAAATAATTCTTGGCGGAAGATTTTCCACGGAAAAATGCTTAAGTACTGTTTCAACTGTTGCGACAAGAGAATCTCCGATTGTTGCTCCTTTTGCTTCTACAATTTTACCTGCTCTAATTAAAGAAAGAGTTACGTTTTTTTGTCCGATTTCAGCGAGAATAGCGGTAACTGGTGCGCCTTCTTCTTTTTGAAGAAGATGTGCGATTGCTTCAGGAATTACTAAGAATCCCATGGGTTTAAATTCCAGTTCATCGCTAATTTTTTTTAATTTAGTTAGATATGCGGGCTTTATTTTACCGTCAATTATCCAATCTTGTTTTACTCCAAAAATTGTTTTGTGACTTTCTACGTCTGGTGGAAGATTTTTTTCAGCGGTTGAGACTGCCTTATCTATGGCATCAAGTAGTTCTTCTTCAGTTGCGCTTTCTACTGAAGTTTTAAAGTTAACTACATGCTCTCCAACGACATTAATTTTTCCATTAATTTCTTGAAAAACAACAGCGCTTGCTTTTTCATCGCGAAGAACTAGAGAGAGGAAGAACTCCGACTGATTTTTTTTCTCCAAAAAGGGCAGTTTTGGTAATTTCATAGAGAATTAGCCTACCGTTACGTATAGGCGACGCAGGCCATTTCCAATGTTTTCCTGCTTTATTATCTTAAACGATTTTAC
>CAZBFH010000009.1:0-1606 GCA_964491185.1 uncultured Gammaproteobacteria bacterium
TCTTCGTCAATTAATTGTTTGAATTCATCATAGCTGGTGGCTGAGAATTTTTTATTTCCTATAAAGAAGCTTGGGGTAGAGTTAAGTCCTAGGCCAATTGCTTCTTTTTCTCCATCTTCTACCACTTTTTTTGCTTCTTCACTGTTCATAACAGTACTGAATTTTTCTACATCAAGACCAATTGAGCTTGCATATCCTTCAAAAATTTCCTTAGGATCTGCTAAATTTTCCCAATCGGTTTGATTAGTAAACAGGAGGTCTTTCATCTCAGAGAATTTACCCAATTTATTAGCGGCGTATCCTGCTTGACCTGAAATTAACGCATTCTTGTGGATTCCGCGGAGAGGAAAGAACCTATAAACTACTTTAACATCGGGATTTTCCTCAATAATTCTATTAATCGTAGGATTGTAGCTAGCGCAAGCTGGGCATTGGAAATCAGAGTATTCTGTAATTGTTACTTTAGCCTCTTTATTTCCCAAAACGATATCACTTTCTGTTACCTTGGGAAGATTTGCGTTTTCAACCGGTGTTTCGGTAGTGGAAGTGCTTTTATCTGCAATAAGAACTAAGCCAGCTAATCCTAGAACTGAGACACCGATAATAGCTCCCCACATTATGATTTTTTTAATCATCTCTGATCTTTGTTGTTTTTTTATTTCATTTTGCCAATTAGAAGATGTTTCAGAAGGGTTGTGATTCTTTTTCTGCATTTTACTATTTTAAGTTTGAAATGAAGAAATTGCAATAGGAAATTATATAGTTCCAGGCAGGGTTGGAGAGGTAATTGGAGCTAATGGTGGAGGTAATTCAGCTGGAGAAGTCACTGTCTGGGTTTCAGAGGGAGTTGGTTCTGTATTTATAGCAGGAGCTGCAACATCAGGTCCCAGCACTCGTGGATCTATAAGACTTATTATTCGACGAAGCTCTGCTACGTCTGTTTCAGATAATTTAGAATTTGGTAATCCTTGTTCAGCTGCTCCTACTGGAGATTCGGATTTTTCTGCGACTGTAGGAGTTCCACTTGCTTCTATAGGAACCGCACTAGGCTCAGAGCTTGGAGTCCAAACAGGAGAAATAGTGGGGGTAGGTTCTACTGGTGAAGCTGCACCGGCTAAAACAGGTATCGGTTCAGTAGTTGTTGGAGCAATAGGTTCTGGTGTAGCGACTGGTTCAGGAACAATTGTAGGCTCTGGTGTTGCAGTGGCGACGAATTCCGGAGTAGGGATTATTGCAGGCTCAACTGCGGCAGGAGCCGGGAAGTCTGGAACCGTTGGTATAGCGACTGGTTCTGGAGTTGATGATGCTTGTGCAACTGGTTCTGGGGTAGCAGTTATTGCTGGTTCAGTCGTTGGAGTGAAAGCGGATGCTGCCCCCAATGATGATTCTGTTGATCCGACTGGAGCGGTGGGAGTGATTACTGCTGCGTCTGGGTTTGCCCATGGGCTAGGGATAATTGAAGCAGGAGTCGTGTCAACTCTGGGTTGTAGTCCAGGTGTTGTTGCTGTTGGTTCGAATGATGGAGCAGGCGCTGGGCTAGTAGCTTGCTGGTCTAATCCTAAAGCTCTGCTTGCTAAGCCTGTGACTCTTGAAAATCTGCCTCCAG
>CAZBFH010000009.1:1706-26896 GCA_964491185.1 uncultured Gammaproteobacteria bacterium
GTCCTGTTCAAACAGAGCAAAATCTACCTAAAGTTATTATTTCCGAACAGATTAAGTCAGCGGATTGTCCATACACAGTCGATTTAAATCCTCAAGGTGCTGCTGAGCTTTTGAGATATGCAGGAGTTAGTGAAGAAGATGTACCCAGAATTAGCGTAAATATTGAAAGAAGTTTGTCTAAGGCAGCAAGAGTTTATAGCCGAACGGTAGGTGGGATAACTCCTATTGGTGAGTATAACCCGATAACTAAAAAAATGATATTATTTGCAGATAGTTTTTGGTGGAACAGAGAAGGTACCGTGCAATCCGCAAAGCAAGTTATCGAGGGGGGTTTTGAAAGCTTAGAAGCATTAAACAGTAGTGCAATGTCAGATATGAAGTCTCTCAGGCGTTTATCCGCCTACCTTCTTTATGCGCCTCCTGAAAGAGCGTTAAAGACAGTTGAGCGATTAGCTGATATTAAAATGCGAAGAACGGCTAATTCAGTAATAGCCCATGAGGCATCACATGCAGCAGATGATTCTAGAAATGGGCCCATGATGCTGTTTTATAATTTGATCGAAGGAAGGGAAAAATTAGTTGCTGTGAGAGGATTAATCGCATTAGGTCTTGGTGCTGCTGGAGTGGTAGCTGCAAGAGATCCTGATGTAATTCAAAAAGGTGTTGGTGGGCTAGCTGTAGCTGCAGGAACGATGGCTTTTTTTGCTTATAAAAATCGAAAAAGTGATTATCCCAAGATAGGAACTGAGACTAGAGCATTTGAATTTGAAGTAAAGACTGAAGGTAGATTTAATTTTCTAACAATTGCTCCAAAAGTAAATCAACAAGTGACTTCTCCACCACTAGCGTAGTCACAATTACAAGGCTTGGTAGTTATGCGTAGTATCTATATATTCCAGATGTAGTATAAAGTGATTGCTTTCTCGGGCTAATCTAAATTTATGCCTAAGTATGCTAAAATACACTTATGCTTGCATTGAGCAGGCCGAAATGTTCCCGTAGCTCAACTGGATAGAGCAGTCCCGTCCTAAGGGAAAGATTGGAGGTTCAACTCCTCTCGGGGACGCCAATTCAAGCTTGGCTGTCGCGTTTGACGCGACGCAAGTCGCACCCTTAAAAATGAATAAACATGATATTAGATTTTTAGTTCTTCGAACGTTCGGGAATTTTCTATTCCTTTTTGCCATCTTTGGTGTTATCGCTACTTTTGGTCCTGCTGGATATTATGAAGCTCAGTATAGAATAATCCAGGCCAGAGGAGTGGAGTTCCAGATAACTGAGACGTTAGCAAATGAACCAAAAGAGACAGCATCTTTTTCAGATTTATTAACTGGATCTAAAGAGCAAGAATTGAGCCCTATTGATACAGACTTTAGCATTTTGATACCTAAAATAGGAGCCACTTCTAAGATTATTGCTAACGTAGATCCATCAGATGAGGGTAAGTTTGGTCCAGCTTTACAGCAGGGAGTTGCGCATGCTCAGGGTTCAGTTTTTCCAGGGCTCCAAGGCAATGTTTATTTATTTGCTCATTCTGCGGATAATTTCTGGGATGCAGGTCGCTATAATGCAATTTTTTACTTATTAAAAGATTTGAAAGAAGGAGACGAGATCGTTGTTTTCTATAAAGGAGAGCGACACAATTATTATGTGACTGGGACTAAAATAGTAGATCCCTCTGATGTTTCGTTTATTACTCAGGCTCAAGAGGGGGGAGAGCAGTTAATTCTTCAGACCTGCTGGCCTCCAGGGACCGCATTTAAAAGACTTTTGGTTTTCGCCCGCCCGCGAAAAACTGATACAATCTTTAAACAATAAATGTCACCAGAGCCAATATCAAGAGAGCCTGCCAGAACGGTAGATGTAATACGAAAGCCAAATTACGATCTTCTTGTTAACTTAGCTTCTCCTCATCAGCCACAAATTCAAGAGGTCCTAGGATTGTTGGAAAGAAGGAGTATTCGAGATTGGCCGCTTTTTTTTCCCCCGGAAGAGACGGGAGGTGTGTTTAGAGTTGATGATATAGTATCCCCAAAATTTTTCGTAAAAGAACGTCATGGCTCATTCCCATTGGATATTAGTGATAGGCTTTCTGATTCACGAGAAGCTGTAAGAGAGGCTGCTGAAGCTTTAGAGAGAAATGAAGGCACAGATATGGAAGATGAAAGTCTAAGAATAAAGAACGAGAAAGTATTTCAGCTTAGACAAGATATGGCTTGGTCAAGTATAGCAAATGAAATTTCTACAGCTCCAATAGTAGAGAGAGTTCTTAGGGGCGATGAGGCGCAGGAATTGGTGGCAGAAGCTGGCTTTAGCGGTATTCAGTTTGTTGAGCCACTTGTTGGTGTAATTGACCGACAGGGTAAAACACTTATTTATCAATTTACGGATGGTAGGAAAATGGATGACTTATCATTAGCTGAGCAACAAGGTATTAGGCATTTATCTGGTGGTTTAGTTGATCTATTGTTAGCTTCGGGATTAGTACCAGCTGATTTAAATCCCTCACAGTTTCTTATTGGTCAGAATGGAGATGTATTCCTTTTAGACTCGGAGCTTTATTTTAAAAACAGTTAGTCAGTTTATTTGAGGCTGATTGTATAGAGATTAGGCGTAATGTTTGTATTCCCAAGATTCGTAAGTATTACTATTCTTGTAGAATCCGGCCATGGGAATACGTAGTTTTGAATAAATGGCCCTGCGAAAACCACAGTATCATTTAATCCGTCATATTCGATCATATGAAGTTCATTATCTTTAACATAGATTAGATGTTTTGAATCAGTAAACCAGCTAAAAGCACCCTTAAAATTATCTGAATTAATCTTGTAATTGTGATCTTCCTTTATGTCATAAACATAATAAACGCCCTCTTCTAAATTTCTGTCTTCTTCAGTAGAGTTTACGCCTATCAGCCTAGGCCTGATTATTACAGGTAGTTCTCCTGATCTTGAAGCTTTGTAAAGAATTTTATTCTGATCTGGAGAGTATGAAACTATACTAAAATGACTTTTGACAACCGTTCTTACGCCGCGGGGAAGAGAATCGATGACTGCTTTATCTTTATTTGCTTTGATCTTAGACCATGTAGTATTTACGGTTGAAAGTGTTTCGGTAATATCATTTGGTGGATTGTTTGCTCTGTCAGTATCCAATAGATAAGTTGCTGGGTTAATTCTTCCGGCAGAAATTGTAGCAATTAGATCTTTTCCGTCAGGAGACCATGAAATTTCCGCTTCAGAAAAAAGATCCGTGGAATCGTCTACTATTTGAGTTGAAGAGTTTTGAAGAGTAAGAAGAGGATTTGATCTCATGTCGAAAACATAAATTCCATTTCTTGTTGCTGATTGAGATGAAACGATAAATGCCACTTTTGTTAGAGTGGGATCAATTATTGGTCTAGCTGCGCCAATGTCTGTTATGCTTTCCAGTTTTGGAGCTGTTGGGACCAACAGTGCTTCAGCTTTTGTGACTACTTCTGTTTGAATTTTTACTTTTTTGTTCCATTCGAAATAACCTTCTTTTTTAATTTTTACTTCATATTCTCCTGGAGCAATATTTATAGTGTTGTCTGTTGCTGTTTTAAGTTTACCATCTACAAAAACCTGAGCTCCATCAGGAATGCTTTTGGCTACAAGAAGTCCAGTTCCATTAAATTCAATTTTTCCAGCACCGATGCCAAATCTATAGCCTTTACCGTACAAAACTACTAAAATTGTGGCGAGAACAAGGCCAAGAAAGATCACTACGGAAAAAATTAACTGCTTATTTACTGTGGGAAGGTTTGATTTTTTCAAAGAATTCTCCTACTAAATGAGATTATACGATTAACTTAATATATCTTGCAAGTTAACCTATGGGTGTTATAATGGTTTTTAGCTCAAAGCTAAATTTGATCTACTAAATTACTATTAAGATGCAGTTTTCTGTTTTTAAACTTTATATTTTTGAGCTTACTACAGCTGTTATAAAACAATAAAATTAAATGTTGATATATTAAGATGATGTTATCAAAAAGAATCGCTATAGACCTCGGAACCGCGAATACCCTCGTTTATTTAGGTGGAGAAGGAATTGTTATAAATGAGCCTACCGTGGTGGCTGTTACTGCTGAAGAGAATAAAGTTGTAGCAGTAGGAAAAGAAGCTAAGGAGATGCTTGGGCGCACACCAGGAAATATTGTTGCGATGAGGCCGTTAAGAGATGGAGTGATAGCGGATTACACAATAACTGAAGCAATGTTGTCCTATTTTATAGATAAGGCTTGCGGCTCATCGCGATTTTTTAAACCAGAAGTTATGGTTTGTATACCCTCAGGTGTAACTCAAGTAGAGCGTCGCGCAGTGCTTGACGCCACTATGTCAGCTGGTGCAAAAGTAGCCTATTTAATTGATGAGCCTTTAGCAGCTGCGATTGGAGCAAAAATTCCAATTGCTCAGCCAGCAGGGCACATGGTGGTAGATATGGGTGGTGGTTCTACGGAAATAGCCGTCATTTCCCTTGGTGGTGTCGTGGTTCATGATTCAGTTAGGCTTGGGGGGAATAAGATTGATGAGGCAATTTCGAATTACACTAAAAAGAAATTTAATCTTTTAATTGGAGAGAGAACGTCAGAAGAGATAAAAATTGAGATAGGTACAGCACTAGTAGAGGATAGAAAGGAAGCTACGGAAAAGAAAATGGAAATTAGAGGACGAGACAGTATAACAGGACTTCCAAGAACAATTGAGCTTACTCAGGAGCAGGTGAACGAAGCTATTGCACCCGCACTAAATGAGATAATTCATGGAGTTAAAGGAGTTTTGGAGAAAACACCTCCGGAACTTGCAAGTGATATCATAGATAAAGGAATAGTTATGAGTGGAGGAACATCTCTTCTTAATAATTTTGATAAACTTATGACAAAGCAAACTGGAGTACCATGTCACGTAGCTGAAGATGCGCTTTTGTGCGTAGTTAGGGGAACAGGTGTGGCTATAGAAAATATTGAACTTTACAAGCGTAGTATCTCGAGAAAATAGACTAAAGTCCTAGAGTAGTGAATATTTCTATGGAACTACCTACAATATCATTTAAAAAGCATAATCTTTTCACAAATTTAGCTGTATATAGTTATTTAGGGTTGTTTCAATCTGACTTTAGCAATCATTTAGTCTCAGTCGTTAAATTTCAAAGCCAAAACTTGAGTAAGTACGATACTCAAAACCCATGATTTAACTGTATTGAGTTTTAAATTTTAAGTCTTATAGTGGGTTTAATTAAGTATGAAAATAAAAGATATAATTTTTAAAATTGAAGATTTAAGTTTTAGAGAAGCCCTAGAGTATGTTGTCGAAAAATCACAAAAAAGGGACAGTAAGACATTTGTTGTGACGATTAATCCCGAAATTATCATGCTCGCGAGAGGTGATTCGGAATATGAAAGAGTGTTAAGATCGGCAGATTTAGCCTTGGCTGACGGGGTGGGGATCTTATGGGCGGGTAAAATGTTTGGTAAAGGCCTTAAGGGAAGATCCCATGGGGTAGATTTGGTGGAAGGCTTAGCAAGAGAGGTAGCGGAAAAGCCTATAACGGTGGGCTTTTTGGGTGGAGCAGAAAACGTGGCACAATCTACTGCAGACTGCTTAAGGAAAAAATATCCGGAGCTTAAAGTAGCATTTGCTTTAAAAGAATGGCCAAGAGACGCCAAGGATTTGAGTTGTGATATTTTGCTTGTGGCATTTGGCTCACCAAAACAAGAAAAATGGATAAGTGATCATATGGGGGGAATTGATTCAAGAGTCTTTATGGGCGTAGGTGGAGCATTTGATTTTGTTTCTGGAAAAGTGATGAGAGCTCCATTGTTTATTCGTCGAATAGGACTAGAATGGTTATTTAGGTTGATGGTGCAACCTTGGCGAATTAGAAGACAATTTGCACTTGTAAGATTTGTTCGTGATGTCCTACGGGAGAAGCTGAAATAGTATAAAATATGTTATAATTCCTGTCCTATGAAAATTCTTTACCTTTATATGTTTCCTCTTTGGGGAAATGGCAGTGGAGCATTCTTAAGAGAGCTTACTGCCGAGATGTCTAAGAGAGGGCATGAGGTTGCAATAGTTGCTCCAGACAAGAGAAAGCTTTCGGGTGTAAAACATTATGTGGTTAATTCGCCTCAAGATGGAGTTTTTGTAAGTCATCCCGAATGGCCAAAAGGTAAGAGATTTTTTGACATGAATGGTCAGGAGTTAGGAAGTATCTTTAATGCATATCTTAAGACAAGTATTGAGGCTACTGCGGACTTTAATCCTGAGATAATCCATGTTTTTCATACCGCATTTCTCCCAGGAATTGCTCGCGTACTTAAGGTTTTGTTTGGAATTAAATATATTATAACTACGCATGGAAGTGACCTTGAATATTTAAATCAGGATAAAAGATTTATTGGGCTTATCAATGACTCAAACATAATTGCTAGATATATTACCGCGGTGAGTGAATACACTAAGGGAAATTATTTAGATATGTTCGGGCATAATTTGAAGAAAAAAACAAAAGTAATAATGGGGGGTGTAAAGATATCAAACTATGAAGCAAATGATAAATACATATCAGAAATTGATAAAAAATATGGACTGAAAGATAAGAAGGTCGTTCTATATACGGGAAGGCTTACAGTTAATAAAGGAGTTAAATATCTTATAAATGCCGCTAGAAAAATTAATGGTACAGTTTTGATCGTTGGAGGGGGAGTGGAAAAGGAAAATTTGGAAAAGCAGATCAAAACATTGGGTTTAAAGAATGTAATAATGGTTGGATACTTGAATCCAGAAAAATCCGGCCTCTTTCACGCTTTTTATGAAAGAGCGGATGTGTATGTTTCTCCTAGTGTATGGGATGAGCCTTTTGGCCTGACAATTCTTGAAGCTATGGCAGCAAAAACACCAGTGGTTGCTACTAGAAAAGGTGGAATGCTTTCAGTGATAAAAGATGGAGAAAATGGATTCTTTGTCCGCGCTCGAAATAGTAAGGAGATAGCAGATAAGGTAAATTTACTTTTATCTGATGATGCATTAAGAGAAAAAGCTGCAAGAAATGCGAAAAAAACAGTTGACGATAAATTTACTTGGGAGAAAATAGCCTCACAGTTTGAAGAAATTTATAAAAAGTTTACCTACTCCACATCAGAATATATGGCAGTTGTTAAGGGTGCTGGCAAGAATGAATCTCGCGGTATAAAGCTTCCGATGTTGCGAAGACCGTAAAATAACTATATCATTTAGTTAATGGCCGATATCGTTCCTCCACAGGAAGTACGCCCTCAAGTAGAAATTCCTACCGGTGAATCTTCAGTTATAACACCTGAGGTAAGTGGTCATCTACAACCAAAAGATCTTTTAATCGTGTTTGGTCAAGGGCCAGTAAAGCCTCTTTTTAGAAGAGAAGACTTTGATCCAGAAAAAAGCGAAGACGATGCGAGAAGACTGCGGGAGTGGGATGAGTTTAAGAAAGATCCACTTCACGCAAATGAGCCTGATTTTAGAATTTTAGAAGGGGAACAGGCTCGAAGCTTAAGACCTTTAGACCCAGACCTAGCTGATTCGAAAAGAACAGAGCTTGAGAAGCAAGGATTAACCCCAGAAGAGATCGAGGCAAAAATGATTAAGCTTTTGGAAGGTCCGACTCCTGAAGAAATTGATTCAAAAATGATTGAGCTTCAGGGGCAAGGAAGATTCGGCTTGAATCGCTGGGGAAGGCAGAATGGAGCTATGGCAGGCTTTGCTGTATTTTCTGGTCATTCTAAGAAAGTTCTTCTAAGTGGAGGAAAAACAATTCCTGAATGGGCAAAGGAAAAATTGTCTCCTGCAAGGCTAGAAGCATGGCCTTCAGAAGCCCAGTTAATGAAAGACATAATTGTACGAAGGTTTGGGAGGCTTTATCAAGAGAAATATGGAAAACCAATTAAGGATGTAATTTTAACCGAAGATAGATCCACTAATACGCTTGAGAATTTTGCGAATACGGTTAATCTTAATCCTGAAGTATTAGAGAAAGGTGTTGCTTCGGGTTTGGCCTCTGATTTTCTTGTTCCAAGAACTGAAAGGATTGGATTTTTATTTACGGGTGAAGAGGTTCCAGGGGAATCAGCACAAGTGCTCCAGCAATCAAGGCTTGATGCAGTTAATCAAAGAAGAGAAGGAATTAATATTGAAAATACTAAGACCGGAGAAGTTAAGCCAGCTGGAGCTAAAGATTCTTACCAGGAAATATTAGATTGGATGATTGATCCGAAAAATGAAGAACTAGGTAGAAAATCTGCAAATGAAAAAGATTTTGACGATGCGCTTCAAGATCCTGATTTTCTAACTTATTGGATTGGATATATCGGAATTGTTGAGAATCCAATAGTTTTGCAAAAAACTGTACAAAGATTATCGTCGAATCCCAGATATTCCCAGGCAGCTATTGAAGCATTCAGTACTGCAGGTTTAGATTTTTCAGAAATTTCAGCAAGAGATTTAACTTCGATGCCTAAAGAGGAGTTTGATTCAGTTAGAGAAAAACTACGAATTCTAATGACTAAAGAATATAGAAGAATGCCAGGGAAACACGTTATGATGGATAGTGTGAAGAAATGAAGATATTACTCGCTTCAGTTTTAAAAAGGAGAGTTGCAGAAGATGTTTCGGCTTCAAGATCGCGGATTATTTATCAATTAGCAACTGGCCTTGTTAAAAAGGGACATGATGTTTCGCTTCTTGGAACCGGTGACAGTGAGATAGAAGGTGTTAAGGTAATTCCAATTATTCCTAAATCATTCGTTGATTTGCCAAAAGCTGAAAACCCATTTTACGTAGAAACCTCATATCTTGTTAGGATGTCAAAAAAAATTGAGGAAATAGGAAATGATTTTGACATAATTCATAACCACACATACCCAGAGTTTATAAACCTTATGGCTATTTCAGGCACAAAAACTCCGATGGTGACCACAGTTCATGCTCAAGCAACGCCTGAGCTAGATGATGTCTTAGCAGCTTTTCCAGATGCGAAATTAATTTCTATCTCAAAAGCACATATGGCTGAGTTTAAAAAGGCCAGATTTATAAAATGCGTTTATAACGGGGTAGACACAAATACGTATGCTTATTCTGAGGGGAATGAGGATTATATGCTTTGGCTTGGACGTCTTTCTAAAGCTAGAAAAGATGATGGATCATTCTTAGATCCGAAAGGAGTCACATGGGCCATAAAATTAGCCAAAGCGACAGGGCAGAAGCTTTTAATTTCAGGAAGTGTTGAAGATCAAGAGTTTTATGATAAGGAGATTAAACCAAATTTAAGTGAAAGTATTAGATGGCATGGTCCGATTTCACCTGAGCAGAAAATGGAAAGATCAGAAGTTATTAAAATCATGCAAAGAGCAAAAGTATTTTTAATGACCATAAATTGGAATGAGCCATTTGGACTTGTTATGGCTGAAGCAATGAGCTGTGGTACTCCTGTTATAGGTTTTAATCGCGGTGCAGTTTCTGAAGTTATTAAAGATGGTGTTACGGGATTTGTGGTTGATCCAGAAAAGGGGGTAGATGGGTTAGTAGATGCGCTGAACAAGATTAATACAATAAAACCTGCAGATTGTCGTCAACATATATTGGACAATTTCTCAATTGAAAATATGGTTAATAATTACGAGACAGTTTACAGCGAGGTGACCGGATTATGAGAATAGGACTTCTTCTCCCCTCAGTTTATATGGGCAGCAAATATAAAGATAAAATTTTTGCGCCTAAAGAGCTCTTTATTCATCTTGCTGATGGATTGGTAGATAGGGGACATGAAGTATATGTTTATGCATCAGAAAATACTAAAACCAAAGCCCATCTTGTTCCTGGGGATAGTCATTATATAGATAAAGATTTTATAAGCCCTAAGTTTAGGGGCTTGGATCGCATAACTAAGCTTAAAAACGCTCACGTAGCTACAAGAACAGAGTATGAGATTGATTTATCAGTGAAAGCGTATGAGCATGCAGTGAAAAAGAAAGTTCAAATAATGCACTCGTATCATGATTTTATGGCTCACTACATGAATAAATTAGTGCCTATTAAAACTGTTTATACTCTTCATGATCCCAGGCCTCTTAGAGAGCATTTGGAATACAGAAGGCTTCAGTCTTTTAAAAAGGATAATTACATTTACATCAGTAGTAATCAGCTTGAGACATTTAAGGGCTTTGTAAAAAGTGTTGGTGTAATTAGGCATGGAGTGGATATTAATAAGTTTAAGTTTGGCAAAAATGGCGGAGATTATTTGGCTTTTCTTGGAAGATACATAAAAGAAAAAGGAGTAACTCAAGCTATTTTAGCAGCAGAAAAAACTGGAAAAACACTTAAGATGGTAGGAGATGATGCTTATAGAGCATTGCCTTATTATCAGAAAAATATTTTGCCAAAACTTAGAAGAGGAGTGATTGAGGATAAGTCATTTGGAGAAGCAGAAAGAGATGAGTTCTTAAAGGAAGCGAGAGCACTTCTATTTCCCATTCTTTGGAATGAGCCTTTTGGAATGGTAATGATTGAGGCGATGAGTTCAGGCACCCCAGTAATAGCTTTTAATAAAGGAAGTGTTTCGGAAGTTATCAAAGATGGAATAACTGGATTCATAATCGAGCATGACCGTGGAAAATCGAGCAAATGGATTATTAAAAAAACTGGAGTTGAGGGATTGGCTGAGGCGATTGAGCGGATTTATTCTATGAACGAAGCGGATTACAGAAAGATGAGAGAGGCTTGCAGAAAGCACGTTGAAGAAAATTTTACAACTGATAGAATGGTTGAAGAACACGAAAAAGTTTATAGGAAGATAATAGGCCAATAACATGCCCGATTTTAGATTCATTCAAGATCCTACCACAGGAGGGTGGGTTATTTCTGCTCCGAAACGCGCTAAGAGACCTGATCAAAGCCGAGGAGTTCTTCCGCCTTGCCCATTTGAGCCAGGACATGAAGAACCAATTTTTACTCTTAATCAAGTTAGAGTAGTTCCCAATAAATATCCATTCACACCAATTCACGAGATTATAATTCACTCAGATGATCATCATAAGAATTTTGATGAGTTGCCCGTCCATATGTCCGAAGACATTTTTAATGTGTACAAAAAGCGTTTTGAGGAGCATAAGGATAAAGGACAGGTATACATATTCCACAATCAGGGAAAAAGCGCAGGCGAGAGTCTTCCGCATCCTCACACACAGCTTACGGTTGTGCCCTTGGAAGTGAAATTAAATATTCCTGAGCTTCATTTTGGAAATGAAGAAAAAAAAGACTTGAAGCAGCTTTATATCTTTTGTCCTGCGACTTCAGAATGGCCAGATGAGGTTTGGATTGCGCCTCATGAGTCTGGTTTGGGCTTTAATAATGCCACAACTGAGGAAGTAAGCGAGCTGGCGTTTGCAGTCGGGCGTCTTCTTCAGATTTTTGATCTTCGTCATGGTCATGATTTTCCTTTTAATTTTTATATATATCCGGGTAAAAATTGGTATTTGAGATTTATTCCTAGGCTTAAGACATTAGGTGGATTTGAAGTGGGAACTAGCGTTTTCGTAAACACTCAGGCTCCTTTTGAAACTTTGGAGTTTATAAAAGAACATTTTGATAATCCTGATATTGAGAAAATAAAAAGTCAGCACCTAGCTGATTACTGGAAGAGTGTTTAATCTTCTTTAACTTGAATTCCTAAGAGGTAGAGTATTGCTTCTTTTCTGTATCTTCGATCACCTCGGGAATTAATTCTAATTGCGGGAAGTTTTCCTCTTTTGCCCCATCTTTTTAAAGTTAAAGGGGAGACTCTAAGAACTTGGGCGGCTTCTCTTACAGTTAAAAGATCGGGTAGGTTAGATATTGATATGCTTTGATCAGCCATAGCCTTGATACTGTATTGATGATAATCAATGTATCATCTTGTTATATACAAAATAACAAACTAGCACATTACTGTCAATACCCCAAAAGCTTTAAAAATGGTAGTTTTCATTGATTTGTAAGCCAAAACGTATAGGGAGATTAAGAAATTAGAATTTACCATAAAAAAACCGAAGCATTTAAGCTTCGGTTTTTAGATTTAGGATTTATGAATATCGATCTATGACTAAATCGCCATAAATCATAAACCTAAATCCTACTTGAGTTCAACAGTAGCGCCTGCTGCTGTTAATTTCTCTTTTGCTTCATCAGCGGTTTTCTTATTAACTGCTGTCATTACTTCTTTTGGAGCTCCGTCTACTAAATCCTTAGCTTCTTTAAGTCCAAGGGTAGGGACTAACTCACGAACTGCTTTGATAACAGAAATTTTATTTGCACCACCTGATGCGATTACAACGTTAAATACTGTCTGTTCTTCTCCTGCTTCTGCTGCTGGAGCTGCGCCTGCTGCTGGAGCTTGAGCTACCATAGCTGATGCACTAACTCCGAATTTTTCCTCTAGAGCTTTTACTAATTCTGAGAGTTCGAGAACTGACATTTCTTCAACTGCTGTTAAAAGATCGTCTTTATTTATTTTTGCCATTAATTCTCACCCCCTTCACTTGTTTGTTCTTCTGGTTTTGTTTCTTCATTTGCTTGTGTTTCTGCTGGTGCTTCATCGGAAGCGGGTGTCGCTTCAGTATTTTGATCTGCTGGCGCTTCTTCTGTTGTTTCCCCTGGTGCTGTTTCTGTTTCAGTAGGAGCAGGTGGTGTCGCTTCAGATGAAGCATCTCCTGCTGGAGTTTCGCTTGGTGTTTCTGTGACTGGAGCATCCGCTGGAGCTGCTGATTTATTCGCTGCAATTGCTCCGAGCGTCATTACGAATTTTTGAATAGTTCCATTAAGAGTAACTACTAATCCTTGAATTGGAGAGTTAAGAGTGCCTGCTAATTGAGTAAGTAGGGTAACTCTATTTGGAAGTGAAGCTATTTTTAGCACCTGAGATTCATCTAGTGCTTGTCCCTCTAATATGCCAAATTTTATCTTTGGAAGTCCAAAGTCTTTAAGTGCTTTTTGAAGGTGCTTAAGTGGCTCTACATAATCTCCCTGCATAAAAAGAGTAGCTGTTGGAAGATTTAGACTGTCATTATCTTTAAAATCAGCATAGTTCTTTGATTGTCCAAGAGAAATTTTAAGAAGACTATTTTTAGCGATTATGATAGTAGCATCATTTTTCTTAAGTTCTTTCTTGAGAGTTTCAAGCTGAATGTGAGTAAGACCTTGGTAATCAGTGAATACCAAAGCTTTAGAGTTATCGATTTTTGCTACTAACTCAGCTACGATTTCTTCTTTTCGCCCACGTCCAGTATGTTTTATTGCTTGTTTTGTAATCTTACTCATAAAAAAACACCTTCCTAAGGTGTTGATAGGCTCATTTGAGCTTATTGTACATCCTCGGCAGGACTTATTGTTTGCCCGCTGTCTTAGGTAAGAAACATAATATCAGCTTGAGCCTGATCTGTCAATATATATCCTGTAGTTAATCCTTTCTTCGGGAATTAATTAGATCTATAGTAATTACTGGAGATTATTTGTAAATGTTCCAGAAGTATTACCTCCTAGATTTACCGTAGAGCCATTAAATCTGAAGTCATTGCCTGTTATGGTATATCCAGTTGTTTGAGCGGTAAGCGTGAGTCCAGAGCCGGTATTGTTTGTCGTGATGTTATTCA
Organism: uncultured Gammaproteobacteria bacterium; assembly: GCA_964491185.1. GTDB lineage: Bacteria > Patescibacteriota > Microgenomatia > Levybacterales > UBA12049 > 2-01-FULL-39-10-A. Next base: position 15,385 of record CAZBFH010000009.1, read on the forward strand.
GGATTTGAGTATTTTTAGCATTTTTTAATTTAAAACCCACGGGATTATTTTTAATTGTATTATTCTTCGCAATTACATTGCTTGTTCCATATGCTGGTGGGTTTGAAATCTGTTCTGGAAATACATATGAATCCAAATCTCCAATTAGAATTCCGCCGCTTCTATTATTTGTAATATCGTTATTTTCAATATAAGTGTTATTTGTATTATTAACTCTTACTCCTGAATAACAGCCTGAAACTGAATTATCATGAATCCAGTTATTGTCTCCCGAAAAATCATGGGCCCCAGCGTCTCCTGGGGGTGCGCTTGTGGAAGTCGGAACTTCTCCTATTCCAAATCCTGAACCATAAGTATTAGCCCCAGTGTAAGGATCTGTGGTAACACAATTGGTAACCGTGTTATTTCTAAATTCATTGCTAAATTCATTTTCCCCATGCATGTCAAATGCGTCTTGAGTAGTGCCCGTAGCTGAATTTCCATCGAAAAGATTATGATTTGCGTCATATTGAACTAAGTATGCATGCCTTATTACAGGGCCAACTATATTTCCTTTAATCCAATTATTCTGAGATTTATCCATGTCCACTTTTATTCCATAGCCTTCGCCTCCGCCGCCGAGCGATGTAGCATTTTTGATCACATTATTAGCTACATAAATGAACTGAGAGTTTTGAATATCAATTGCATATTTCTTAAATTTCTCAATTGTTAGGTTTTCTATTCTAATCTTAGACACAACTTTCCATTCCGAATTGTCAGTGTTCCATGTTCCGGTTCCTAGTTTTATGAATATGTCTGGTGGAGTACCAGATAATGTTGTATAGCTAAAATTTGTAATCGAGAGATTAGAAACAGGCTGATTGGTAGAAGTTGAAGGCTGAGTTCTGGCATAAAAAAGAGGATTTGGCGCAGATGAAAACATTCCATTTAATACACTAGTAGTTTTATCTTGTCCTTTTATATTTACGCCTGTTTTGAGATCAATTGGCCATGTTTTTAGATGAAGTGTGCAGTTTGATGGAAAAATTACCTCATCTCCTGCGATTGAAGCCGCTATAGCAGCCTTTATGCCTACGCTGTCATCATTAGAAGAGTCATTACAAGTTGCTCCGTAAGAAATTACGTTTCTAATTTGTCCACCTGACGCTGGAGTAGTCGGAAATTGGAAAGAAGATGTAGGAATTGTCAGGCCCGCATCTATATTTATTGGTGTTGGAGTTGGTGTGTTGGTAGAGGTTCGAGATGCAATGGTTAAATAAAATTGAAAATTTGCTTGAGGTTGATAAGAGTAAACATCCTGCCAAGTCGAGCCATTATCTAAAGATTCTTGAGCTTTCCCATCTTTAAAAGCATAGGAAAGCATTCTGTCAGTTTCAGCTGAAAAATCTTTGTATCTTATTGGTACTGCTGCAAAAGTAGTATCAGAAGGGGAACTCATTGTTAAGCTATAAGTAGATCCGTTTAAAAGAGTGACTGGGTTTTGCAAATTCATTGAGACCCAGTTTCCATTTGAAACGTTTGAGTTGCCGGTCCAGTTAGACCAATTTCTTTCTGTTATTAAATTATTACTTATGTTTTCAGAGGCAATTTGACTACCTGATGAATCTAATATTTTTAGGTTTAGATTACTGTTTCCAGAAACATGTGCAAGTCTTACTGAAATTTTTGAAATAGTTTTATTTCCACCGCTTACAGTAAATATCTCTCTAGCTATTCTATTTCCAGAAATTCTAGCTACTATTTCCTGTCCACTATCATAAAATGCCTGAAGATAAGAGACGCCATCATGAGTACCATCTGCATAGCCTAAATCCATATCAGCAGTATTATTTGATTGGATTTGCCAACCGGAGCCCGAATTATAAAGACAAGCATAATCAGAGTCGCTTAAAATAGGTTGACGGGGAATTAGCTTATCATATGTCCAAATTTAATTTACTGAAAAGTAATTATTAGCAGGGTCAGAGCTCGTATTTTCCCATACTACATGATATATTTGATCTTTTTGTAAAAGAGGCGATGTTGAAAAGACAGTTTTCCTATTTGTTCCTCCAAAATTTCCTGGACCAGGGGCGCCTGTTGTTTCAGTTAATTTAGTGCCTGAAGGTAGATGATTTGTGCTTCCATCATCAGTTTGGATAGAAATTTTATATGCACCATTATCGCCCTTGGCATACCCAGTGCTTCCTGAATCGTTTACGCGAAGTGCCCAAATTATATAATTTAGATTTGAATTTGTACTAGCTTTGAATTTGTGTGAAAGTTTGGCATTGTTAATACCTCCAATAATATTATTGTTTTTAGAATCGATATTTATACCTGGGCCATATATTCCTGCGATTTGAGAATTTTGATTTAATCCTAACTCAATATAACTTCCGCCAGATGCTAAGGAATCAGTCTGGATTTTTGCATTTCCGCCTAAAACACCTTCTTCAGCTTCAAGTTTGTCTGCAGCCGCAGCATTAGATTGTGTTTGTGTTTGTTGTTTAATTAAAAAAACAAGTAAAGGGAGAGCAAGGACTATTAAAAAAAGAATTATTACGGATAATTTTTTATTTCCGGACACACATTATTTATATCTTATTTGAGGCTGGAAGTAAATTAATTGAAGTAGAATTGTAGATTTTGTTCTCTTCTGTTATCAACACCCCATTGCATCCAACCTTTCCAACTGGTTCCGTCCGAAGTGTATTCAGCTATGCCGTCACTAAAATATGTGCTAGTGGGGAAATTGTACGCCAATCCTTGTCTAATTGGAAATGCTTCATAAATCGAGGATGAAGGTGATGTAAAAGTAAGATAGTATGTCTGACCACTGACTAATTGTTTTTGACTTGGAAAAACAGATTTTACCCAACTATGCGCTGTTGTGCTTATTGCAGAAGAGGCTATATTTCCTAGCTCTAAGATGCTTCCATCACTTTTAATTATTTTATAAGTTAGTGGATCAGTACCGCTAATTCTTTTAAGTCTAAAGTTAAGTTCAGATATATTTTTATTTCCACCAGTTACGATTATCTTTTCTCTAACTGATTTTATACCCGAGATTTGCATAGGTGCTCCTACCCAAACTTCCATATAGCCATTGCCTTGAGTAAATCCATCACCATAGTAGAGTGCAAGAATAGGTGTATTATCTGTTCTTAAATCATAAGGACCATTACTGTGAGAAATAAGCTCAGCCCAGTCTAGATCATTAAATTTTGGCTGCATTGGAGAAGGAGTTAAATCTTGGTAAGTATGATCCATGGAAACAAAATTTACTGAAGGATTAGGATCGATATTAGTAACTGTTAAATGATAAAGCTGTCCTTGTATTAAGGTTGGAGGATTTGGAAAAGTAATTAATGGAAAACCTCCTTTATCTAATGGATTTGTGTGAATCGCTGTTGCGAGGATGGTATTAGATGGTCTATGAAATGAAGTGCCGTCATCAGTGCGTACATCAAATTGAAGAGTGCCACCGGTTCCTCCATGATATCCGGGTTTTGAATAGCTCCAGATTATATAAGGCCTGAATGATGTTAAGGTGCTTGTGTGTTGGGCCCTAAACCTTATATCATCTTTATAATTGTAATCTGCTCCAACTCTTGTGTTATTTAAAGAATCACTAGCAATTCCCGGACCATAAATTCCTGAGGAGGAAGGTATAGTTGGAATTGGAGTTAAAGTAGGTGTTTGATCTGCAAATGTAATATATTGTCCTCCGGAGGCTGTTTGATCAGATTTATTTTGCACGTTGCCCCCTAGGATTCCACCTTCAGCTTCGAGTTTATCCGCAGCGGCTGCATTAGATCTTGTTTGGGTTTGGTTTCTGATTGTAGTAATAAGCAAGGGGAGAGCTATTAATATTAAAACTAAGATTAATAATCTAAATTTTTTATTTCTTACCACACTTTATTTATATCTTTTTTGAGGCTGGAAGTAAAATTACTGAATCTTAATATTAGTGCTAATATTTACATTTGTCCAAGCGCTTGGTGCCCCTTTATATCCTACTTGATGTGTGAATTCACCAGGCCATTTGCCAGAGTTATCATGTATCCATATATTGCCTCCAGGAGTTGGATCAAACCAATTAGTGAGCTCAACTACTGGATAAGGGGAAGTAATACTAAACTGATTATGAGCAATTTCAAAGTTAGTTATATAGTCAGGATCTCCATTAGGTTCTAAGTCAATAGGGTTTACGTAATAACTTGAATGTGTGAATTTGTTGTTCATAATTGCCCAGCCATCAGCAAGTGTAGTTGCTGAAATTTCGCATCTCATGGCATTAACAAAAGTATTATTATCGATTAGTACATTCCGGTTATAAATTGGTCCGCCATCAGATATACCATCTCCCCACATGTTTTCAATTAGGTTTCCCTTAATTGTTAAACCATTTACACCTTTCAACATAATGGCATGAGCCCATTCGCCATTGGATGGATAAACCGGGTTTGGGTAGTTAGGCGGATTAGATCTATAGTTAAAGTATTGACCTGCATATGTTCCGATAAAGTGAATGTTGTAGATCCAGCCAGTTGTATTCTCAGTTACGATGAATATTCCGGCTAGACTGGTATCACCTGAAGTGTTAGCTTGTTTGATAGTCGGCATTCCATTAGTGCCAATTACAGATCCTTTTATGGTAACTGGTCCTGAGATTTTATAAAAAGAAGAAGTTGCAGGAATTATGAGCGGTTTTCCAGAAGCTGCGGCTGCATTTGCAGCGTTTCTAATTGAAGTAGTATCATCCGTAACTCCATCACCTTTTGCTCCATAAGAAGTTACAGAAATGGCCCCGGTTAAACTAGGCATGGATCCACCTCCTGTTATGCTTAAAAATTGGGCAGTGTGTGTTCCACCGGTTCCTGTTTGAGAAGGAGTAGGAGTCGGAGTATTAGCTTGGTTTATTCCCAGAGCTACAAAGCTTCCACCAGAGGCTGTGGTATCTGAGATAGCTACTGCATTTCCGCCTAATGTTCCGCTCTCAGCTTCAAGCTTATCAGAAACTGCGGCTCTTGATCTATTATCTAGGGATTGTTTAATTCCCAGAAGAAATAAGGGGAGAGTAATTATAATTAGAATAAGTACAATTAATGTAATTTTTTTTTGATTCATGCGTTTAAATCTAGAATAAGAATTAAATTCCATTTATATAATTCTCAAGCTGTGTATATCCATTTGGCGAAATATTATTTCCATCTGAAGAATTGTTTGGATTAAGCCCTTTTGTATTTTCCCACGAGTCTGGCATTCCATCGTTATCAGAGTCAGTGCATGCTGGAACTTCACCAAGAGAAGGCAAGGTGTTTCCAGCATTTGCAGTTGTAACCGCACTACTAGGTCCTGTTCCAGATAAATAATTATTTATTATTCTTGTTTGTGCATTATCTCTGTTATTAACCCAAGTGCCATTGCAATTTACATATCTTCCTGCACCAACTCCAGTTTGTGAAGTCAGAATTGATGGAAGATTAACTGCACTATCAACTGTAATATTAAATCCGCTTGCCGGTGTGGGAAGTCTAGTCCAAGGATTTCTTTTATAGCTATCTGGGAGAGGTATATATCCAGATGTTGCCGATCCTTGAAAAGTAGCTGTTCCAGCGATTATTTTATTCCACTGTATAGAGTCAGAATCAGAGGGAGAGATTGTTCCACGATCCCCAAAAGTATTATCAAAGCCGGTAAATTCACTGCGGTTTCCGGAAATAAATATTGAAAATGTAGGAGTTGGATTATTTGATGTTATTGAGCCTTGATTTGCCATAATTTCCCTGATTCCTTTCCATTCGCGTGGTCCCCAAGGCCCAGGTTTATAATGGTTTCCTATGTAATCAGCGGATGTTTTTATCCCACTAATACTTGGATCAACCCCTATGATAGATCCTCTTCCGAAATTATAAATTGCATTGTTAATAATTCTGCAAGTTTGACATGACATATTAGGCATCCTGTGGGATGCGGTAGTTATTAAGTTATGATGAATATCCATATCAGTTACTCCGTATGGATCTCCACCTTTACCTGAATGTGAATAGTCTGAAACCATTAAAATAGGGGTGGATTGACCATTTGGATAATTAGTTGTGTTATAGATATTTTCTCCTATAATATTCCACTGAATTGAAATATTTGCACCCCCACTTGGTCCGCCTGCATTTACATTTATTCCTTCCTGCGTAAACCAGGTTATGTCATTATGGTCTACGATAACATTCGGTTTATAGATACTTATTCCGATACTTCCTCTTGGCTGGGGAGCAGTTGGGTTAGGCAGACTTTCTCCCCAAAGTCTCATATAGCGAATAATCACATTTGATGCTTCCACCCTGAATATTAATGGTTCCTGAAAAGTGATTAGATTAGGTTTCGCGATACCTAAATAGACCGCAATTCCACCAGGTGCGGTTTGGCCGGCTATTGTGAGATTTGGGTTAATTATAATTATATCTTTAAGTAAATTAATAACCCCTCCAACTGTAAAAACGCACGTCCTTGCGCCAGTTGCTTCCGCACAGGCTCTGAGTGATCCCGGACCTGAATCATTGAGGTTTGTTACCTTAATGACTGTGCCACCGCGTCCACCGGTTGCGGATGCTCCGCCTCCTTCAGCACCCGGGAAAGCGGGAATTGAACTTGGGCTAATGTTTGCACCTATCCTTATAAAATTTCCACCTGAGGCTTGGGGATCTGTTTGATTTAAAATATTTCCAGTTAAAACTCCACTCTCAGCTTCGAGTTTATCCGCAGCGGCTGCATTAGATCTTGTTTGGGTTGATTGTTTGATAGCTAGAATAAGCAAGGGGAGAATTGTTAGGAGGAGTATAAAGACAAAGAAAGCTATTTTTTTATTTCTGGACACACTTTATTTATATCTTTTCTGAGGCTGAAAGTAAAATTAAGGAAAGGTTGAGTTAAATTTATCATTCAATAAAGTAATACCTGCTGGATTAGCCCCCTGAGAGGAATAAAAATCCTTATCAGAAATTATATTTTGTAAAACAATGTTAGTTGAGCCTGTGGTTTCATAGCGAATTGCAAACTTTATAGGATGTGTTATATCGGCGGTATCAAAATTAATGTTTTTTAGAGTTGAATCCCAAAGCATTATTGCTTGTTGGGTGCCTTTTACATGTAATCGTTTAACGGTTATGTTCCAGCCGTTTTGGTTGGTGGTATCAGAATGAAAAAAATGAAATGCAGAGGCCAAATAGCCTGATCCGTCAACATTAATGTCTTCAAATAAAAGATCGTGAGGTCCACCTACAGCTTGAGAAATATAAAAAGCGTGATCTGTAGCGGTGCTAGATGCTGTAGTGGATCTACCAGTACAGCTTTGAAGAATAGAAATATTACGCATGGTAATATGGTGTGGTGCAGGGCTTCCCGCATAGCCTCCGAAAGTTATTACTCCAGTATCTGTTGCTTGACCATTTGCGCAATTAAAGCCATCCCATATTTGGTCGTGCGCTCCATCTTCAAAACTCATGCAACCAAAATAAGTTGCACCACCTCCGTCAAATGTAACGCCACCTTTAGTTTGAGCACGGACTATCACAGGCCTAGTGCGAGAAGCATATTGAGATCCAATCCAAAGGGAATTTGGGCCTTGATTTGAAGCTGGAGTGATGCTATATGTTCCATTTGCCACTATAATTTCATCAACACTGTTATCTGCGAGCGCAGTTTTAAGGGTGGATATTGAATTTACTGTGACGCTTTTAATATTCGTTTCTAAAACTACATAACTTCCACCAGAAGAATTCAAATCAGTCATAATCTTTGCGTTTCCTGAAAGCACGCCACCTTCCACTTCAAGTTTATTTGGAGCTGCAGCATCAGACCTAGTTTGTGTTTGTTGATTAATTACTAAAACGAGTAAGGGGAGTGAAATGACAATTAAAAGGAGTATTATTATAGATAATTTTTTATTTCTAGTCATATTCTATTTATAGCTTTTTTGAGGCTGGAAGTAAAATTACTGAATCTTAATATTAGTGCTAATATTTACATTTGTCCAAGCGCTTGGTGCCCCTTTATATCCTACTTGATGTGTGAATTCACCAGGCCATTTGCCAGAGTTATCATGTATCCATATATTGCCTCCAGGAGTTGGATCAAACCAATTAGTGAGCTCAACTACTGGATAAGGGGAAGTAATACTAAACTGATTATGAGCAATTTCAAAGTTAGTTATATAGTCAGGATCTCCATTAGGTTCTAAGTCAATAGGGTTTACGTAATAACTTGAATGTGTGAATTTGTTGTTCATAATTGCCCAGCCATCAGCAAGTGTAGTTGCTGAAATTTCGCATCTCATGGCATTAACAAAAGTATTATTATCGATTAGTACATTCCGGTTATAAATTGGTCCGCCATCAGATATACCATCTCCCCACATGTTTTCAATTAGGTTTCCCTTAATTGTTAAACCATTTACACCTTTCAACATAATGGCATGAGCCCATTCGCCATTGGATGGATAAACCGGGTTTGGGTAGTTAGGCGGATTAGATCTATAGTTAAAGTATTGACCTGCATATGTTCCGATAAAGTGAATGTTGTAGATCCAGCCAGTTGTATTCTCAGTTACGATGAATATTCCGGCTAGACTGGTATCACCTGAAGTGTTAGCTTGTTTGATAGTCGGCATTCCATTAGTGCCAATTACAGATCCTTTTATGGTAACTGGTCCTGAGATTTTATAAAAAGAAGAAGTTGCAGGAATTATGAGCGGTTTTCCAGAAGCTGCGGCTGCATTTGCAGCGTTTCTAATTGAAGTAGTATCATCCGTAACTCCATCACCTTTTGCTCCATAAGAAGTTACAGAAATGGCCCCGGTTAAACTAGGCATGGATCCACCTCCTGTTATGCTTAAAAATTGGGCAGTGTGTGTTCCACCGGTTCCTGTTTGAGAAGGAGTAGGAGTCGGAGTATTAGCTTGGTTTATTCCCAGAGCTACAAAGCTTCCACCAGAGGCTGTGGTATCTGAGATAGCTACTGCATTTCCGCCTAATGTTCCGCTCTCAGCTTCAAGCTTATCAGAAACTGCGGCTCTTGATCTATTATCTAGGGATTGTTTAATTCCCAGAAGAAATAAGGGGAGAGTAATTATAATTAGAATAAGTACAATTAATGTAATTTTTTTTTGATTCATGCGTTTAAATCTAGAATAAGAATTAAATTCCATTTATATAATTCTCAAGCTGTGTATATCCATTTGGCGAAATATTATTTCCATCTGAAGAATTGTTTGGATTAAGCCCTTTTGTATTTTCCCACGAGTCTGGCATTCCATCGTTATCAGAGTCAGTGCATGCTGGAACTTCACCAAGAGAAGGCAAGGTGTTTCCAGCATTTGCAGTTGTAACCGCACTACTAGGTCCTGTTCCAGATAAATAATTATTTATTATTCTTGTTTGTGCATTATCTCTGTTATTAACCCAAGTGCCATTGCAATTTACATATCTTCCTGCACCAACTCCAGTTTGTGAAGTCAGAATTGATGGAAGATTAACTGCACTATCAACTGTAATATTAAATCCGCTTGCCGGTGTGGGAAGTCTAGTCCAAGGATTTCTTTTATAGCTATCTGGGAGAGGTATATATCCAGATGTTGCCGATCCTTGAAAAGTAGCTGTTCCAGCGATTATTTTATTCCACTGTATAGAGTCAGAATCAGAGGGAGAGATTGTTCCACGATCCCCAAAAGTATTATCAAAGCCGGTAAATTCACTGCGGTTTCCGGAAATAAATATTGAAAATGTAGGAGTTGGATTATTTGATGTTATTGAGCCTTGATTTGCCATAATTTCCCTGATTCCTTTCCATTCGCGTGGTCCCCAAGGCCCAGGTTTATAATGGTTTCCTATGTAATCAGCGGATGTTTTTATCCCACTAATACTTGGATCAACCCCTATGATAGATCCTCTTCCGAAATTATAAATTGCATTGTTAATAATTCTGCAAGTTTGACATGACATATTAGGCATCCTGTGGGATGCGGTAGTTATTAAGTTATGATGAATATCCATATCAGTTACTCCGTATGGATCTCCACCTTTACCTGAATGTGAATAGTCTGAAACCATTAAAATAGGGGTGGATTGACCATTTGGATAATTAGTTGTGTTATAGATATTTTCTCCTATAATATTCCACTGAATTGAAATATTTGCACCCCCACTTGGTCCGCCTGCATTTACATTTATTCCTTCCTGCGTAAACCAGGTTATGTCATTATGGTCTACGATAACATTCGGTTTATAGATACTTATTCCGATACTTCCTCTTGGCTGGGGAGCAGTTGGGTTAGGCAGACTTTCTCCCCAAAGTCTCATATAGCGAATAATCACATTTGATGCTTCCACCCTGAATATTAATGGTTCCTGAAAAGTGATTAGATTAGGTTTCGCGATACCTAAATAGACCGCAATTCCACCAGGTGCGGTTTGGCCGGCTATTGTGAGATTTGGGTTAATTATAATTATATCTTTAAGTAAATTAATAACCCCTCCAACTGTAAAAACGCACGTCCTTGCGCCAGTTGCTTCCGCACAGGCTCTGAGTGATCCCGGACCTGAATCATTGAGGTTTGTTACCTTAATGACTGTGCCACCGCGTCCACCGGTTGCGGATGCTCCGCCTCCTTCAGCACCCGGGAAAGCGGGAATTGAACTTGGGCTAATGTTTGCACCTATCCTTATAAAATTTCCACCTGAGGCTTGGGGATCTGTTTGATTTAAAATATTTCCAGTTAAAACTCCACTCTCAGCTTCGAGTTTATCCGCAGCGGCTGCATTAGATCTTGTTTGGGTTGATTGTTTGATAGCTAGAATAAGCAAGGGGAGAATTGTTAGGAGGAGTATAAAGACAAAGAAAGCTATTTTTTTATTTCTGGACACACTTTATTTATATCTTTTCTGAGGCTGAAAGTAAATTAATTTGCGTAAGCTCCAATATCTTCAAAACCACTTCCAGCAGTTGGTTTCAGAAAGTTTGGCGAAGCAGGATCAACTGAAATGAAGGAAGGAACCCCGGATCTTAGCCAGGAATTATTTGATTGTGTTCCCGTTGTAGGTCCATTTTGACCTACAATATTTCCCTTAGGACTTCCTACAGAGATTGCATTTTTAATTGTCGTGGTTGGGTATGCATAAATACCGTAATCACGGCTATTATAAGAAGTAATGTTTAACATAATTACATTTTCTCCGCCATTTGGATCAAAATTCCCAGTTCTATTATCATAAGCAATTGAATGATCAACTTGAGTATTTCCAGAAGGAGCAATTCCACCTAGTTTAAATCCGATTCCATTCCCATTTGCGAGTCCATTTCCGGTCGCTATACTATAAGCGATTCTGGTATTTGCGGATCTCCATGAGTCAAATCCATCATCAGAATTCCTTGCGACGAGTACGTTTAATACAAGATTATCGCGTCCTCCAGAGATTGCAATTCCATCTGCATTTCCTCCATCATTAAAATCTCCGCCTGAAATTCCTGCATC
>CAZBFH010000010.1:0-2245 GCA_964491185.1 uncultured Gammaproteobacteria bacterium
AGAGGAGAAAACTGCCGAAAAGTCAAAGCTTGAGTAAAACGAAAGCGAAGACGATATGCAGAATTTAGACGAAATGTCCGAAATAGGTAAACTTCACCAGACAGAAATATCAGAGGAAATGAAACGCGCGTACCTAGATTACGCGATGTCTGTCATCGTCTCCCGCGCACTCCCAGATGTAAGAGATGGATTAAAACCAGTTCATCGCCGCATTCTTTATGCGATGGATGAACTAGGACTAAGCCCAACAGGAAAATTCCTCAAATCAGCACGTATCGTCGGAGAAACCATGGGAAAATACCATCCTCATGGAAACATGGCGATTTATGATTCTCTTGTAAGACTAGCTCAAGATTTCTCAATGCGTTATCCGCTCGTTTGGGGACAGGGAAATTTCGGATCAATTGACGGTGATCCACCTGCTGCAGACCGCTACACTGAGGCAAAACTCAAACCAATTTCTATGGAAATGCTTAAGGATTTGGATAAAGAAACAGTTGATTTCGGTCCAAATTATGATGGTTCATTTCAAGAACCTATTTTCCTTCCATCACTTCTTCCAAATTTACTCCTAATGGGAGCTGAGGGAATTGCTGTTGGAATGGCTACTAAAATTCCACCACACAACTTAGGAGAAGTAATTGATGCGGTCAATTATATGATCGATAAAACAAAAGTGGTCGTCAGTCCTTTTACAGTTACGAGCGACGTAACAGTGGACGAGCTTTTAGAATTCATAAAAGGCCCTGATTTCCCAACAGCTGGTTCCATTTATGACATGTCTGAGATTAAAAATGTGTATACGACGGGTAGGGGTAGAATTCTAATAAGAGGAAAAGCTGAAATAGAAGAAATCGGACAAGGTAAGTCAGCAATTATTATTACTGAACTTCCATATCAGGTTAACAAAGCGCTTCTTGTTGCAAGAATTGCAGAACTCGTAAAAGAAAAGAAAATTGAAGGTATTTCAGACCTTAGAGATGAATCAGACAGACACGGAATTAGGGTCGTAGTAGAACTTAAAAGAGATTCTTCTCCAAAGAGAGTCTTAAATAACTTATTCAAATATACAAGTCTCCAAACTACATTTTCAGCTAATGTCGTCGCACTTGTAGATAATACCCCTCAAACTCTTAACCTTAAAACAATTCTAGAGGAATACATAAAACACAGATATCTAATTATCAGAAAAAGATCTGAGTTTGAACTAAAACAAGCCAAGGCAAGACTCCACATATTAGAAGGACTTAAAATAGCAGTAGATAATCTTGATGCTGTAATAAAAACGATCAGAGAGTCAAAGACTCAAGACGATGCTAAAGAAAACTTGATGAAAAAGTTCAAGCTTTCTGAACTTCAGTCTGTAGCTATTTTAGATCTTCAACTTAGACGCCTTGCGGCACTTGAAAGACAAAAAATCGAGGACGAATATCAAATGGTTAAAGAAACTATCGCTTATCTTGAGGATCTTTTGGCTCATCCTGAAAAGATTTTGAAAATTGTTAAAGATGAATCAGATTATCTTAAAGAAAAATATGCTGATGAAAGAAGAACTAAAGTTTATAAAGGAAAAGTCGGAGAATTTTCAGAAGAAGATCTTATTCCAAATGAGCCTACTGTTATTACTCTAACTACAACTGGATACATAAAGAGACAAAGCCTAACAAGCTTCAGAACTCAACAAAGAGGAGGAAAAGGAGTTAAGGGAATGACAACAAAAGATGAAGATGGAATTATGAATATTCGCTCCACTATGACTCACGACAATATTATATTCTTCACAAATAAAGGCAAGGTATATCAAACAAAAGCTTACGAAATCGACGAATCTTCTAGAACAAGCAAAGGTACAGCTGTAGTCAACCTAATCAATATTGAATCAGGCGAAAAAGTAGAATCATTTATTGCTTATAATAAAGGTGATGAATTTAAACATGTATTCTTAGCAACAAGAAATGGAACTGTTAAGAAGACTGCAAAGTCAGAATTTGAAAATATTAGAAAATCTGGAATTGTTGCTATAAAACTTGATAAAGGTGATGAACTCGCTTGGAGTAACCCTACAACCGGAGCAGATGATATTTTAGTTTACACAAGAAACGGAAAGTGCATTAGATTTGATGAGAAATCTATTAGACCACTTGGACGCGCAACAAGGGGAGTTAGGGGAATCAAACTTTCTGGAGACGATTTAGTCGTAGGAATGGACGTAGTTAAGAAAGATGATAACCCTGAGCTTCTAACA
>CAZBFH010000010.1:2255-26677 GCA_964491185.1 uncultured Gammaproteobacteria bacterium
GCAAAAGATGCTTCACTTCTTGTTGTTATGGAAAATGGTTATGGAAAGAAAACATTAGTCAAGGAATTTAATGCACAGAGTAGGGGAGGCATGGGAGTAAAAATTGCGGAAGTTACTAATAAAACAGGAAAAGTTGCGTCAAGCCAAGTTATCCCTCCGAATGCTAAGGAAGTAATTATAACCTCAATTAAAGGCCAAGTTGTTAGACTTGAGATAGATTCAATTCCAAAACTTTCGCGCGCAACTCAAGGAGTAATTCTGATGAGGTTCTCAAAACAAGACGACAGAATCGCAGCAATAACCTGTGTTGAATAATGAAATTAGACGGCAAAGCTATTTCCTCTGAAATTCTAGAAACACTCAAAGAACGCGTTGAAGCGCTTAAAAAGAAAAAAGTTACTCCAACTATGGCCATAATTCTGATGGGCGACAATGAAGCTTCTAAGATTTATGTGAGGCAAAAAGGACTAAAAGCTATGGAAATCGGAGCAAAAGTAAAAGTTTTTCCAGTAACTAATGAGACCACAAATAAAGATTTAGAGAAGCTTGTAAAAAAGCTTGATAAAAATCCTAAAATTCACGGAGTAATTATTCAACGTCCGGCAGCTCCGGGAATTGATGCAGATTCACTAACCGAACTTATATCTGGCGCAAAAGAAATTGACGGATTCGGAAAACACTCAAAATATCCGGTTCCCGTAGCTGAGGCCTCGCTAATAATGATTAAAAAAGCATTTGAACAAACAAAAATTAGTGGCACCTTCCCAAACTGGCTAAAAGAAAAAAAAATTGCAGTCATAGGGAAAGGGGAGACAGCGGGACGTCCTATCATAAATCTTTTGAAAAAACATAAACTAAACCCTCAAATAATTGATTCCCAGACAGAAAATAAAGAAAAATTATTAAAAGATGCAGATATTATTATTACAGCAGTTGGAAAAACGATTCTCTCAACCAAGCAGTTCAAAAAAGGAGTGATCCTTATTGGAGTAGGCATATATACCGATGATAGCGGCAAATTAAGAGGCGACTACAACAATTCAGATGTTGAAAACGTTGCAAGTTTCTATTCACCAACACCAGGAGGGGTAGGACCAGTAAATGTTGCTTGTCTTATAAAAAACTTAGTAAAAGCCGCAGAAAACTCCATTTAATAAGTCTCGTAGTCTAGGCCATATTCAAACATAGACCGACACAGCAATCTAATTAAATTGACATCCCAACTTATAGTGTGTTAAAATCTCGCACACTATGAATAACAGCGAAAATTTTGAACTAAATTACTGGGGCGAAGGTTTTAGAAGCCTACACACCCTGCCTCAAGCTTCCAAAAGAACTATGAAACAAAAGTTAACAATCGTAATATCATTTATATCCGTTCTTTCAATTTTACCTATATCAGTCTTAGCGATTACAAGCTTAAATTCAGATAATTCTGAAAAAATCATAGCTAAAGCGCAAGTCGAACCTTCAAGCACACCAACTCAAGCGCCAACTCCTACACCTAAAGTAAAAAACGTAGTCGTTAAGGGAATTGAGTCTAACAGAGTAGAAGTCGTTAATAATGACAGCTACTGGAAAATTTCTAAAAGGACATGCGGAACAGGAAAATATTATTTATCCGTGAAAAAACAAAACGATGGAAAAGCATTATATAGAGGTGACTTCGTAACCGTAGATTGTTCTATCTAATTTAGATTGCCCCTACTTGACAAACCCCAGACATATATACTTAGATATATCTATATATGGAAAAAAGAGGAGTTGATTTAATTGGAGCAATTGTAGTTTTCTTTATACTTCTTTTTGCATACACAAAATTCGTAGGCCCAATTCCTTTTACAGTAAATAACATAAATACAGCTACTACTGACGTCTTTCAATCTACGGGCACAGGAAAGGCCTCAGCCGCCCCAGATCAAGCTGTAATTAACCTTGGAGTCACTACTCAGGGAACAACTGTAGAACAAGCGCAGAATCAAGCTAATGAGGCTTCAAGCAAAATCCTAGATGCGTTAAAAAAACAGGGAATTAACGAAGATGATATTAAAACTACTAATTACACCATAAATCCTAACTATAGCTTTACAGGAGACAATCAAAGAATAACAGGATATAGCGTATCTCAAAACTTTGAAGTAGAAGCGCCAATTGGAAAAACTAACCAAGTGGTTGATGCCTCAACCCAAGCTGGTGCAAATATGGTAGGAAGTATCGTATTTAAGTTAAACGATGAAAAACAAATTGAACTTAAAAATGAAGCCAGAAAAGAAGCTGTTGAGATGGCAAAAAAATCTGCTGAGGGCCTCGCAAATGCTTCTGGCATAAAACTTGGAAAAATAATTAATGTAACAGAATCTACAGGAACCGCAGGGTATCCAATGCCTTTTACAGTTGCAACAAAAGCAATGGACCTAGCCCAGGGTGGAGAAGTACAAGTTCAAAATCCTGAAAGGGAAGTAAGCTCTATTACTCCAGGAGAAAGTAACGTAGAAGTAACTGTATTCTTAACCTATCAAACTAATTAATATGTCTAAGGACGAACAGAAGTTTCAGAAAGCATTTTTGCTCCAAGTTAGAGCAACTCTAAAAGGGGACTACGAACTCGCTTCTAGAGCTAGAAGTAAGGTGAATTTTTACAGGAAGAAAATGGACGGCAGAAATTAAGCCCTACTTATCATTTCCACTATGGAATGATTTATGAACCTCTCTTAATTGTTTATTTGTTATATGAGTATAAATCTGAGTAGTTGCGATATTCTTATGTCCGAGCATTTCTTGAACGCTTCTTAGGTCAGCTCCGTTAGTTAAAAGGTCAGTCGCAAAACTATGTCTTAAAGTGTGAACCGTTGCGTCCACTGGAATCCTCGCTTGCCTTACATATTTCTTAACAACCCTCTCGACACTTCTTGCTGTAAGCCTCATTCGTTCTCCGTTGTTCTCTTCGATAACAGTACCCGAATAACGTATGAACATAGGCTTAAAAGCATCTTTCCTGTGATTGAGGTATTTCTGTATCCAATCCGCAGCCCTATCAGAAACGAACACAATTCTTGAACGTCTACCTTTTCCAATGATTCCGAACTCCTTACGATCTAAATTTATCTGGTCACGGTTAAGACTAACAAGCTCGGATACACGAAGGCCAGTTGAGAATAAAAGCTCCATAATGGCGCGGTCCCTGACACCTTCTTCCTTTGATGTATCTGGGCTAGTAACTAGTCGATCAACCTGCTCCCGTTCAAGAAATTTTAACGACCTACTTTCAGTTTTAGGAAGATCTATCTTGGATGGCTCAAGAGCCTTTATGTCATTCTTTATCAGAAATCTTAGGAATGAGCGAAAGGCAATTATGTAATAATTCTGAGTAACACGCTTTAACCCTGCGCCTTTAGAGTCGACCTTATTAGAGAGATAAACTCTATACTTTCTTATATCAGCAAGGTCGATTTTATCAAGCTCTTTTTCGGGAATTGTTTCTTTATGCCATATTCTAAACACTTCTAAGTAGTGCCTGTAGTCTCTGATTGTGAGCTTACTGCAGTTTTTTTCTATCTCTAGATATTCTAAAAAATCTTCCGAATATTTTAAAAGCTTTTCTTCCATAATACTATAAGGTATATTTTAAGGCTAAATTTTGGAAAAAATGTCGATTAGCAGAGATAGGGAAGGAGTGCCACGTTTGAAATATTTCTATATCGAAATATATCAGACTAGATCGAGTGTTTTTAACTTTATTGGGCAGATGGTAATCCATGTAAATTCAGCATCTTCATTATGCGATGCTCTAAGCGTTGCAAAATGAAGTGAAATTGTAAGACGCAAGCGTCTCATAATTTAATTATACGACGTGGGGAATTGTATAGTCAAGGCTTTTAGCTTATAATCACAACTCATGTTTACAGAACTAGCCTTATCAATACACGAAAAAGATAATCCGAGAACGCTAACTGAAAGAATTTTAAAAAAGGTGTCAGATGTTAGTATTAATCATGGAGAAGACCCAAGAGGAAGATCTATTAGCATGCTTGGTGCTATAATTGGAAGTGTTCCAGTCATTCAAGTATCATCCACACATCACAAGATATGTTTATTTCTACGAAATGCCAATGATTGAGGATCAATTACAAGTAAAAGGAATTGCAATTGATGGAAGATCAATTACGCAATATGAATACATACAAGGTCAGCCAGATTCTCGCATCATGAAAAAAACATCTTTAAATGCAGCGTGGGAATTATTTACTCAAATTGACAAAAGGATTCCAATTAATTTTCCTCAACAAGTTTGAATTAAATAATAATAGATGCTATAAATTACTTATGGCTGAAGGATCACACGGAAGAGATTACAGACCCTCACATGGAGCATTTAGAGCCGTCGAAGCCACCCATTCTAATCACCCAAAACTCCAACAAGCTCGCAGAATAACATCATCAGCTGATCATAGTCCAAGCCTACGTCATAGAATTAGAAACATTGCCTTAGCTCTTGGAATAGCAACGGGAGCTGGTGCAACTGGAATAATTTTAGCTAATGAAGATGGAAAAGTTCCAGTTGAATCCTTAAGCAAATATAGTGACCAAATAAAAGCTATAGACATGAATAAGTATTTAATAAATATCCACGTGGATGGCCAGGCAAGAGATTTAAAAATAAGACACGATCCCTTTATGCCTGATTTTGACGATCGACAGGAAGCTAGAGATAACTACATAACTATGGACAATGTAGTTTCACTAAATGGCATTCCCTGGGACGGAAAATCTCCAGTGATCATTGAGAATACACCCATCACAATGGCTACTGATCCAACAACAGGAATACTTGAAGCGCCCTGGTTTGCTGTCACAATCGGAAAAAAGAGCTTACTTGGTGATATTACTGAAACCGTAGGCTTTATAAGCCACAGCGATGCTACAGACACCCACATTAACCCAATTGAATCTGATGGCGGTATTGTAAATGCCCGGTTTGAAAACGGTCAAATAGTTGGCAAAAATGAATACGGTGAAACAATTCTTCCTGCAGATAGAATTGGTCTTGCTAGCATTGCCGATCAACCTGTTACAACCCAAGTCGGAACCCCACAATCCTAATTTTAACTTGACATCTTCACGGCCTATAGTTATAATTAGTATCTATGTCAGATATATTTAAACCAATACCAGATTCTGTGGCTAAAGCTGCTAGATTCGCAGTTAATCATCCAAAAATAACTAGAGTTGGCGCTCTTACTCTTTCTGCATCTCTTGCGCTAGCGACAGTAACCCCTGAAGGCTCTCCTAGATTCAATAGAGTTATGGTCGGAAGCACAGATCCTAATACACGCGCTGAACTAATAGAACACGGCGCTACCCTCTGGTATGCTCCAAGCACTGAAACAGCACCCCTAGGAACAGCTCAGATTGGTGCCAAACTAAACGTCGATTACACTGTCCAAGGAGACTTGACTGACGGTGAATGGATTCGTGTTTCACTACCTGATGAACCCGGAAAAAGGATTCTGTTGAATCATGGTATACAAGGAAACGAAATATTTCCTGATCATGCATATATTAGTGAGGATCAAGTTGTTGGAGTCTTCGAAAATCCCAAAAAGTAACCTCGATAATTTTATAGCTTAAGTTTTTTAAGTCCGTGAATAACCACTACTCTATGGCTAGATGAGTGTGATAGTAATCAAGTTTTAGCTTCATTTAGCCTCAAATAATAAATAAATTAGTATCCTATAGCAGGGGAGAGGATAAATTTTTTAAATGCAAGAAATACAGAGAGATATTAGGAACGAAAGCAAAACGAATTAATAAATTTCAATAAATATAGGAGGAAAATTAGAAAGAAAAAAGGGTCTTCTCTGAAAACACTAGCCTCCGTGACGTCGTAAAAGTATTATTCTACGACGTTATCACTTTCTCCTTCCTAGCGCCTATATGTCTATTATTTAGAGCTTGATCTATTTAGAGGGAATGATATAAGCCACTACATTTAATTACAGCCCTACTTAACTCCCTAAGACGTATAAATAATCATTATTATTATATTCATGCAAGAGATTGACACCCCACTAAGAAGAGTTATCCACATAGTCTTCGATTAGACTGTCTTATCAATCTAATCAACAGCTTTTAGCTTCAAATACTTTATGAACAGCGTTCGTATTTTTTTCGCTTAATATGATTGCACGATCAGAGAGCATAGTATAATCTTCATATAATGATAACGCATCGCATTTCCCGAGATTAAACAGATGATTATCCGCTCTATTCTATGAGAATATGCACGCCTACGTACTTGTGAAAATAGTTCTAAGAACTCGTGAAATCATGACCTGAGGCTAAATTTTATCCATTTATGTCCTATAATAATTCGCTAAATAACTGTATCACACTATATCACCCTTAACTACATCAAACTGTATCATTAGCCTCATATGATACTCTCCTCTTCCCTGTCTTAATTAGCCTAAATTATTTTTAATTTTTAGCTTCATCTTGTGCGTAATTATTTTTTTGCTTAAGGCTAAAATTAAATATATATTTTAAATTAGGCTCTATCTGGAGGCCTCACTTCCCTTTTTACGTCCAGGAAGTAAATACGATTAGAACTATAAATACAAATACAGCCACCCAAATATATTCCCAAAGCACAGACTTAAATAATCTTTTTTCAAACCATAAGTGAGCAAGCCCAACTATAATGTAATAGAATCCTGTTAGAAATAAAGAAATGACCAAAGGTTTACTTGGCCAAAACCATAAAAGAAATGACATTTGTGTAAGAGCCGTGCTTAAAAACAATCCCCAGATAATTTCCGTCTTCACTTTCCGCTCCAGTGTATATGTCCATAGCGAATGAACAATCAAAAGAAATGAGTATGCAAAGATTAAAGGGAGAATAATAAAAAAGCTCAACTGGGAACTGAAAACTGTATTCGTGAAAAAAGCATATATGAAAATTGACAAAACATAAGAGACTGTTCTAGCGCTAGATAAAAGCGCAATAGTTCTAACTGTTGAGATCGTGAAAATATTTTGACTTAGAAACGCAGAGTAAAGTCCAATTGCATAAAGAACCGTTAAGAATGTTTGTACTAGTAATCGAGGGGGTAAAGAAAAATAAAACAAACCGAAAGCGAGCGTATAAAGAAAAGGCAATATTAAAACTTGAGGGGTGAAATTTCCTTTTAAATCTTTACGAAGCGCCCAATACAAAAATCCGTCTGTTAAAAAGGCAATTAAAATTACAAAATAAATCCCGGACTTTGTTAGAAAATGTTCAACTAAAAAAAGACTAACTGAAAGAATTAAGACTCCGGCTGCAAAACGTTGTCTCTTTGTGAAAATATTCTTTTTCAAAAAAGCAGAAGTTTTAAGCTTCATTTAAAGACTAACATTGGAATAAACTTTTTGTATATCATCCATATCTTCTAAAGTTGAAAGAAAGTTAACAATTTTTTCCTTCTGCTCATCCCCCACCTCAACTGTGTTCTTTGGTTTTCTAGAAATCTCAGCTCCTGTAACACTTAATCCTTGCGAAGAAAGTCCTTCTTTTATCTTAGCTAAATCTGAAACTTGGGTATATACTCCCACCTCTTCTCCCCTATCCTCAACATCAAGCGCACCTAGTTCTGCAGCTAAAAGAAAAATGTCGTCAATCGATTTATCATTTTTTAAAACTGTTATCTCTCCTGACTGATCAAACTGATAGGCTACAGCTCCGGGCCTTGCGAAACTAGCGCCGGATTTATTAAAAAGACTTTTTACTTCTGAAGTAGTTCTATTCGTATTATCTGTTACAGCTTCTACCAGTACCGATACGCCGCCTGGAGCAAATCCCTCATATGTAAGTTCAGATAATTCTCCTGCCTCCTTGCTCGTAGCCCTTTGAATGGCGCGTTCAATATTGTCTTTTGGCATATTGGCAGTTCTAGCAAGCTCTATCGCTAAACGAAGCCTAGGGTTCTGATCAGGGTCCCCTATTCCTCCGCCCTGTTTTACAGCAATTGTAATTGCGTTAGAAATTTTTGTGAAAGTCGCACCTCGCTTTACATCAGCTGCGCCTTTCTGTCTTTTAATGGTTGACCACTTTGAATGTCCACTCATAAATTATTGTTCATATTTTACCATTTGATTATTGACTTTTGCAATTTGTAATAGTAAAATTTTTCAATTAAATCCTCAATGAAAATAACTTCAAATCACGCCATTCAAGCAACACTAAAAGGTAACTGGGATGAAGCTATTAAACTAAATAAATCCCTCTTAGATGACAATCCTAAAGACGTAGAAGCACTTAACAGAATGGGACTCGCATATACCATATTGGGTAAAAGTAAATCAGCAAAGACAACATATCAAAAAGTATTAGAAATCGATCCGCTTAACTCAATTGCTATTAAAAACTTAAGCAAAATTACATCAGATTCCTCTGACGAAAATGGAACAACAATTGTAATTAACATGAATAATATTTTTATTGAAGAAACAGGTAAAACAAAAGTGGTAGATCTAATTAATCTAGCACAAGCTGAGGTCCTTAATACTCTCAGAACTGGACAAGCGCTAGATTTATCAGCTAAAAGATTAAAAATCTTTATTTCCCAGGGCAAAAAATATATTGGAGTTCTTCCTGACGACATAGGAAAAAGGCTAATTAAATTTATAAATGGTGGGAATAAATACGAAGCTTTTGTCAAATCATCAAATCATCAAAATGTCACAATTTTTATTAGAGAATTAAAACGCTCAACAAAATTCAAAGATCAGCCTTCATTTCTTCATATTATCGAAAAGAAATTAAGTCTTAAAAAAAGTGGCAAAGGAAAATCTAAGAAAACCGCAGACTACGAAGAAGATGATTCAGAAGAATCAGAAGAGTAAAATATAACTCTTCCCTTAGAGATGTCTTTTTGAGCTTCATTTAACTCTTTTTTATTTTTTTCTTTTTTAAGTGCTAGAAAAGCCCAGAAAAGAGAGACTAACCCAATAATTACAATCCAAATTAACATATTCATTCCTCTTGATCCTTCCCCAGGATAACAATAATATCCGCAATTGAATTAGTTTCATGTTTTTCAGCTTTAATATTTAAAACTTTAGAAAGTTTCTTTACAGTATAAGATTCTTCTTGGTAATAAATTACTGAGTCCTCTATCTCATCTTTTGAAGAATTAACCAAAACTACGTTTCCCCCAAGATTCGTAATGGTTTTTGCAATTTTATTTCCTAATCCTCCTGTTTGAGTTGAATTCGTGACTTGAATGCTCACTTTATCCTGAGAAATCTTTTCGTCAACAAACTCCACTGATGAAACAGAATTGAGCTCATTTTCCTCGCTTAATTTAAAACCTTGATAGGAAAAGTTCTCATTATTTACTCCGAAGGAAAAAATACTAAGCTTAAATAAATCTAAAATATTTAGTGTCGAATCAAGCTCTCTTTTGTTAAACAACATTTTTAAGAAAATACTTTTCGATTCTGAAGAAAAGTCTGAATCACTTTCCACGAATACATCAACTGGAATCGAATACATATCGATTTCATCCAAACTCCCGGCTTTTTCGATCCTAATACCTGATTGATTTCCAGTAGAAGGAGAAACTGTAACTACATCTACATTTTTATCATTTAAAACTGCGACTGTAAATCGATTTTTACCATCGAATTCACTTTTTCTTATTACGTCAAATATTTTAAATGAGACAGAAATTATGATTATTAGAAGTACTAAAAGACCAAAATATAGAGCTAAATTAAAGCTCTTGATCTTCTCCTTCTTAGCGTTTTTCATTACCAATCCTTTTTCTTTTTGGAGATCAGCTCAGGCATAACATAAGTAGGGGCGTTTGAAGAAACGATCTTGCCGTCCTTACCCTTTTTTGCCTTTTTCTTTTCTCCTTTGTAAAATCCACCAAATCCTGGCATAAACTCACCTCCTAATTAGAGCATATCAATTTTTTGAAGTCGAAATCAACTTCAAAAATCTTTTTAAATCATCAGAAAGTTCGCTTTTATACATAACCTTATCCCCTGTACTCGGATCTAGGAAAGAGATTTTTTCTGCATGAAGAAAAACACGAGGTAAAATTTTTCTGTCAGAATTTGAAACTTTTCTTCCACCATATAAAGGGTCAGAAAAAATTGGGTGATTTATGTGCTTCAAATGAACTCTAATCTGGTGAGTTCTGCCTGTTTTTGGAAATAATCTCACTAAGGTTAATATTTCTCCCTCAAACTTGTAATATTCTTCAACTTGATATTTTGTAAGAGCCTCCCTGCCCCCTGCAATAACACCAAATCTTTTTCTGTTCCATGGAAGTCTTCCCACTGGAACATTTATTTCTCCATTTTCTGGCTTAATTTCCCCGTGTGAAAGAGCAAGATAACTCTTCTCAACGATCCTTTCTTTAAATTGTCTTTGAAGCTCTCTAAACGCTTTCGAATTTTTTGCAATAATTATTGCTCCTGATGTTTCCTTATCAAGCCTATGCACAATTCCTCCCCTATCTAAGAATTCCTGATCGGGATCTTTGAAATTAATCTTATTTTCTTTTTCAACTAAATCTTGGAGTGTCATTTCACTTGAAGTTGTATCAGATCTGTTGACTGTAATACCTGCAGGTTTTTCGATCACAAGATAATTTTCGTTTTCAAATAGAATTTTTAAATTATTTTCCATTTTTAATTGAGATCCTTCCAGTTAATTCTTGTTTTATGATAATCCCAATTGAAATAAATAAAATAAAAACCAAAATATAATTTTCCCTATGTGAGATAAAATAATTAGTTCCTGGATTATCAATAGCACTTGAAAGGAGTGAAATGAGCGAAAAGAAAACTAAAAATAAAGCACTAATTGTTCCATCCTTTATTTCTAAGGAGCTTGCTTTTGGATATAAGTAAATATTTGAAGCAATAAGAATTAA
Organism: uncultured Gammaproteobacteria bacterium; assembly: GCA_964491185.1. GTDB lineage: Bacteria > Patescibacteriota > Microgenomatia > Levybacterales > UBA12049 > 2-01-FULL-39-10-A. The sequence goes on from CAZBFH010000010.1 coordinate 13,184, forward strand.
AGTATATAAAACAAATTTAACAATTGTTCCTGTTGTGAAATCTTGAGACAAAAGAAAATATCCTAAAAATCCAAACGGCAATACAAAAATAAATGCCATCGAGAAAAAATCAAAAACCCGGGCTCTTGGAATTTTTTTTCTTCTGCAAAAAAAGAACAGCGCAAGTACTCCTCCAATAATTGCTCCAGTTATTGAAAGTCCTGGAAAATATGGGAAAAGCAAAAAACCTAACGGATTAATAAAAACAGGATCGGGGTTCATCAACACATAAAAAAGACGGGAAAATAAAAGAGATACAGCAGAACAAACAAAAACAGCATTAAATATATCTTCAAGCGTTATATTCTTTTTTATTAAAATATAATCATCATTTGCAAGATGATAAATTCTATAAAGAAATAAAACCAAACAGATTATTAAAACAAAAATAAAAAATTGCATATTATTTGAATTTAAATATTCTTAAAAGCGCTATTGTAATTACTGATACTCCGATTAACGTTATTACCTTAGAGATTCCAATTAAATCCGCCAATGCACCGACTCCAAGGATTGGAACAATTGAAACAATTCCGACAAGCGTATTTAATGATCCATAGATTTTACCACGTTGCTTATCAGTAGTCTCTTCCTGAATTAAAGTGTTCGATGGTACGAAAACAAGCGAGAATGCAAATCCAACAATCACGGCTAAAAATACCAATATGTGAACATCATTTATACTCACCATATTTGGCATATAACTATTAATACTCACTATGGATTCCCTACTCGTTACTAGATAACCATACGGAAAAAGAAGGATGACTATGCCAATTATTAGAAGTCCAATTTTTGCAAGCGCCTGCTTTGATTTTTTGTGCCAGAAATTACCTATCAATACTGCGCCAATACTCATTCCAATAACCGCGGGGGTTACAAAAAGAACAGGAAATTTTTCCACATCAATATGAAGAATATTTTCTGCATATCCTGGACCAATTACAGCAATAACTAGTATTAAAGTTTGAAGAAGAGTTAACAGAAAAAGAGAATGATAAACTTTATCCTTTTTTGCCATAAATATAAAAGCATCTTTTACTTCTTCTAGTATATTTATCTTTATTTTTACTTTTGATTTATCAAATTTGAGTCTAATAAAAAATGCAAAAACTGCGGAAAGTGCAAAAAGAAAAGTTATAAAAATAAATACATTTGTTTTTCCGAAGAGAAGAAGAAGTGGTCCCGATAGTGCGTAAGCAACGATAATTGATCCAAAAATTCCCATACTAAAAAGTGCATTAGCAGATATTAAATTTTTCTTAGGAACCAGAAGTGGAATGATAGGAGTTTCAGCAGGAATAAAAAATTGAGTGATTAAGGAGATCACAAAACTGAGAGCATAAACTAAAAATAATTCATGAGAAATAAAAATTAATGGAAATGCCGCTAACGCTCTAAGAATATTTGTATATACTAAAACATTTTTCTTATTCCATTTGTCTACATACACACCCGCAATTATTCCAAATAAAATTGACGGAAGCGTAAATGACAGAACAACTCCTGCAACTGCTATATTCGATTCCGACAACTGAAAAACAACAATTAGCAAAGTAAAGTTGAGAAGGTTCATCGCAAACTGCGAGAAGAATTCAGAAATAAGAAGATACAAGAAGGAAGGAATAGATAGGACCTTTAAGAAGGGGTTGCCCATAATTAATTGACTTTTTGACTATATTCTCCAGTTCTTGTGTCAATTCTGACCTTGTCCCCTATTTTTATAAAAAGTGGAACTCGAGTTTTTAGACCATTATCCAAAGTTGCATCTTTATAAATATTAGAGGCTGAATTTCCTTTAACCCCTGGGTCTGCATCTGTTATAACAAAGTCCATTTTTGGTGGAAGATTTAATGCAAGAGCTTCAGAGCCCAAAAATGAAACATTAAAACTCTCCCCTTCTTTTAAATATGCAGCATCCGTTCCAATAAGATCTAGCGGCACTGGAATCTGCTCAAAAGAAGATGGATCCATAAAAAAAGCACTTTCTGAGTCTTTATATAGATATTGAACGTCTCTTTTGAAAACTGAAACATTTTTAACTTTTGCATTATTAGTGAATCCTTTCTCGGTAGTAGATCCTTGTCTAATATTTCTAACTTTAACTTTTATATTTGCTGAACCTCTGCCCATTTTAATATGCTCGTAAGAAATGACTACATATAAATTCCCATCTTCCTCAAAAACCGTTCCTGCTCGAAGCTCTTGTACGCCAATCATTTTTTATTTCTCCTTACTCTAATTAAACCCGAACCTGGTATTATCTCAATTCCCTTTTTTTCAATCTCATCCAAGAATAGATTTGCTCCAATTGAATCAGAAGCCATGTGTCCTGCATTAATTACATTCATGTGCATTTTTTTTGCCTCTTTTAACCCATCTTCAGGTATGTGCATATCTATAATCGTACCAACTCCCGCCCTCGCAAGCTCAGCATATGCCTCTTTAGAAGGATTTGTTCCACCAGTAAAAAATATTGCAACTCTTCCTACCCTGCTCTTAGGTCCACCGGAAACAATTTCAGGTGCATTTTTACCCCTAGCTGCTTCTTGATACTCAGGAAGCTCCATCAAATAATCAACAATTTCGTCAACTGTTTCGAATTCTTTTTTATTCAAGTAATTTTCCATAAATTTGTCTCCAATATTGTCCCAAACCGTATGTAGGTTCATTAAGGGAATATTTAAAAGCCTAGAAGTATCAGTTATCTGATTATGATTATTTGGATGAATCCTTCTTTTTACATCATCCATTCGCTCCCTCATCAAAGCATCCATTATATTAACTGGAACGCCCACTTTTGCATAACTATCAACCTGAATATCCATTACGTCATGAAGCGCAGCCAATGAAACTCCTACTGGATGATGACCAACAAGAGCGTCGATCTTTTCCCCTTTTTGATTTAAACGGTCAACGAGAAGTATTTCTGTCGCATCTGGGTCAATTCCAACTAAAATTTTTTTTATTTGTATTTTGGGATCACCAAATAAAATTCTGGTATCTGAATATGGATTAGTAAGAGTTTCTTGATCAAAATATTTTTTCTTTTTTTCAGGCAAATCACCGAACTCTTTTTTTCTTCTTTTCAAAAGCTCCTCTACTCTTTTCCTTCCCCTTGGATCAGTATCAATCGCCATTTGGATTGCTAAATCATAGATTTGTTGAAGTGTCATAGTTGAAAGTATATAATAAACAAGGCTAAAAATCCATATTTAAACGCCGGGGTGGTGGAACGGTATACACGCGGGTCTCAAAAACCCGTGAGCTTTAAACTCTTGAGGGTTCGAATCCCTCCCCCGGTACTATGTCAGACGAAACTATTAGCAAGCCATTGCCATGGGCCGATCAGTTTGAAGCTTCTCATTCTTTAGACAGAATTCCCGTTGAAACTCGTGATGTTTTTAAGGCATTTCTAGAACAAAGAGAAGGAATAATGGATTACTATGGCATATTCCCAGCTAATCGAGTAGACACTGAGAGAATTGGTGTAGGAAATACTGCCAAAGAAGATCTCGTAGATTTAGTCGCAACTTCTAGGGTTAGAAATACTGGTTTAGCAACTAGAAAAATTGACAGCTGGAATGATCCGGAGAAAGAAACCCTAAAACAAATGTCAGTTTCGGATTTAGTGGAACTTTTAAAAACAGAGGCTGTCAGATTCTATGATATTTTATCCGGAATACAATCCAACGACCTAACAACTCCCTTACCTCTCCCCTATGGAAAGATGAGCACAGTTATGGGCCAGATTAACAGCGCACTTCTACATGAAGTAGGACACGTTCATCAGGCAATTAAATTTGGAGATCAACATGGACAATATACGCCTGATAAAAAACCTCTCCCAAGACCTCGTGCTGTAGCAAAAAACTGGGGATAAAAAAAATAGACTAGCTTCCAAATTCTGCTAGTCTATTTTTGTTTCGAAACAAAAATCCTGGAAAAACTTAAACTGTTCCTCCTGGTGTTCCTGTGTCTCCTCCACCCTGAACTGGTTGTTCTGGTGCAGGCATTCCTGCGCTAGGATCAGCTGGTGGTGTAACAGGTGCAGGTGGTGGTGTCCAACCTTGATTTGGGTCGACTGCTGGTGTTTCCCCTGCTCCTGGATTTTCTGCTGGTGGTGGAGTTACTCCCCCTCCTGCATTAGGATCCTGTGCTGGCATTCCTCCACCCATACCTGGATCTACAGGTGGCATTCCGCCTGCATTTGGGTCTGGAGTTCCGACTGTTGGGTTATTTTGATCGTCCATAACATTCACCCCCTTCCGCCTTAAGTTGCCTCAAGGTCTTGATTTCCCTATCATATCGGTCTTACTAAAAAATGTAAATATATCAATGTGGGACAAGCAAAAATAAACCACTAAATAGCACTCGCTTGCGTTGGACCTGAGGGAGCCTGAGGCACTTCTTCTCTTTTTCTTTCCATATTATAAAATCTAATTCTGTCTCCCCTAAATAGAAGATCTACTTCTCCCTGAGGGCCATTTCTGTGCTTAGCAATTGAAAGTTTTGTTTGCATTACATCAGCAATTTCAGCATCCGGTCGGTATAAAAACATAACTACGTCTGCATCCTGCTCAATAGCTCCTGACTCTCTAAGGTCAGCTAATTGAGGTTTCTTCTCCCCTCTATGCTCAACTGCGCGAGAAAGCTGAGAAAGAGCAAGAACTGGAATTTTTAACTCGCGAGCAAGATTTTTTAAAGCCTGAGAAACAATTGAAACCTCTTGGACTCTGTTCTCATAATGTTTTCCAGGGTCCACCAATTGAAGATAGTCTACTATTATAATAGAGACATTGTGCTCAAGCTGAAGACGTCTCGCTTTAGTTCTAATCTGAGAAACTGAAATTCCGGGCGTATCATCTATATAGATTGGCGCATCAGCTAGAACTCCCATAGCTTCAGATAATTTTGTAAAATCAGACTCTGTAAGTCTTCCAGTTTTAAGTCTCCATGCGTCAACATCAGCTTGACCAACTAAAAGACGGTCTACCAATTCTTCTTGACTCATTTCAAGAGAAAAGATTCCAACTGATTTTTTTTCATTCACTGCTATGTGCTGAGACATATTAACGATAAAAGCAGTCTTTCCCTGTCCTGGACGGGCCGCAAGAATAAGCAGATTTGATGCTTGCATTCCTGAAAGAATATTATCTAGATCAGTGAATCCAGTTTTTACACCTCTTAATCCCGCTCCAGACTTATGTAGCTCATCGATCCTGTCAAAACTTTCAGCAAGACTTGCCTTTATTGGGATGAATCCTTTCGTAGTGTGCCCCTGAGTAATTGCAAAAACCGAAGCTTCTGCTTTATCTAAAAGCTCTTCTGCTTCTTTATCTTCCATAAAACCCATTTCTGCAATATTTGAACCAAGATTGATTAGTGACCTTTTTGTTGAATCTTCCAGAATAATCTTTGCGTAGTGTTCTATGTTTGCAGCTGTAGGAACTGCGTTAAAAAGTTCAGTTAAATAAGATGCTTCAATTTTTGCTTTTAGGTTCTTAAGTTCTTTTGAAAGAGTCAGAATGTCGATTGGTTTTCCAGAATCATGGAGGTTAAGCATTGCCTCGAAAATTTTCCCATTATTGTCATCGTAAAAATCTTTAGGCCTTAACTTTTCAGAGATAAGTCCAATCGTTTCTTTACTTATTAAAATTGCACCAAGCACACTCTGCTCAGCTTCTTCATTGTGTGGGTGGACCCTAGATGTGGCCATAAGTTTTAAAATAATAGATCAATGCTCTTGAAAAAACAATGACTCAATCAGTAACAAATACTAATATTAGCCTAGCAAGACTACTTCCATCTCAGCTGGGAGCTTGTCTGAAGTTGTAGAATATTTGCTTGCAATTACTGCTTCGTCTTTTCCAAGTGATTTTGCAACCTCTGTCTTTCTTGATCCATAAACAAGTAAAACGCTTGGTTCGAGTGATGTTAAAACGGAATGATTAAATTCATTAGTTGAATCAATTACCACAACTTGAGATTCTTCAATCTTATCTTGAATCTTCTCGATTGATGCTCCATTTCCAACAAGAACCTTAACGTTATCAAGATCAATTCTTACTATTTGATCATCGTTAACTCTTACTGTTGAGATTTTAACTCCACTAATTTCATATTCACCTGGCCCTTTTATACTAATTCTACTACCTTCAATTTTACTGTCGCTAAAATCTGCGCTCTCTTTAAGTTGAATTATCGCATCAGCATCTGTTTTAGGAGTTGAAGAAGTAGGATTTATCACAACTGACGCATTTTTACCTTTAATTTTTATTGTTTTTTCGTTAAGTATAGTTACATCCATTTGCATATCCTACCATGTGTGAGATTTCTTGACAAGATAATTATTTAAGTAGTATCATGAGCCTTACTTTAGCCTTGCACTTCCTTAGGCACGGCGTGTTTAATCCCAGGTGTTTATGAAAAAAGAAAAAATTATTCTTTCTCTTATTGCTGCATTAATAGGCATTGTTTTGGCAATTGGTGCTTTTTTTATCTATCAATCAACGAAAAAAGTTAATGATAGTGACATAAAAAAGATAACGATTGAAAATCCCTCACCCACCCCTAGCTCATCAGTATTTGTAACTATAGAAAGACCAACAGATGAGGAAGTAGTAGACGATCGAATAATTACCATTTCCGGAAAAACAGTTCCAGATGCTAAAATAGTTGTACTTACAGAGTCCAACGAAGAAGCAGGAGTTGCAGCTAATAATGGAAATTTTTCGACAGAAATCACTCTTGATGATGGAGAAAATATAATCGAAGTCAGTGCAATTGCCCGGAATGGTGAAATTGCAAAAGCTAAATTAACTGTCACATATTCAACTGAATCTTTTTAATATGTTTAGAATTTTAATTATTACATTAATACTTTTAGCTCTATCAGTACCAAATGCTTTTGGACAGACAAAAACTCCAGCAAAGAATGCGATTCCAACAAGTGATGAGATTGAAAAAATAACTAACAAAGTCGACGCTTTAAAAAATAAAGTGGCTTCTCGAGTTGCAGAGCTTAATTTAATTGAGAGACGAGGAATAATTGGGACAGTAGAAGATGTCTCGGACACCCAAATCACAGTAACAGACTTGAATAACAAAACAAGAATTATTGATGTGGATGAATTAACTAAATTCTCATCAGAAGATGATGATTCGTTTGGAATTTCCGATATCAAAAAAGGCTCTAGAATTTCTGCACTTGGCCTCTACAACAAGGAGTCTCATAGACTACTCGCCCGTTTTGTAAATGAAAAAAATATTCCATTGTTTCTTCATGGAGTAATAACAGAAACTGATGAAAATAAATTTACTGTTACACTTCTCACTGAAGACGGGAAAAAATATTTAGTTGATATAGAAAAAATTACAAAAACTTTTAGCTATGACGATGGCGAACTTGAAACTTCTGGATTTTCCAAAATTGAAAAGATGCAAAATGGTATAGTTATTGGATTTCTAGATCCTAAAGAAAATAATAGACTTACAGCTTCAAGAATTATCACATTTCCAGATCTTCCAACAAATCCAAACATCCAAGTAGTAGTTGATAACGATACTAAATCTACCCCTACACCTACTCCAGAAGAAGAGGAAGAATGAATTTAAATCTTAAAAAGATTTTAGAAAAAGTCGACGCAATCCTAATATCCTCCCCTGCAAATATAATTTACTTAACTGATTATTCTGGTTTTTCAGAAACAGAAAGAGAATGTTTTTTAATAATTACAAAAAAGTCTAACTATCTAATCACTGATAAACGCTACTCGGAGGCCGTAAAAAAACAGGCAAAAAATTTTATAGTTAAGGACGGGGGAATTTATAATTTCTTAAGAAATGAAGCTGAGAAATTATTTGAAAAATTAAATATAAAAACATTAGGATTTGAAGAAAGCAATTTAACTGTTTCTGAATTTAAATCATTTAAAAAAATCGTAAGCCTCAATCCTATTGACCTTCATAAATTGAGACTTATTAAGAGCAACAATGAAATTAAAAATATAAAACTCGCGTGCTATATTGGAGATCAAGCATTTAAATTTATTCTTGACAAATTTAAACCGGGAATTACTGAGAGAGAAATTTCTAACTTAATTGAAGATTTTATTGTAGAAAAAGGTGGCGAATCTTCCTTTAAATTAATAGTCGCATTTGGAAAAAACTCCGCCATCCCCCATCACCAAACTGGAAATACAAAACTTAGAAAAAATCAGATAATTCTTCTGGATTTCGGTGTAAGAATTAATAACTATTGCTCTGATATGACACGCACTATTTACTTTGGACATGCTCCTAAAAAATTTATAAAAATGTATAGCACTGTTTTACAAGCACAAACGGAAGCAATAAGATTTCTTGAATCATCAATCAATAATCATAACTTAATTAATGGAAGTGGCATTGACAAAGTCGCCCGTGATTATATTGTAAAACAAAAATATCCAAACATCCCGCATTCCGTAGGTCACGGCATAGGAATTGAGGTCCATGAAGCTCCACATATTTCTCCAAAATCTAAGAATAAAATTAAAGAAGATATGATTTTTTCAATTGAACCAGGAATTTATCTATCAAATTACGGAGGTGTTAGAATTGAAGATCTATATTGTATTTATAAAAATAATTTAATTCAAATGAACAAAGCACCTAAATATTTAATTAGTATTAGCTAGTAGTTATCTCACCTAAATCCTCTATTACACCTTCCTGAATAGGGTGATGAAATCTATCCATAAACCACTTAAAAGAATCCAAAACATCAGTTAATTGTTGCCCTTCTTGTCCAGGATTATACTGTTGATAGCCATGCCATTTTTGACGCTCTGAACCTTGAGTCAAATTTTGCCAGCCTCTACCATCTCTTAAATCTAGACTTTTTTCTAAATTTCTTCCGCTCTTTCGCATTGTCATACTAAGCTTAAATGCACTATCATCAGTTTTGGAAATAACAAGAGATTCTTCTACAATTTTCCCTTTTTGAGTTGTGCGCCTATTTGTTACAGTATAAACCACGACTTGACCATTATCATCAATTGTGTATTCCCTTGAGGCTGAATTTGTATATTTTACAGGAGAACTAGCCATTCCCCTAACCTGAGGATGTCTATGTCCCATGCTTTCATAGTCAAAAGCAGCACGGCTAAAATCTAAAATATCAGCTGTCAAAGCTTCTGCTCTTTGCGCTATTTCAAACTGAAGTCCTGCCACCCTACTTCCTTCAGTTGCAAGACTTACGAGAGCTTGACCGCGTAATGCAACAGCATGTTGATAAGCATTTTCTGCAACTATAAGCTCTCCGACAATTGCGGTCTGACCGGAATAATCCGGAATTTCCCGTGGCGGCGACAACCTAGCTCTTCTTTCCGACATATTAATCAGGATTATACATCTATAGGATAAGATCAGTCAAATAAACTTATCAATTTTTAATATTAATCTATCTATACATAATTAGACATATGGAGCTATAATCAAATTATGCTCGACGAACTTAAAAAAGATCTTTCTTCATTAAAACTTCTTATTACACTTGGAACTATTGCGGTTGGGCTCTATCTTTTCGAATATGTTGTGAAATTTCTCCGGGATTTCTCAGACATTATTATTATAATTTTCTTCGGATGGCTAGTTAGCTTCTTACTTGAACCTTTTGTAGACCTTTTTACCAACTACCTAAAGGTTCCAAGAATCGTTTCTACTGTTATAGTTTTTGTTTTAGCTGCAATACTTATTGGATTGACCTTTATAGTTTTTATTCCTGACATCGCAGTCCAACTTAAAACTCTCGAACAACTACTTCCTACATTTAAGGAAAATGCACCGCCAATGGTTGCAGACGGAATTGATAATTTTACAAAGTCGATCGGCAATTACACCAACATTATTCCTTCAGTTACTCAGTTTTTGGTAAATCTTGTAACCATACTCATCCTTTCCTTTTACCTAGTTATTGATAAAGATAATTTAAATCGAAAATTATTTGCACTAACTCCTAGAAGATTTCATACTGAAATAAAATTTGTTCAAAAAGTTATCGATCAGTCATTTGCTTCTTTCGTAAGAATTCAGATTCTTTGGGGAATCATAGGTGGAATAATAACCTGGATTGTTTTAACAATTTTCGGAATAAATTTTGCAGGATCCACTTCTTTAATTTCTGGAATTCTAACAGCTGTCCCAGTAATTGGCCCTATTATAGGCGTGATCCCTCCCCTCTTAGTAACTCTAGTTGAAAGTCCCGACAGAGCATTAGTGATATTTTTAATTATTTTTGTTATACAGCAGTTTATTTTTAATGCAATCGGACCAAAAATTATAGGAAACGCATTTAATATAAATCCTGTTATTGTAATTCTCTCCCTCTTAATTGGAATAAAGATCGCTGGAGTAACAGGTGCTGTTTTTGCAATTCCAGTTGCAAGTATAATTCTTATAGTTGGCCGTGAATACTATAATTTTTATTTTAAAGACAGAGAGGATTAAGACTATAAGCTTGACAATAAAAATGCTTTGTGACAAAATATATTTAATGAAAAACGGATTTACATTAAATCATTATCATGTTCGTCTTAACGGCGGATGTGATTTTCGTGTTTAAAAAATAGAATTAAACAAATCATGACCGCCGAAAGGCGGTTTTTTTGTGGTAAAAAATTATGGAAAGATTAATAAACATAAATCAAAATTTAATTAGAAACCCTCGTACAAATAGGTTTGCATTCCAAGCTGTAACAACACCCGGAACAAGCCGAGAATATTTAGTACAAGGAACTTGGTCTCAAGATATACCTAATCAAAAACCCGAAAGCTCAAGAATTGTTTTTCCGTCAGTTGATCAATTTAGAGTAGCAAGAGATGCTTATTTTGCTTGGCAAGAAATAGAAAGCTTAAATGGACCTTTTAATCCAGAATTTCCAGATGCGATTATTGCAAGAATTTTAAAAGCTAGAACTACACAAGACCCTCTAGTTCTTTTCGTTCCGTGGGGTGTAAGACCCATAGGAGAGCTGGGGCAAAATGAAGGTAGAGTTATGAGTAGGGTTCAAGCTCTTCAAAGAATCTTAGAGGATAAACGTGTCAAAACTAATGTTGTAATTATGCCCGCCGATCTATATGCAACCGAAGTTAACAATCAAGTAGATACAGAAACAGCCCAGAATTACTTTGGGCAAGTATCGGATACTGCAGCAAATTATGGGTTTAATATAAAACCGTGGTCTGATATAAGATCTGAAAATATACAAATGTATTTAAGTCTCAAGAATGCTTTAACCGAAGAAGAAATCAGGAGATTATTAACTGGTCATAAGGTAAGTGAAGCTATTGCAGCTGCGAGCAGGAGAAGTGGCTATGATAGACAAGAGGATATAAAAAGAGCGGCATTTGCTTACTTAAGAGAGCGCATTGCTGAAGCCTTAATTGTGGAAAAAATATTTGCTCCTGTTAAAGTAAGCGCAGTTGCAAAAAACAAAGACAACGAAGTTGATATGAATTTACCTAGATTGTATATTATCCCTGAACGGGAACAATTTCCTTGGTTAAAATAATATGAAAAATGATTTAAAAATAAAAAGCATAATAAAGCAGGCAATTGATATTCACTATCATGTGGGTCCTGAAATTATTCCAAGAAAATTCACAGTTTCAGAATTAATTAATTCTGAAAAGGGAAAAATAGGTGGAATAGTTCTAAAAAATCACTTCTTCCCTACTTCACCTTTTATCAAAGAGGTGAAAAATAATGAAATTACTTTATATGGTGGAGTTGTATTAAATAATTCCTTAGGGGGAATAAATCAGGATATGATAATTTCCCTAAGAGAGTTTGATAAAAATCCAATCATGGTGTGGTTCCCAACGATAAATTCAGAAAATTTTCTAAAAAAAAGTGAATTTGAAATTGCACCGGAATGGGTTAAGAATCAGGAGTTCAATGCAAGATTATCAAAAGACATAAAACCCGTTAGAATTTTTAAGGATGGCAAATTAACGAAGGATACAATAAGTTTTTTGAGATTAATTAAAGACTTGGACTTGACTCTTGCAACAGGTCATTTATCTTGGCAGGAATCAAAAATACTTTCAACTGAATTTTTAAATATTGGCGGACGAGTTGTTATAACGCATCCAATTTATCAAAAAATTAATATGCCAATTAAAATTCAGAAAGAGCTAGCAGACAAAGGCTGTTTTATTGAACAGAGTTATTCAATGTATTCGATTGATAAAATACCCATGATTAAAATTGCTCGACAAATTCGAGACGTTGGATGTCAGTCCGTGATTTTAAGCTCTGATGTCGGGCAAAAATTTAGTCCTACTCCAAGCGATGCGCTCTATAAGTTTTGTTCAATTCTTCTAAAAAATGGATTTAACTATGACGAACTATACTTAATGCTAGTTATAAATCCTAAAAAACTACTTGGCATTGTCTAGAGAATATAAATAAGATATGATTAAAAATATGAAAGTTGAACCTAGAACACTAAAAGGCTTCCGAGATTTCTTGCCAAAAGAAGCGAGGAAAAGAGCCTATGTTTTAAACATCTTAAAAGAGGTGTTTGAGTCCTATGGTTTTGAACCACTGGAAACTCCAGCTCTCGAGTATGAAGATATTTTATCTGGAAAATATGGTGATGAAGGAGATAAATTAATGTATAAATTCGTAGACAATGGAGATCGCAAAGTTGCAATGCGTTACGACCAAACAGTTCCCCTTGCTCGAGTCGCAGCTCAATACGCAAATGAACTCCCTCTTCCATTTAAAAGATATCAAATTCAGAATGTTTATCGCGCGGAAAATACACAAAAAGGAAGATACAGAGAATTTCTCCAAGTAGACGTTGATACCGTCGGCTCCATTTCCCCTTTTGCTGACGCTGAAATTATCTCAATGCTTGAGACATGTTTAAAAGCCCTAGGATTTAAAAAATTTTCAATAAACGTAAATGACCGAAGACTACTTTTTGAAAAAATAAAACAATCAGGAATCAACGAGGACCTTTCTCTAAAAGTTATTTCAATCATTGATAAAATCGATAAAATTGGTTGGCAAAAAGCTGATGAGATGATTGAAGAGCTTGGAATCCCAAAAAAAATAGTTATGGCTCTTGATGACCTTCTTTCAATTACACAATCAGTAGAACAAGCTCCATATTTAGGAAATATTATGAAAATAGCAAAAGAGATGGGAGTTGAAAATGCATTCACTAAACTATATTTAGCAAGAGGCTTAGACTATTACACAGGATTAATATTAGAAGTGGAGATTGAAGGGTATTCGGCAGGTTCAGTCGCTGGTGGTGGAAGATATGATAATTTAATTGGAATGTTTTCAAATAACTCAATTCCTGCTGTAGGATTTGCCTTTGGTTTTGACAGAGTGATTGAGGCAATGACAGAACTTAATCTCTTCCCCGCTGATTTAGAAGATGCAAAAGTTTTGGT
>CAZBFH010000011.1:0-26340 GCA_964491185.1 uncultured Gammaproteobacteria bacterium
AGTAAAATTCCCCGGACTTGATAAAATATCTAGGCCATGTATAATAGTATTAAGCATTGATTCTGAAAGAGTAACCCCTGATCTTCTGTATTTATTCCTTTTTAATTGACTATGGGACTCTATATGGATATAATCAGTACTCATTAAAAAGTTATGAATTTCCTAAAAAATATTTTATTTGGACATCCTGTTGAACATTTTGAAGACGAAAGTGGAAAAGGATTTCATCACCGCGGAAATAAATATATTCATCATTCCAATTTGCCACACAATGAATCTGCATTCTTCAGACTTTCAGATGTCCAGAAAATTTTAATAGTAGCAATTTTAGGCAGTATCGCCATAAGTTTTCTTATAAGTTTTAAGACTACACTAATAGTGCTCATTGCCATTCTCACAGTAATTTACTTCGCTGATCTTTTATTTAATTTATTTCTAATTATTAGGAGTTTTCATAAGCCTCCTGAGGTTGAAGTATCAGACGAGGAAATTAATTCTTTGAGTGAAATAACATTACCAAGATACACCATTCTTTGTCCGCTTTATAAAGAATGGAGAGTTATACCTCAGTTCGTAAAAGCTATGTCTGCACTTGATTATCCTAAAGATAAGCTTCAGGTTATGCTTCTTCTTGAAGCAGATGATAGTGAGACAATTGCGGCTACTAAAAGACTTGATTTACCAGAGTATTTTAATGTTGTAGTTATTCCTCATTCACTTCCAAAGACTAAGCCAAAGGCAAGTAACTATGGCTTGACTCGTGCTACTGGAGACATGATTGTTATTTATGACGCTGAAGATATTCCAGATCCACTTCAGCTTAAGAAAGCAATCGTAGCTCTAAATAAATCTGACAGTAAGGTTAGATGTATTCAAGCAAAACTTAATTTTTATAATCCTCATCAAAATATATTGACTCGTGTATTTACAGCAGAATATTCTCTCTGGTTTGATTTAGTTCTTACCGGTCTTCAATCAGTTAAAGCTCCAATTCCACTTGGAGGAACATCCAATCATTTTAGAAAAAAAGATCTCATTGAGCTTAAAGGCTGGGATTCATTTAACGTTACTGAAGACTGTGATTTAGGAATGAGAATTGCGAAAGCAGGTTATAGAACAGCTATTATTAACTCCACAACTATGGAGGAAGCGAATAGTAGTCCAGTTAACTGGTTCTGGCAAAGAACTCGATGGATTAAAGGTTATATCCAGACTTATTTTGTTCACATGAGAAACCCTCACCACTTTATAAAACATTGGAACGATCCCCACGTAGTCACATTCCAGTTAGTAGTTGGTGGAAAAATCGCTTCCATGCTTATAAATCCAATTATGTGGATTCTTACAATTTGTTATTTCGCATTCCGTGCACAAATCGGAACTCAAATTGAAGCTTTCTTTCCAACCCCGATTCTCTATATGGGTGTCTTCTCACTAATATTCGGAAATTTCCTTTATTTGTATTATTATATGATTGGCTGCGCGAAGCGCGAACAATACTCACTTATTAAATATGTATTCTTAGTGCCGATTTATTGGCTAGCCATGAGTGTGGCCGCATATACCGCTTGGTATAAATTAGTTAGAGACCCTCATTACTGGTCTAAGACCAAACACGGACTCCATTTAGAAAAAGAATTTGAAGTAAAAACTTATGCAAATATAGCGCTAAAAGCTGCGCAGTAAACTTCTTGTGGATGGTAAATATTTTAAAATATAAGAATAGTCTATCGGGTGGGGGAATTTTTGTTTTTGCCACGGTCATTTCAAATTTTTTAAACTTCTTTTTTAACGCATATCTAGGCAGAGCTTTAAATGTTGTGGATTTTGGTTTAGTAACATTTATAAACACATTAGTTTTATTGCTTGGTATTCTTGTAAACGCTTTTGGATCTTCTGTCACACATAGGGTAGCATTTTTGTCAACAAATTCCAGTAAAAACGCAGCGTACACATTCATCAATCGGCTAGGAAAAAAAGCTTTTACATTATCAGTTGTTGCTATGATTTTATGGGTAATATTGATTCCAGTTTCATCTGATTTTTTTAAAGTTGGAGATTTAAGCATTATGTTATTGTTTACACCAGTTTTTTCACTTTTTCTAACTGGGATTGTTTTAAAAGGATATCTAACCGGTGGGTTATTTTTTTGGAAAGTATCGCTGGCAATGATCATGGAGGCATTATCAAAAATACTTTTTGCGATTGTAATTCAGTATCTTGGCTATCCGCATTATTCATATTTAGCCATCCCATTATCTTTATCAGTTGCGTTGATAATGTTTTATATTTTTTCAAAACAGGAAACGACGAGGCTTACAGATAATAATAAAAATTATGCATTTCCTAGGAGATTTTTCGTAGCAGCAGTTATAACGGGTCTTTCTACGAGTAGTTTTTTAACATTGGATTTAATTTTAGTAAAGCACTATTTTCTTCCTGCAGCTGCTGGAGAGTATTCACTCCTTTCACTTGGTGGAAAAATGATATTTTTTGCAGGATCTTTATTCAACGCATTAATTCTTATTTTTACGAGTAGAGATTTAGGACACGGTGTTAATACTAATAAGTCATTTTCAAAATTAATCCTTGGTACTGTTTCATTAACTTCGTTAGCTTATCTTGGCGTTGGAATTTTAGGGTTTATTTTTATGCCAATCGCATTTGGCGCTAAAGTAGCACCAATTATTCAGTATCTGCCTATTTACGGATTTGCGATTGGACTTTTTACAATTAGCAGTGCATTTGTTACATACCATTTAGCAAAGCATCATTATTCTTTTTCATTAATTTCATTAATATCATCTGTATTTCTGATAATCGGAATTTACTTTAATCATCAGAGTATCGGAGACATAGTAAGAGTTATTTTATCAATTAGTATTATAAATATATTTTTAGTATTTGGACTTCATTATCTTCAAAGAAACGGGAGATTTTTATTAAGTAACATAATTGATCTCTTTGATATTCTTTCTCCGCTTCCAAAAAGTTCAGGAATAAAAGGGAAAAAGATTCTTATATTTAATTGGAGAGATACGAAGCACGCATTAGCGGGAGGAGCTGAAGAATATATACATGAGCTCGCTAAGAGATGGGTAAGAGATGGACATATCGTAAATGTATTTTGCGGAAATGACGGAAACAGTGAGAGAAACGAAATGGTAGACGGCGTAAGAATAATAAGACGCGGGGGATTTTATTTTGTTTATGTCTGGGCGTTTCTTTATTACATTCTAAGGTTTAGAGGAAAGTATGATGTAATAATTGATTGCCAAAATGGAGTCCCATTTTTTACTCCGCTTTATGTAAAAGAAAAAACTTTTTGCCTTATGTTCCATGTTCATCAAGAGGTTTTTAAGAAATCACTTTCAGGACCCATGGCACTAATTGCATCAGTTCTAGAAAATAGAATGATGCCATGGGCATATAGAAGAACAAAGTTTATAACTATATCTGAATCTTCAAAAAAAGATATGGTCGATTTAGGGTTTGATGAAAAAAAAATAAGCATTGTTTATCCGGGGGTGGATCTATCTAAGTTAAAACCAGGAATTAAATCAAAAAAACCTACGATTCTTTATCTCGGAAGATTGAAGGAATATAAAAGTGTAGATATATTTGTTAAGGCAGCTGCAAGGATAAAAAAAGAATTTCCTAATGTAAAGTTTTTAATTGCAGGAGACGGAGATCATAAAATACATCTAGAAAATTTATCAGAGAAAATGGGTCTTAAAGATCAAATAAAATTCTTAGGAAAAGTGTCAGAAGCAGAAAAAATAAAACTTTATCAGGAGGCATGGATATTTGTTAACCCTTCATTTATGGAGGGATGGGGAATTACGTCAATTGAGGCTAACGCTTGTGGCACTCCAGTTATAGCTTCAGATGTGCCCGGACTTAGAGATTCAGTGAATAATCCACATTCAGGATTTTTATTTAAATATGGAGATACTGTAGAGCTCACTGAAAAAATAAGCCTAATTCTTAAAGATAGAAAGCTAAGAAATAAAATGTCGAAAAATTCCATAACCTGGGCAAATGATTTCGATTGGAATACAAGTAGCAAGAAAACTCTAAACTTAATTACATGAAAAATAATTTTTATTATTTGCTAGATTGCGTTATTAATTCATTAAAATTTAATGGATTTTTCCGAGGAACTAAAGTTGTACTAATAACAATTAATTATAAATTTATAAACAAACTAAATAAAAAAAACTATGTGAGAATTCTAGGAATGAAGTTTAGTTATTTGAATAAGGTATCTGTAATAAGCATGCTGTATGATCTTTTTTGCTCTGGTACTTATTACTTTAAATCAGAAAATTCCAAACCAATAATAATTGACATAGGTGCAAATTTGGGCGATTCGATCCTATATTTTAAATGGATTTATCCAAAATCGGTAATACATGCATTTGAGCCAAATGTAAAAGCATTTAATGTCTTACAAAAAAACGTAACAGAGAATAAATTTGTTAATGTTTATCTTTATAATGTGGGTTTAGGAAAAAAAAACCAAAAAAAGAAACTTTTTTCAAATAAAGATGAAACATTTTATACATCCTCACTATTGAGAGAATCTTTTAAGTTGAATCAAGAGTTAATATCAAATACGGTTGAGATTAAAAATCTTACCAAAATGAAGATATTAGAAAAATATGATCAGATCGACTTGATAAAAATGGATGTAGAAGGCTCAGAAAGGGAAATACTAAGTTCTTTATCTGACGTGCTTAAGAAAACTAGGAATGTAATCCTTGAATATCATATGGTTGATGACATGAAAAATAACTCGTTTGATGAAATTGTCAGATCATTAACAGTCAATAATTTCGAAGTTAATATTTTTGGAAGTTTTAGAAATATCGTAGGAAATACAAATCCAAATATATTTTTTATAAAAGGTGCAAGGAATGAGTAAGTTGTCTGTATCCATAGGTATACCTGCATACAATGAAGGAAAAAATATAAAAGATTTAATACTTTCTTTGTTGGATCAAAGATGCAGTAATTTTATTCTTAAAGAAATAATAATAATTTCAGATCTTTCCTCTGATAACACAGAGGCGGAAGTGAAAAGTATTAAGAACAGTAGGATAAAACTTTTTCGAAACAAGAAGCGACTTGGGCAGGCATTGGGACAAAATAAAATACTTAAATCGTTTGCCGGAGACGTATTAGTACTTATAAATGCTGACGTTTTACCTAAAAACAAGTTTCTATTGGAAGAATTAATTGCTCCATTTTATTCGCAAAAGTATTTAGGAATTGTGGGTGGAAAGGTCACTCCTGTAAAATCAGAGTCATTTTTAGAAAACATAATTAATGTTAGCGTGCTTATGAAGACCGAACTTTACAAAAAAATAAATCATGGGAGAAATATATATTTATGTCACGGAAGAATTAGGGCTTTATCAAGAAATTTTGCAAAAAGCTTTAAGTGGAAAGGAGTTCTCTCTGAAGATTCGTTCTCGTACATAAGTTGTGTGCAAAAAGGGTTTACTTTTTTATACGAACCGAAAGCAGAAGTTCTTTATAGATCTCCACAGAGCTTAAATGATCACCTCAAGCAAAGTGCTAGATTTTTTCAGGGTAAGCGTGAGCTCGAAGCAATATTTGGTAAGGATAAAGTAAATAGTTATTTTCATATATCAAAGAATCTTATTTTAGAAAATTTAGCAATCTATTTCTTTAAGTATCCTAATTATTTTTTGTCCTATATATGTATATTAATATTTTCTAGGTTTTTTTTAATAAAAGGAAAGAAGTATCACGCGAGATGGGAAGCATCAGAGTCATCTAAGAAAGTTAAAATATGAACAAGAAAATACTTATTCCAAATGCAACTGGTCCTACAAACATGGGAGATCAGGCGATCCTGCTTCCAGTAGTAAATTTAATTAGGGACAACTTTCCAAATGCCTATTTGACTATTCATACTACTACTCCAAGTTTTTTTGAAAACGAGTTAGTGGATGATGTAGATTCACATTTGTATAACTGGGCCGTTTTTGAAGATAGAAGATTTGCAGTACGAATAATAAGATTGGTCGAGTTATTTATAGCATATTTTTCATTAAAATTTACAAATAGATCCTTTGCCAAAGGAAAATTAAAAAAACTTATTAATGATTATATCGAGTCTGATTTAATCATATTTATTGGGGGAGGATATCTTAGATCTCAAAGAAAAATTTCTCAGTCATTGAATTTAATTATGATTTTATTTTTATTTTTGATCTCTAGAGAATCCAATGCAAAAAGAATAGTTATGCCTATTAGTTTTGGTCCATTTTCTCGCACTTGGCATGAAAGATTATCAGCATACTTTTTAAAAGATTTTGACCTCGTATCAACTCGTGAAGAGATTTCATTCTCTAAATTAAAAAAATATAAGATTGATACCCTTATTGACTCCACAGACACAGCGTTGTTATTGGACCAGTATAGTAAGAAAAGTAAATCTTCAAGTTTTAGATTAGGATTCACAATCAGAGAATGGCTTGATGTAAAAAGTCAGGCAAGATTTGAAAAGGAATTCGTAAAGTCAATAGTAAAATTTTCTAAATATACAAAATGTTTAATACAGCCCATTATTCAAGTTCAAGGAGACATTTATGGTGAATCTGATATAAAAATAACAAAAAGAATATCTTTTGACATAAGTAAGCACGGTATAAGAGTATCAGATCCGTATCTGATATCAGGAATAAAAGATATAGGAATATATTCTCAAATTGATCTTTTCCTTGGAATGAGGATGCATTCAAATATTCTAGCCGCACTTCAAGGTACACCCTTCGTGGCCATAGCATATGAACATAAAACACAGGGAATATCACGGGACTTAGGGATGGAAGATTATTGTATAAGCGCGGAAGACGTTACAGAAGCTAGTTTATTTGATTTACTTAGAAAAGCGCATAAAAATCGAGTATACTTAGAAAGCACTATTAATAAATCCGTTAATAAAATTCGCAAAGAAGAAACGGACCGCTGGACTAAAATTTTCCAATCACTCACAATAGATTAGCAGCCTAAATAATCCAAATGATAAAAAAAATTAAAAAATTAATTTCAGATAGCGTTCTTGATATCCTTATTTCTTTGTCGATTGTAGTAAGTATTTGTGGTTTTATTTACTTTTATTCTGATGGATTAAGCTTGTTATATGGTGATGCTGTATCTAGGTTAGACATATCAAGAAAGATTGTAGACAATCTAACTCCAGGCATCGGGCAAATAGGAAGCGTTTGGTTGCCTTTACCAATATTATTAATGACGCCTTTCACTGCTAACTATTTTCTTTGGCAGACGGGTATCGCAGGCTATATAATCTCTGGAATTTCATTTGTGTTTACGATTGTTTTTCTTTATAAGCTAGGAACATTAGCATTCTCAAGTAAATTTGCAGGAGCTATTATGGCATTATTTGCTTTAAGTTCAATTAATCTTATTTATATTCAGACAACTGCTATGGCGGAGTCTCTTTTCATAATGACAATAATGGGAACGACTTATTTTATTTACAGATGGGCGAAAACTGGGCAAGTTGGTGGTTTAATTTTAGGTGCTCTGTTTGCTTCGGCAGCATCTTTTACTAGATACGAAGGATTTTTTCTTGTAGGAGTTGCTTTTCTATTAGTGCCAGTAATATCTTTTATAAAAAACAGAAATTGGAAGCAGATTGAAGGAATTCTTTTTCTTTTCTCAACCCTAGCATTTACTGGGATAATTCTCTGGATTGTTTATAACTGGGCTATTTTTGGAGACCCATTATATTGGAAAGATATTTATACAGGACAAGCTTCTATTATATCCTCAGAGGTTCTTAATCAAGTCCCTGAAGTTGCTAAGGAGTCTAGAGGTTTTAGTATTGGAAGAGTAGCAAACTCAATATACGCTTATTGGAGTGCAACTGCGCAGATGAATGGAATAATTATTACTGCACTCGCAACAATTGGATTACTTGTTTTTCCTGTTTGGTTAATTTTCAAAAAAAAAGTACTAAAAAAACCAGAGAATTTAGTGCTATTACTACCTTTAGGTATATTTATTTTTGTCGTAATCTCTGCCTATGGAGGGTTTCCGCTTACATTGCCAGCACTAACCATAGAAAATCTTTTAACCAAAGACACAAATAATATAGGAGAATATAATATTCGATATGGATTAAATATGCTTCCACTTGTAGCTATATTTATTGGATGGGTAGCCGCAAGGGCAATGGTTCTTAAGCTGATGGTAGGTATTATATTGATTGTTCAAGTTGTTACTACATTTTATACCCCTTTCTTTACAACATATTCAATACCTGTAAATTTTCAAAGTAATGCATCATCCGCTCACACAGGAGAAAATCCCGGAAGCGAGTGGCTTAAGAATAATTATGATGGGGGTCTTATTATGATAAGCGCACAAAATCATAACCCAACTATGTTCTACCTAGGTCTTCCATATAAAACGTACATTCATGAAGGAGCCGGTAAATATTGGTTAGAATCCCGAAAAAATCCCCAAATGTATGCGACTTGGCTTTTTATGTATTATCCTCCGAAAGATATTACAAAAACAGATGATGGTGTTACAAAATATGCGTCAAAAAATCCGAACACTTTAAAATATTTTGATAAAGTTTTTGATGATGGAAGTTATCTAATTTATAAAATTAAAAATAAGCCTGAGATAGAGATTTTACAATGAAGAATTTAAATCATTTAATTGATAAATTACCAGTATCGAAATTTGTTTTAGTTTTAGCTGTGGTTTTATCAGTGAGTGCGTGGTATTGGTCTTTTACAAATAACTTTGTTCTTACATATAATGATGCTGCTTCGCATTTAAATATCGCAAGAAGAATTGTAGATAATTATACTCCTGGGTTTGCTCAGATCGGAACAGTTTGGCTCCCACTTCCACATTTCTTAATGTTATTTTTCGCATGGAATGATTTTCTTTGGAAAACAGCAATTGCTGGAAGTATAGTTTCTATGGCTTCCTATGTTATTTGTGTTTTCTTTACATTTAAAACAATTCACCTTTTAACAAAAAGTAAAATTGGAGCTTTAATTGGAGCATTGGTAATGGCTCTTAATCCAAATTTTCTTTATCTTCAGGCTTCTCCAATGACAGAGCCATTGTTGCTAGCAACGTTCGTAACAGCTCTTTATTTTCTTTGTAGATATTGGATTACTAAGAACACTACCTTTTTAATTTTAACGGGAGCATCTGTAATGCTTTCAACACTTGTAAGATATGATGGATGGTTTTTATTTATTGTTTTATTAATACTAATTCCACTTGCTGGATTTCTAAGAGACGGATTTAAAAGAGCTGAAGGAGAAGTTATTTTATTTGCAACAATTGGGGGATTAGGTGTTGGGCTATGGCTTTTATGGAATTGGACAATTTTTGGAGATCCACTCTATTTTATTTTAGGACCTTACTCTGCATATGCTCAGCAAAAAGTTCTAGATAGTGTGGGTCAACTTCCTACAAAAGGAAATTGGTTTAATGCGGCATTTTATTTTACTTGGTCTGTAATAGGAAATAACGGAATAGTTATCACAGTAACTGGTCTAATTGCCTCTGTAGTTTCTATATTTTTAGTTAAGAAAAAAGTACAGATTCTTTTAATTTTAGCTGTTCTTTCGCCATTTGCATTTAATGTTCTAGCACTTTATATAGGGCAGTCAGCGATGAATGTTCCTCAGGCTCTTAAAGATCCTGGAATGTTTAATATTCGTTATGGGATAATGCTTCTTCCAGCATTTTCATTGTTATTGGGGATTATTGCTTCAAGAGTTAAAGTAATTGGAATATTAATAGTTGCAGGAATTATAATTATCCAAAGTTATTTGTTCTATCAAGAAGGGAAACCGATTTCACTTCAGGATGGTATACACGGTTATTACAATACTTACTATACTGTGGAAGTCAGTAAATGGTTATCAGATAACTATGAAGGAGGACTAATTCTAACAGCATTAGCTTCTCATGACGCATTTGTAGCTCGCGCGCAAATCCCAATGAAAAATTACATTCACGAAGGAAATAGGCAGTATTGGGAAAATGCTTTAAAAACCCCGTCGAAGTCTATAGAATATATTGCACTGCTAACTTTTCCGCCCGATGCTGTATATAAAAGGTTGAAGAACAATCCAGATTTTAAGAATAATTATGTCAAAGTCCACAACTATAAAGAATTTGAAATTTACAAAAAGAAAAATTAAATTCAATCAAAAGCTAATTAAGTTTAATCTCGTAAGAGCTTCCGCGATCATATTTTTGTTTGCCTTTATCTACATATTTAGACAGCTATCAGAAAGTGGCACCTATGCTTCCACACCAAACTCTATTTGGGAAGTCAGGTCAGTGGATACTATGAAAACTTCAAGAGACATGGCTAGAGCTAAATTGGGAGATATTTCATATAACAAAGAAATTGAAAGACAAATTAAGCTTATAAAAGGGTTAGGAGCAAATTATGTAGCCATAGGAACCCCATATGATGAAGAATTTTTACCTTATCTTAAGAGATGGGTAAAAATTGCAAGAGATAATGATTTAAAAATTTGGTACAGAGGATCATTTTCAGGATATGAAGGATGGTTTGAATATTCAAAATCGGTTACACCCGATCAATTGCTTACCAAGACACAAGATTTTATAGTCACAAATGAAGATTTGTTTGAGGATGGAGATATTTTTGATCCATGTCCAGAGTGTGAGAATGGTGGATATTGGCCTCAGCCATCAAAAGATAAAGAATATGAAGCTTTCGTTGTAAAAAAGCAAAAAATCCTAGGAGATTCATTCAAGAAAATTGACAAAAAAGTAATTTACAATTTTAATTCGATTATTGGTGGAAGAGCTAAGGAAACACTTAGTCAAAATACTTTAAATGAACTAAATAATGTAGTTGCGATTGACCACTATGCACCAAAGGAAAAGAGTTACGAAGAATACATAGAATATTTTAAAAGTCTAAATTCAGATGTTGTAATTAGTGAATTTGGCGCGCCTATTCCTGATATGCATGGAGCCATGACGGAAAAAACTCAGGCAGAGTTTGTAAATAGAGTCTTAGGCAAGCTTTATTATGAAAAAGAAAATGTAAGAGGGATAAATTATTGGGTTCTGAATATTGGAACTACGTCATTATACAATGCCGATTATTCTGAAAGACAAGTCGCTAAAGTACTTAAGAATTATTATTCGCCAGTAGTTATAAATGGTGAAATTAGAAATACAGCAGGAGATAGATTAAATAATATTGAAATCAAAACTTCAGACGGGACAAATAGCGTAAAAACTGATGATAGAGGATTTTATCAAATAGTTATTCCAGCTGGGGAAATAAATCTAAAAGTAGGAAGCGATACGTTCTATTCGGAAAATTTTAAAATTATGCTTGAAAGCGGGCAAGAGCATGTGGAAGATTTTACTTTAGAGCCTAAGCAAAAAGATTTCATTTATAATTTGCGTCTCAGAATAAAAAAATTCCTCTAAAGAACTAAATAACCTATAGTTGATAATAGGCCTCTAGTATGTTACAATCCATATCTTAATTTTATATTAAAATTATGGATAAAATACAATCTAATTTAATCAAATTTTCTGAGAAATATTTAGTGGTTATATTTCTGGCAATAACTATCGTTATATCTGCTATATATTATTTTTCAAATAATCAAATTTTAATTTATTTTGATGCAACTTCACATTTAAATATTGCAAGACGAGTTGTAGATAACCTTACTCCGGGATTTATTCAAATCGGAAGTGTTTGGCTTCCTCTTATGCATTCACTTTTTGTTCTTTTCGTATGGAACGATTTTCTTTATAGAACTGGATTAGCAGGAACAATAATCTCTGGACTGGCATATGTGGGAACCGGTATATTTTTATATGCGCTTTTAGGAAATTTAGTTAAATCAAGAATCGCAAGAATACTGGGACTTTTAATATTCGCATTTAATCCAAATGTTTTATATCTTTCAACAATTCCAATGGATGAAATTCTCATGCTATTTTTCTTGGCTGGGTCATCTTATTACTATTATAAATGGATTAAGTTTAGGCAATTTCATGATTTGATTTCTTCATCCTTTTTAATTTTATTTGGAAGTCTGGTGAGGTATGAGCTTTGGGCAGTAGTAGCCGCACAGGCAATTGGAGTACTCATGATCACTTATATAAAAAATAGAAGTCTAAAAGAGATTGAAGGATTAGCGATATTATTTTCTACGGTAGCTTTTTTTGGAATATTCTTATGGCTGATTTGGAACTATGCTATTTGGGGAAATGCTCTTTATTTTATGAATGGACCTTATTCAGCATTTGCCCAGCAACAGTCTTTTGCAAAATATAATACTCTTTTGACTCAGCATAACCTTTTTCATTCAATTGCAGTTTATGCATCTGCAATTTATGAAAACATAGGTATTGTAACTTTTTTAGGTACTTTAATCTCCGGCTTTTATGTATTTCTTAGTAAGAGAGATTTGTCATCCAAGGTGTTTCTATTAATTTTATTGGCCCCAATTGTAATGGTTATTTATACTCTTTTTAAAGGAATAACTGTTATATTTACCAACCAATATTCATATTTGGATTTAGGAATTCTATTTAATGTTAGGTATGGGATTAATGCAATTTTAATATCATCTGTTTTCATAGCAATTTTTGCAGATAGATTGTTCTCATTTAAAAAAAGAATTCTTAAAATTCCTCTTGTTTTAATTTTATTACTACTAATAACCAGTCAAGTTTATTTATTTCAAAAAGAAAAAGTACCAGTGACGCTTCAGGACGGCTTAACTGGAATTAGTGCTGTCGGATCAAATGAAGAAATTAGCGCAGACTTGATGAGTAAATATTATACAAATGGTCTTATCTTAGCCAGCACTGGCTCTAGAATGGATACAGTACTTTTTCACTCAGGTATACCTCTTAAGAATTTTATAACTGAAGGCACTGGGAAGTATTGGAAAACTTCTATTAATAATCCCACAGAATTTGCAGACTACATACTTCTTTCAAGCTTTGATCCAATTTCAGAAGAAGCAAGTAAGAATAAAAATTATTTAAAAGATTATCAGCTTTTATTTACTCATGATAATATTAGTTTTTATGAAAAAAAGACAAAATATGCTACTGAAAAGAGAAGTGTTGTTTTGAATGAGTCTCCTGTAGAGCAATAAACAAATCCTAGAAATAGAAAAAATTTTATAAAAAACTTGCTAGGGTTTGATCCTCTTTCAATTACTTAAGGCTTATTTAAAATACTTTAGCCCTCTGTTATAGTCCAATCATAAGAAAGGGGGTGAATATAATGAAAAAATTTATTTCAGTTTTCTTTGTTTTGTCATTTTTCCTTCTAGCCAGAACCGCTTCAGCTGACTCTCTTTCTGTTAACTTTGAAAATCCTCCATACAGTCTAGGCGTAATTAACGCTCAGGATGGATGGAGCAGCAGCGGAGCTGCTGGATCTGGATGCGCAGTTTATGATCATTCAGTTTCTGTTAATTCTTACGGATACGCTGCATTTGGAGCCCAATCTTTTAGAATCTCAAATGCTGTTACCAGTGGATGTTTTAGTGATCAAACATTTTCCAAGTCTTTAAGTAATGAGAGTGGAGAAACTTCCGCAGTAAGTAATGGCATGAGCGGAGGAGTAAGGCAAGGACACTTTGAAAGCACATTTTCTATTGCTTCAGCAGTTCCAGGTTCTCAGCAAGTAGGACTCAGTATGTCAGTATCTCCTGATAGAGGAGACGGAGCAAGAATGAGCTATTTAAGGTTTGAGGATCAAGCTGACGGGATTCATGTTTTCTTTGATGATTATAAGGACTTAGCGCCACTTGGAGGAGCAGTAGGAGACGCAGTGGGTTGTGGAATCGAGGATGACTTCTTTGAAACAGATATTGCGACAATCTCAAGATCAGCACCTCACTCTATAAAGTTCTCAATAGATTTTGTAGACGGACCTAGAAATGACGTTGTAAAAATCTATGTAGACGGAGTGTTAAAGCACACAGGAACAAGCTGGGAAGATTACTTTAGATATTGTGAAAGTAATCCAACTCGTCCTGTAGACTCACTTCTTTTTAGAACTGGAGGAGCGGCAGCAGCTGCAACTGCAGGAAATGGTTTCTTGATAGATAATTTATCTCTATTAAGCGGGCCTGTTTTAGTTGGACCGCCAACTTCTAAAAACGAGTGCAAGAACGGTGGATGGGAAAATTTCAACAATCCATCATTTAAGAATCAGGGAGCTTGTGTTTCTTATGTAGAAAAACATTCGAAAGACAATAACAAGCCTGATAAAAAGGATAAAAAAGATAAGCCAGATAAAAGAAATGGTCACGACCACGAAAAGATTCACTAAGCTTAGTCTTTTTTCTTAAAAAGCCTACCTTAACCGGTAGGCTTTTGCCCAGAAAAGCCACTGGTGAAATCTAGTGTTAGTTTAAAAACCTTCGGGCATTTTTCCGCCTGGATACCAAATATTGCAAAGCTTCTCTACTAATGCCAAGATTTTAGGATGAAAAATTTCATCTGAAAAACCATCTGGTCCTTTCATGTCTTCACTTGCTGCCCAATCATCACTTAGTCTTACAGCAAGCTGTATGAGTTCTGGATCTTGTTCAATCAAATGGGCAGCAGTATAAAAAGGAGATAAATCAGCTTCGTCTACTGGAACTTTACCCTCACGTATTAAAGCGACAATTGAAGGCGCCATCATAATAACTGGTGCTTGGTCTGTAATTCTCCAAAGCTGAGAGGAGGGATCTGTTGCATCATCTAGACCAAGCGTGTAGCCTGCTTTAAATAAATGTTTTTTGTTTTCCATAGGTGTTCCATCTGGTTCTAAAAACATTCCGCTAACTCCTAAAGAATTATTACCATATTCAGCATAAAGCCTCATAGCAAGCGTATGGGATAAATGTTCTTTAGCTAAATAAAATGCTTCAAGAAGAGGTCTTTTTTCTAAATTTTTTGTAATTCCAATGTGGATGGCTAAGGCTGCAGGCAAAGAATATTGGTATTCTGTTGTGCCCGCGGCGGTGAAAACTCCG
The DNA here is from genome assembly GCA_964491185.1 of uncultured Gammaproteobacteria bacterium. Classification (GTDB taxonomy): domain Bacteria; phylum Patescibacteriota; class Microgenomatia; order Levybacterales; family UBA12049; genus 2-01-FULL-39-10-A. Next base: position 15,090 of record CAZBFH010000011.1, read on the forward strand.
AATCCAATCTCTTCTTCATAACCAGGTGAAAGAGTTATCGCTTTTGAAAGACCAGAATAGTCTCTGGTAATAGGTAAGGGAGTTGTGTCTTCATTTGTTACTAGGGAAATGTCATCTGGATTTGAGGAGCTATCATGCAACAGTCTTGACTCTCTTCCGATTTTTTCAAGAAGAGGTTGCCCTGAACCAATGAGTTCATCCGTTAGCGTTTTAAATCTCTCGTCGGTTATTAGATCAAGTCCCTTTAGGTCTTCTATCTCACCGTTATATGTTTTAGGAGTTTGAGGAATGTTTGCGCCACAACCTTCAAGGATTGCTAAAGCCGCTGGAGTTGCTACTGCTGCCGCTCCAAATCTTACACCTCTTCTCAGAAGTTCTCGTCTAGAAAATTGTTCTTGTGAAACGCCTTGTTCTATGATTTGCATAAGACGCAATTATACAGGACGCCCCGTAGTAAATCAACAGCCTCGGAAGATTATTCAGTTAAAAAAAGTTAGCCTCGCAAGGCCTGGCCTTGCGTGCGTAAAATGCTATAAGTTATTTTGATTCTTGGGGAGTGTCTGGGAAGAATTTTTGACCTGGATGATGATCTTCCCACAATTTTTCTACGAATGCTAAGTTTCTCCTCGTCCCAAATTTTCTAATTCTTTCTCCTCCTTCTTCCCGTTTAGCTCCCTCGCCTGAACGTAAAAGTTCATCTATCTCTTTCATGTCAGGGGACTGAATCATCTCATCTGTGATTGGTTCAATAGGCTCCGCTCTTAATTTTTCAAGCTCAATTCTTAATTCTTTAAGGAGCTGATTTATGATTGGAGAATTTGCATAATCCTCTCCAAGAATTAGATTTCTTCTAAGATGGCTTTCAAACATATCGTCATTAAAATCTCTGCCATGGCGAGTTAGTCGTTGATACACTAACTCTTTCAAAAGTATTTCTTGAAGGATTATTTTTTTGGCTTTTTCAGGAGTATTTCTAGGTCCATTTTCTGTAACAAACCTTAGAGCTTCCCATGCATCATTCCTATCATCATTTATTCTATTTTCAGGTGATTTTAAATGGAGTCTTGGAGGCCTGATTAAAAGATATTCAGGAATTTGATGAGGCATATTTACTACAGGTATAAGTCCATTACCCATAGCCCAGTCATCAATTGAATTTTGAGCTCTGGCGCTTCCCTGACTAAGTCTGAATGCTCCCCTGAAGTAATGCAGCATAGCTGTTTGCTCTGGAGTTTGAGGTGGTGTAATGTCTGGAGCTTTTACAATTGGTGTTTCTGCCATAGGAAGATTGTATCAATAATTTATAAAATTCCAAGTCTTATGTTATAATTCCAGGCTATGGGTAAAGTAGAAAATGGTCCTAAGGGAGAAAGAATTGGAATTCTTCAGCTTGAGCTTGCTAGCCAAGCGGAGAGGCAATGGGAATCGCTTTTTAGTCTTGTATATGTAAAAAATCGCATAGCTGGTAGAAGTGCCACAAGTTTTGAAGGAAGTTTTCGATTTGACGAAGATGGCCCCATTGATTATATAGCACAAGTTATGCCTCTTGGAACTGTATCTTTGAGGCCACACTTCTTAACCATTGTTGTTTTAAGAAATGATGATATTGTAATGGCTGGAATGGCAAGCGCTAACTGGGATGGGAGTGCCCCAAAAGTAGCAGATATTAGGTTATTCGGTCAAAGAACAAAAGAAATGGAATTAGATCCTTTAGTAATTGCCGCATTGGGACAGCTTAGTGTTTCTCCTGCATCGGAAAATCTGCATCATGCGAGTGCAAATGTTGATTTTCCCATGAGACCACAACCAAGAGTTCATTAAGATTGTGTTATAATTCCGCTTTATGAATGAAAGAAGAACTGGTCAAGAGCGTAAAGAATCCCCATCCCAAAGAGCGTGGAAAGCGCTATATGAAGGTATTACCGCTGATGCAAATGCCAGACAGTTACCAGCTGATAGGTTAAGATACAGGCAAGAAATAGAATATCAAGGCTTCAACGAGACACATTCAGACTACGATGTAAGAGTTGCCTGTTACGCAGTTGATGATCTCGGAAGACCCAGAGTTGTAATTGCAGATGTTTATGAAGATGGCACACATATTCAGCAAGCATTTTCTACAGGTGTATGGTCTGAAGATGGATTAAGGGTAGCGCTCGTTCCTTCGAAGGTTGATAGAAGTTACGCAAGGTTTACTCTTACGGAGATTGGTAATTACGCTACTCAAATTATTCATGAAAGTATTCAGGAGGCTGTTGCAGAAGCAGAGCTACAACCAGAACTTGAAGAAATTTCAGCAGGGCAAACTATTTTTCCTGTCCCAACTCCAAAATCTGGAGATGCCCCAAATTAGCCTCGTAAGGCCAGGCCTTGCAAGGCTAATTTTTAATTTTTTTCCATTGTTGACAGTTTGCAAAAAATTGCTATTATGCAAGCATGAGCAATGAAGTACCACATAGAGGCCTTAGTCCAGCACAGCAAGCTGATATCGACAGATTGTTCGGGGATGAAGATGTGGTGAGAAGTGACTCAGTTCCTAGTGTGCTACCTTTGATACATGTAGATGAAGATCGAGCTAAAGCACTTGCGAGTGGAGTTGAAGAGGTCGTGGAGTGGGGCCATACGCTTACTTTAGCGATTGGAGATAAGGATAGATGGGATCCTAGTGGAATGAGGACCGCAAGATTAGTGCTTTCAGATGGTACGGTAACTTTTCATGGTGTAGGTCAAACCGCAGAAGATGCGCTTAGCGATGTTCTTGATCCCAAGACTCGTAAATCTGGAGATAGTATTTCAGCGCAGGTCCATCCAAATTCCGGAGGATTAGATAGAATTTACAGATCTGCAATAATCCCTACTAGCATGTTAGATCAAGCGCTTCAGACACATGCATTAAGTGTGGGAGTATCACCCGAAAGTGGAAGTATAACTACAATGTTTGTTAATCGTAGGGGTGGAATCAGTAGAGGATCTGGTGAAAATTTCCCTGTCGCACTTCAATCAGCATTAGAAGGAATTAGAAAATCTTAGTTTAGCCTCGAAAGGCCAGGCCTTGCAAGGCTAGCAATTATTGACTTTAAGTCTAGGCTTAGTTATAATCTCAATCTGCCTCAAACTGCCTCATTTACTCATGGAATTTATAAATAATATATTTAAGACTTTACGAAAAAAATACCTAAAAACGCGAAAAGCGTTAACTCCTCGTGTTAATTCTGTAAATAAAAGAAAAAACATTTTCTATAAAAAATTTATTGGTCACGCTAAAAAACGACCTATTGCTACATTTTTAGGACTTCTATTAATGTTACTTGGGCTGATTATAATTAGTAATGTAATTAATAAGCCAAAGCCAGAGGCTAGGGAAACTTCTCTCCCAACAAAGGATGTAGAAGTTTATACAATAGGTGAGTCTCCAAAAATTACAGTTCAAGCTCAAGTAGAGAAATCAGGAGTTATTAGAGTTGTGTCTCTTGGAAGTGGAGTAGTACAAAGCATAAATGTAGAAGTTGGCCAAGAAGTAGGAGCGGGAACTAACTTAATTTCAATGTCTACAAATTATCAGGGGGGGAATGCTTTTTCAGTTCAACGTCAGTTAGCTCAGGTTCAATATAAAAATGCAAGTGACACTTATAAAACAAATAAAGAAATAATAGAAAAACAAAAAGAATTAGCAGAAAAATCTGATCAAAATGCAGATGAGCTTAGAAACATAAGTAATCAGTCTTTGGAATCTACAAAAAGTTTGATTGGACTGAATAATGAAATGTTAACAACTCTTGAGTCTCAGCAGGCTGACCTTGAAGCGTCAAATGTGGGCGGAGCAAATGATGCGGCTATTCTCCAAACGAAACAACTCAGAAGTCAGCTTATGTCAGGAAATAGTCAATTAGAAGCAGGGCTTAGAGCTTCGGAATACACTGGTTCATCTGATAAGATCCCAGCAGAAATTTCAAATTTATCACGCGATATAGCTATAAAACAACTTGATCTTCAGAAAAAAGCATTGGGGCTTAATCTAGAAGTGTCGCGTCTTAGCTTAACTCTTGCGCAAATTAATGAAGCTCTAATGTATCCAGCAACCCCAGTAAATGGAGTGGTTGAGAGAATTTTTGTTAGAGAAGGACAAGTTCTTTCTCCGGGAATGCCAATTGCGCAAATAAGTGGAGCATCAGATAGTCTAATCGCTGTTGCATATCTCTCTAGAGAAATTTCTCAAGGAGTAGGACAGGCTAGCGCTTCTACTCTTCACGTAGGAAATGAGTCATTTGAGTCAGTTCCATTCTATATCTCACGAGAGGCGACTGATGGGTCTTTGTATACAGCTCAGTATGCGATTCCACAGGAATTCTCGTCACAGGTTACTGATAAAGGCTATATTACAATCGAAATTCCGGTTGATTTTCCAAACACAGGAAGCGTTGTCCCATTTGTGCCAATTGATTCTGTATTTCAAACTCAGGATCAGGCATATTTATTTGTAGTCAAAAATGGAAAAGCGGAGAGCAAAAAAGTAAATCTTGGACAAGTTTTAGGTAGATATGTAGAAGTAACGAAGGGATTAGTTGAGTCTGATCAGGTAATTCTTAATAGAAATGTAATTTCAGGGGACCCAGTAAAGCCAATTAATTAATTTGATGAAACATGCGTCATATCTTAAACATCTTCACTTTGATAAAAAACTTGCCTCTTCAATCCAGGCAAAGTATTTAGCCAACCCAAGACTTTTGGTTTTACTCCTGATAATAATAGTTACTTTTGGTACTTTTAGCTACAAAAGTATTCCTAGAAGACTAAACCCTGAAATAAAAATACCGTATGTAGTTGTAAGTACTGTTCTTCCTGGAGCAAATCCAGCGGATGTAGAAAGTCTTGTGACTGATCCATTAGAAGATGAGATAGCTGGAGTGTCAAATATAAAAACATTTGCCTCCACTTCAAGAGATTCAGTATCTATCATTCAAATTGAATTTAATACTGGAATTGATGCTGATAAGGCAGCAAGTGACACGAAAGCGGCAGTTGATTCTGTTACGCTTCCAGCCGACGCACAAAAACCAAACACTTCCAAGGTGGATTTTGAGCAATTTCCTGTATGGAGTTTTTCCTTAACAAGTAAGACTGGGGATGTTGCTTCCCTAATCACACTTTCTAAAACTTTAAGAGATAGGCTTGAGGCTGTCTCAAGCGTAGATCAAGTGAGAATTTCAGGGCTTGAGGAGCAGGAAATTCAAATTGTTATAAAGCCTGAAGCAATTTCTACTTATGGATTTAATCCTCAGACATTAATTGGTGCACTATCAAATGCATCGAAATCTTTTCCAGCAGGTACTCTAAGAACGCAGTCTTCTAGTTTTACTCTTAGTATTGATCCGACAGTTACCAATATTGATGATATAAGAAATATTCCAGTTAATACTGGAAGCTCAATTGTAAATCTTTCTGATATTGCAATAGTTTCTAAGCGTTCAAAGCCTTCACAGCTCCAAAGTTTTGTAGCTGATCACAAGGACCCAGCTGGCCAAGCTGTAAGTTTTTCTATTTATAAAACAGAAAACGCTAATATAAATACTACCGTAGAGCAGGCTCAAAAATCAGCAGATGAGGTTCTTGGCCAATACGAAGGGCAGTTTAGTATTTTTACGACGTCCGATATTTCTAAGGAGATTGACGATCAGTTTAATGAACTTATTCGCGATTTCGCATTAACCATAGTACTTGTTTTTATAGCACTGTTTGTATTTTTAGGAATTAGACAGGCGGTTGTAGCCTCAATTTCAATTCCATTAACATTTTTGATTACATTTGGAATAATGAACTTCTTTGGAGTTGCACTTTCTTTTATCTCATTCTTTTCTCTTCTTCTCGCCCTTGGATTACTCGTAGATGACACGATTGTTGTTATTTCTGCAATGACCGCATATCACAGATCTGGAAAGTTCAGTCCAAATGAAACAGGGCTTTTGGTTTGGAGAGATTTTATCACTCCAATTTTTACAACAACTCTTACTACTGTTTGGGCCTTTATTCCACTTCTTTTGTCTGCTGGAATAATTGGAGAATTTATAAAACCAATCCCAATCGTGGTATCCGCAACACTTATCGCTTCATTTTTTGTAGCGATGTTTATAACCCTACCTATAATAGCTTATTTACTCAAGCCAAGAGCTCCTAAAAGAGTAATAGTATTGTTCGGAATTCTAATCATTCTGTTAATTGCCGGTGTAATATTTGCAATTTCAGGAAGAACACCATTGTTACTCATTGAATTTATCATCTTTGGTATTTTCCTTTTTCTTCTTTATAAACTTAGAGATATTGTATTTGCTGAGTTTGATAATAGAATTTCAAAACCTTCAAGAAAATATAGAAAATATTTTGATCAAGGATTAATTAGCTTTGAGCCTTTATCAATTAGATATCAATTGCTAATTACTAAAATTCTATCTTCTAAAAGATGGCTTAAAACGACTGTAGTAATAGTTGTAATTTTTTCAATTTTTTCATATCTTTTATTGCCATTAGGATTTGTTAAAAATGAATTTTTTCCAAAAACAGATTCTAATCAACTATCTGTTTCAGTAGAGCTTCCTGCAGGAACAAATGTTGAAACAAGTAAAAAAGAAGCATTAACAATTTTTTCAAAACTTCAAAAACAAGAAGATATTGAAACAGTTTCGTTGAATCTTGGACAAGCTCCTGATGAGTTTGGCGGAGCGGCTGGTTCTGAAGCGAACAGTTTCCTTTATACATTAGTTTTTGAAGAAAATAAAAATAAAAATTCATTTGAAATTGCACAGGAAATTAGAGATGAATTTTCGAATTATTCCAAAGGGAAGTTTTCAGTAAACGAAGCAAGCGGAGGGCCTCCAGCTGGAGCAGATGTTCAGATAAAATTACTTGGAAATGATTTAGCACTTTTAGATAAATACGCAGATGAAATTGTAAGTTATCTGGAAGATCAGCCAGGAATAGCAAACGTTAATAAGTCAATAAAACCTGGAACAAGTAAGATTACGTTTATACCTGATAAGCAAAAGTTAGCTGAGAATGGAGTTTCTGCTGAGCAAATCGGTCTCACGCTTCGAACATATGCAAGTGGATTTGAGTTATCAAGTGTAAAGTTTGATACAGAGTCAACTGATGAAGAAGATATTTCATTAAGATTTTCAGAAGGAACACAATTTGTTGAGAACATTAATGAACTCTTAATTACTAATCCACTTTCTGGAGAGAAAATTCCTTTGACATCTTTAGGAAGATTAGAATTGGCAACAAGTCCAACTTTAGTCACACGCGAAAATGCTAAAAGAGTAATATCAATTACATCTTCTGTTAAAATTGGTTACTCAGTACCTGAAGCGAACAAGGAACTTGAACAATATGCAAATACGCTAGATCTTCCCACCGGTTATTTATGGAAAACAGGAGGAGTAAACGAAGAAAATCAGGAATCAGTAAATTCTATTTTAACAGCAATGATTCTTTCATTCCTTCTTATTCTTGTAACAATGGTGCTTCAATTTTCGTCATTTAGAAAAGCCTTTATCGTTCTTTTAGTTATACCTCTTTCTATTTCAGGAGTGTTTATTATTTTTGCTCTTTCTAATACGCCGCTATCATTCCCGGCGCTAATCGGAGTGCTTGCGCTTTTTGGAATTGTCGTTAAAAATTCAATTCTTATAGTAGACAAGATTCAGGCAAACGAAAAAACATCGATGGGATTTATAGAGGGAATTGCTGAAGGCGCATCTAGTAGGCTAGAAGCAATTGCGCTTACATCTCTAACTGCAATCTTAGGTTTGACGCCTATTACACTATCAGATCCTTTATGGAGAGGATTAGGAGGGGCTATTATTGCGGGTTTAACTTTCTCGGGAACTATAATGCTTTTCTTTATTCCGGTAGTCTATTACTTAACTTTTAGGTCTAGCCAAAAACGGAAAAAACTTTCTTAAATAGGTCTTCGATAGTTTGTATTAGGCTTTTTTGTTCTTCGACAAACTCCATAGATTTTTCTAATTCATCATTAATATTATCGTTATCTTTATCTTCGTCAATTGTGGGAGTTGGGGTCTGGGATGTATTTGCATTAGAAGGTTTGCTTGTTACCTGAATAATTTGACCATTAACTTTTATAGTGTGCTCATCATTTACCGCATTAACCTCTATGCTTCCTGGTTCTTCTGATTTATAATTTGTAACTTTTCCATTTGTTTCAACTGTTATATCTGTTGTGGTTTTGGAATCTGAGCTTGAAGGGGAATTTACGTTGTTAACAATATTAACATTTGCACGAGTCTCAGCGTATGCTGGGGTTGCGATTAGCAAGAACAGTAGACCTAAAAGAGCAGTTTTAATCATCGGAAATTTATTATAACACACTATGCAATAGCGGAATTTTTGTTATAATCATTTTCTATGAATTACCTAAATCCCCGAATAATAGTCTTTGGAATTGTCTGTTTTCTAATTATTGGAGGTGTGGTAGTATACACAAAGAATAATATTAAGCCGACGGTATCGGATAAAGAGACGCAACAGCTTTCAAATTTTGGAAATCCAGAAGCAATTGTTTCTCAAAGCGAAAGTCCAATTGAGATGCAGTCTCAGAAAACTGGAGCGACAGTCGTTCCTACACAGGCACAACAAGCTATGCAAAACGTAACAGAACTCATGATACAAGATATAAAAGAAGGAACTGGAGATGAAGTAAAATCTGGGGACACCGCAGAAGTTAATTATAATGGAACATTTTTAGACGGAAGAAAGTTTGATAGCTCATATGATAGAAATCAAACTTTTAGTTTTACAGTAGGAGCTGGTGAGGTTATTTCAGGATGGGATAAAGGACTTGTTGGTATGAAAGTGGGCGGAAAAAGAAAACTTTTAATTCCATCTGAAATGGCATATGGATCAAGCGGTGCAGGGTCAATTCCGCCAAATACACCCCTAGCTTTTGAGATTGAACTCGTAAGTATTAAATAGGCTTCTTTTTCCAAAACATTTTTTCTGCTACGATTTAATTGTGAAAAGGTTTTTCGTTATCTTTCTAGTAATTCAGTTTGTTTTACTAATTTTTACTAATTCTGCGAATGCCCAGATTATTACATCTGAAAAATTAATAACTGTAGACACCGCTAAGCAAATGATCTATGCATGGGATCAAGGGCGACTTGTAAATCAAAGCCCAGTGAGTACAGGAATGTATTACACGCCAACTGTAAAGGGTGATTTTAGGATTTATAAGAAACTTGAGAAAGGTAATATGAGCGGTCACTATCCACCTTATCCCGCTTATTTTCTAAGAGATGTTCCATACATTATGTATTTTTATCAGGCATATGCGATTCATGGTGCATTTTGGCACAACAAGTTTGGCACAAGAGTAAGTCATGGGTGTGTAAATGAGCCAGTAGCTTTTTCTAAATGGCTTTATGAGTGGGCCCCATTAAATACTCGGGTAATGGTGTTTTAATATGAAGAAAATTAGAGCCGGTACTCCTTATCTTTCGAAATTTTTTGTTTTATTTTTTCTTTTTTTATTTTTTGCATTTAATGCCAACAATAATAATATTTCGAAAAGATTTTATCTAAAAAATGATGGCTCAGTTATAGAAAAAAACATTAAAGTTTTTCCCACTGAGTCACCATTTGATTGGAGTGTGGAAAAGGTTGATGAGCATATAACTAAGATTAACTTACCGTCAGATCCAAGAATGACGACCGTAGATGAGCTCAATAGCGCCATGAATGACTATAGAAGGGCACATAGTGTGGGGCAAGTAACTAGGAATGATCTTTTATGTGATATTGCAAAAAAAAGAGCCGAGGAACAGTTTCAAAATGGAGGATTGGATGGACACGCTGGATTTGATAAGTATGGACAGAACCAAGAAGAATTCTTCAAAATGGGGGAAGTTCTATTTGGTGGAGTACAGCCACAATATGGAGTTCATATTGTCGAATATGGTTGGGATAGGTCGTTAACGGGACATAAGGAGGCTATACAGGATCCCGAATGGAATCATGGATGTGGTGGAGTTGCAGGATATTATGCTGTATTTATTTTTGGAACAAAGTAGTTAAATTAAAAGCTTTTTAAGAACTGGAATTTTTTCCACAACAAATAAAATAAAAATACTAATTAGCATAATGAGCGTTGCATTTATTAATCCTGCATAAAAATTATCTGGACTCACGAAAACGTACCCTTTTATTATTTTTGAAAGAATCACGTCGTGAAGTAGATAAATTCCAAGACTCATGCTACTTATTTGTGTAATTATTTTCCGCGCTTTGTTTGGAAATCGAATTCTTTTAAGAAAAGTGAATAAAAATAATGTTAAAGCCATAGCTGCTAGTACAATTGTAGGAGAAAAATAATGAATTATTTGGAGATTTAGATGCTTTATCTCTACAAGATTTGCAAAAATTATTGTTGAGACCCCCAAAATTACAAAAGCTATTAAATAAAAATATCTATCAATCTTTTCTTTTGAAATTAAAAATAAATAATATCCGAAGATGTAAAATCCTATAAAACCAAAAGTTTGTCTGACTAATCCATTATCTGCGGCATATGGAAAAGCTTGAGAATTTAATGAATAAGGAAAAAATGAAAAGGCTAAGAACCAGGCTATAAGCATAAGAAAAACTTCGTTTTTCGAAGAGTTCTGTAAAAGGTTTCTAAGAAATGGTGTTAATAGATAAAGACAAAAAAGAAGAGGAAGAAACCAAAATGCTTGCAAGCTTTTCTTAAATTCAGAAATAAAAATAGAAATAGAATAACTGTTTGATTGATAAATTTGGATTGCACTAAGAATTAAAGACCATGAAATCCATGGAAGAAGAATTCTGTTAAATCTCTTTCTAAAAAATATTTTTATAGTTTCTTTTTTGTTCAGTAGAAAATATCCACTTATTATTAAAAAAAGTGGAGCGCCCAGATATCCCAGGGTGGAATAAGTTAAGGAAGAAATATAATTAATTTGGCTTGTTCTGTAGATTCCAGAAGTGTGAACTAAAATTATTAAAAATGTGGCAAGAATTCTTACAATATCTGCCCAGATTTCTCTATTGGTTTGCATTTAAGCCAATATCTCACGTCAAGTTTTCTTTGTAAATACCGATCTTATTGATGCGAGCCTCATTTTCGGGTACAATTAGCTTTATGCTCGCCCCGCATTTTTGCGGAAGTGAGTTTTTCTATGTCTGAAAATAGTCAATCAAAAAGTGCGGGGTTTAAGCCTGT
>CAZBFH010000012.1:0-7493 GCA_964491185.1 uncultured Gammaproteobacteria bacterium
TTTGCTTCAATCTGTCTTATTCTTTCTCGAGTGACAGCAAACATTTTTCCTACTTCTTCAAGAGTTTTTGGCCTACCATCTTTAAGTCCAAATCTTTCCTCAAGAACTCTTCTTTCTCTGTCTGATAAAGTTCCTAACACTTGATCAACCTGTTCTTTTAAGAGCTCTCTACTTGCTGAATCAAATAAAGTTGGCGCTGCTGAATCATGAATGAAATCTCCAAGACGAGAATCTTCTTCGTCACTTACTGGGGATTCAAGACTTGCTGGCTCCTGGGAAATTTTTATAATTTCAAGCGCTTTCTCTGGATCAATATCTAAAACCTTTGCAACCTCTTCAGGAGTTGGTTCACGTCCTAATTCCTGCATTAATTTTCTAGAGGCTCTTAAAAATCTATTTATATTTTCTACCATATGGACTGGAATTCTAATAGTGCGCGCCTGATCAGCGATCGCACGTGTTATAGATTGACGAATCCACCAAGTAGCATATGTTGAAAACTTAAACCCTCTTCTCCAGTCATACTTCTCTACTGCGCGAATTAAACCTTGATTTCCTTCTTGAATCAAATCAAGAAGAGTTAATCCTCGTCCTACATATTTTTTTGCGATTGAAACAACAAGACGAAGATTTGAATTAACTAGTATTTTTTTCGCCTCTTCATCTCCCTTTTCTACTCTTTTAGCTAAAACGATTTCTTGATCAAAATTTAAAAGCGGAATCCTTCCAATTTCTTTCAAATACATTCTAACAGGATCACTAACAGTTCCCTCTGTTAAAACAGTTAATGCTTCTAGTTCTTTTTCGAGATCCTCGATTGGCTTTTCTCCATCCTGGTTTTCTGCAACAGACTCAAATACATCAATATCAACTTTTAATAATTTATCATAAAGAGTATCAAGTTCTTCTATGTGCTCTTCTGGTTTTGGAAACATAGAAAGAATTTCCTCTTGAGTAATATATCCGCGTTTTTTTGCAGAATCCACGATATCAGTTAAGATGTTTGGGGCGGTTTTTGCCATACTACTATATTCTACCACAAATTGAGCTCAATTTAAACCTAAGAGGAAACAATTTGAGAAGTTATGTTAGCAATTTCTTCTTTAATTTTTTCTATTTCTTCCTCATTCTCATCTTTTCCTTTCAAATCACGGCTAATTTGCTTTATTCTTTCCTTAAGCTGAATTAATTTTAACTCCTTAGAAACCCTAATTACTTCTTCTTCATATTTCGTGCTGTCTTCAAATTTCGGAAGAGGCATTAAGAAACATTTATCAAAAACTGAAAGAAGCTCCTGGGATAAATTCTTAGATGCAGATTTTAAATCGAAATTCTTTTCATTTACCACAGTTAATATCTCTGCAAATATTTTCCCAACTGCTGGCAAATAAAATTCATATTTGTTTAAAATATCTTTTACCTTAATTAACATTTGCTTTGGTTCTAAACTTTGAACGACCAAACCCAAAAGATATTCCTCGAGAAGCTCGTGTCTATCTTGTTTTTGAATTTTTTGAAAAGTCTTTTCTTCTTTTTCAGAAGATTTATTTTCGATTTGCCTAAGCAAGGAATCATAGGAAGTACTAATTACATTGCTTAACTTTTTTAAATAATGCTCTTTTATAATTTCGTTTTTGATATTAGAAATTAAAGGTAACATTTCATCCCCTATCTTCTTCTTTCCTATTGCACTATCGGGATTATTTTCAGATGTAAATTTGTCTAACAAAAAGTCATAAATCTCCCTATCGTTTTTTACTGCTTTTTTAAATCCTACCGGATTATTCTTTAGGGCTTCGTCTGGATCTTTTTCATCTGGAATAACTACAGTTATTGATAACCCTCTCTTCTCAAGCACTGGAATACTTCTTCTCATCGCTTCAATTCCCGCGTTATCTTGATCAAGACAAAGAGATACTTTTGGAGCAAATCTTGACAAAAGAATTGCCTGATTTTCTGTTAATGCAGTCCCCTTAAGCGCTACTGCATTTGTTATTCCTTCTTTATAAGCAGTTATTACATCAAACTCCCCCTCCATAACGATCGTAAATTCCTCTTTTTTAATAGAGTCTTTTGCCAGATTTAATCCAAAAAACATACTACCTTTGTGATAGACCAAAGTATCCCTCGTATTAATATACTTTGGCCCAAAATCTGAATCAGAAATATTTCTCCCAGAAAAACCAGATATATTTCCTCTGTGATCAATTAAGGGAAATATAATTCTTCCTCTAAAAAAATCAATTACCCTATCGTTTTTTTGAATCCCAAGCCCAGCCTCTACTAAATCTGTATTTTTATACTTTTTCTTATCTAATAAATATTTGGAAAGATCCTCTCCCCTACTTGGAGCAAATCCAATATTAAAAGTTTTAATGAGCTTTTCATTTATATTTCTTCTTTTTATTAGATATTCAAGTGCTTTCTCCCCTACCGGGTGTTTTGTTAAAACAAAATGATAATATTCTGCAGCAATTTTATTTAATGAATATATTGCTTCTTTTCTTGAAGCTGCAAACGAATTTCCTGTAATTTTTAGAGCAACTCCTGCTTTTTTTGCCAGAAGCCTAAGAGATTCTACAAATTCTAAATTTTCATAGTCCATTAAAAAGGAAAATACGTCTCCTCCTTTTCCACATCCAAAACAATGCCATATTTGTCTTTCAGGACTTACAACGAATGATGAAGAATTTTCAGTATGAAAAGGACAAACAGTCGTAAAGTTTCTACCCATTTTCTTTAGAGGGAGGTATTCAGAAATAAGTGACACTATGTCAATTTTTTCCTTTACTTCAGCTGCCTGGTCCATAGGATTTCAATTGTACCACTTGATCCTTGCAAGTGCGAGTAAACTGTACTAAAATCCAGATGTCCACATGGCAACAACTGTAATTATCGGTGCCCAATGGGGTGATGAAGGAAAAGGAAAAATCATCGATTACCTTTCGCAAAATTCTGACCTAGTAGTAAGGTTTCATGGGGGGAACAATGCAGGTCATACAATAATAAACAGCAAGGGAAAATTTTCGCTACATCTTCTTCCTTCAGGAATATTTAATCCGAAAACAAAAAATCTTATTACAAATGGTGTAATTCTAGACCTCGAAGTCTTAATAGATGAGATAAAAAATATTGAAAAAACTGGAATCAAAATAAAGGATAGGCTTCTCATTTCACCACGCTGTCATATAATTATGCCTTATCATAAGCTTCTAGACGCTTTGTACGAAGAGGCTAAGGGAAAAGTAAAAACTGGAACAACAGGGAGAGGAATTGGACCAACGTATGCAGATAAAGCAAGTTATAACGGCATTAGATTAGGAGACCTAATGAATTCCAAAATATTCTCCGAAAAATTAAAAACACAACTATTGGTTAAGAATAAAATACTAAAGGCGCTCGGCTCAAAACCATTAAACCAAAAAGAGATCGAAAAGCAATTTCTAATTTTCAGAAAAAAAATTGCCCCATATGTCTCTGAAACTTTTGGAGTTTTAAATGATGCAATAGATAAAGATAGAAAAATCGTTTTCGAGGGAGCCCAAGGAGTTTACCTTGATAACGATTGGGGAACTTATCCATACGTTACAGCTTCCAACATTTTATCTGGAGGAATTACTCACTATGCAGGGGTAGCTCCTCAAAAATTAAAAAATATTATTGGTGTCGCAAAAGCATACACAACCCGTGTTGGAGGAGGCCCATTCCCTACGGAACTTACAGATAAGACCGGTGAAAAGATTCGAGAGATTGGCGCTGAATTCGGAGCAACAACAGGCAGGCCTAGGAGATGCGGTTGGCTTGATCTAGAACTTTTAAGATTTGCTTCAAAAGTAAATGGCTTTACTGGTTATGCTATTACAAAACTGGATATCCTAGACAGTTTTCCTGAAATAAAAGTTGCTACACATTATGAATTAAAAGGAAAAAGAATAAACTATGAAGAGATCTCCACCGAAGATCTTGATAAAATAAAGGTTATCTATAAAACCTTTAAGGGCTGGCAATCGAAAACAAATGGAATAACCTCTTTTAAAAAGCTCCCTATAGAAGCACAGGAATATTTAAACTTTATCGAAAGGGAAACGAAAACTCCTATTAAATTAATATCAACTGGGAGCAAAAGAGATGAAACAATTAAAACTTAGTCCCCTTACCTCAATCTCCCCCACCGACGGAAGATACAGAAATCAAACTGAAGAGCTCTCAGAATACTCCTCGGAATACGCGGTCATAAAATACAGAACGGAAATTGAAATTAAGTATTTAATTGCTCTCTCAACAAATGACGTTATCAGGAAGCTAAGCAAACCAGAACAAGAAATATTTAACAGATTAATTACTGATTTCGATCTAAAAGAGGCAGAAAAAGTTAAAGAAATAGAAAATATTACTAAGCATGATGTTAAGGCAGTAGAATATTATCTTAAAGAAAAACTATCTAAAAGTTCTCTTTCAGATGTTTTAGAGTCTATACATTTCGGTCTAACCTCAGAAGACATCAACAACTTAGCGATTAGAATTATGTTAAAAGATGCAATAGGAATCATTCTCTTACGAAATCTTAAAGACCTAAACGATGAGATATTAAATCAATCAAAAAAATATAAAGACTTGCCCATGCTAGCTCGCACACACGGACAACCAGCGATACCTACCACCCTTGGAAAAGAATTTCTAATTTTCTATCAAAGAATTGATAAAGAAATTAAAATCTTAAAATCATTTAAATTTTCAGGCAAATTAAATGGAGCTGCAGGAAACTATAATGCACTAAATTTCACATATCCTAACATTAATTGGCCAAAGTTTTCAAAAAATTTTGTAGAAAGTTTTGGCATGGAATTAAATCAAGCTACCAATCAAATTTCCCCGTTCGAAGATGTTATTTATATTTTCCAAACTCTTCAGAGAATAAATGGAATTATTTTAGATTTCAATCAAGACATGTGGAGATATATTAGCGATCATTGGTTTATTCAGGAAAATAAAAAAGGCGAAGTGGGATCTTCTACTATGCCTCAAAAAATAAATCCTATCATGTTTGAGAATTCTGAGGGAAATTTAGTTATCGCAAACAGTCTAATTAGTGGTTTTACAGACAAACTTCCCATATCTAGACTCCAAAGAGATTTATCAAATAGTACAATTTCTAGGAATTTTGGATTGACGCTTTCATATTGCCTGCTTGCTTATAAAAATTCCCTCTCTGGATTAAAGAGATTAAAAGCAAACGAAGAAAAAATTAAAAAAGATTTAAACAGTGATTGGTCCATACTCTCAGAAGCAGTACAAATATATCTAAAAAAAGAAAAGGTAAAAAATGGATACGAAATACTAAAAGAATTAACCAGAGGGCAAAATTTGAAGCAAGAAGACTTCTTAGCAATGATTGAAAAACTTCCGATTGACCAATCACAAAAAGAAAATCTTAGAAAACTCACCCCAGAAAATTATATTGGAATCGTATAAAGTGCTATGATATTTATATGCTCGCCAAGGTTAACTCCGCAGCATTAATTGGTTTGAACGCAGTTCCAGTGGAGGTGGAAGTAGATATTTCTTCCCAAGGTCTCCCCTCTTTTACAATCGTTGGTCTGCCAGATAAAGCTGTCGAGGAGGCAAAAGAAAGAGTTAGAAGTGCGCTGAAAAACACAGGCGCTGAATTTCCCGCAAAAAGAATTACAGTTAACCTTGCACCCGCAGATCTTCCGAAAGAAGGCCCCACTTATGATCTACCTATCGCACTTGGAATTTTACTTGCAAGCGAACAGGTTAAAACAAATATTTCAAGCTTTCTTTTTATGGGAGAACTCTCACTTGAGGGAAAATTAAGGCACACTTCCGGGGCTCTTCCCAAGGCGATTCTTGCAAAAGAGAAGAAATATTCTACACTTTTTCTACCATTTGAGAACGCCAGAGAAGCCGCGATCATAAAAGGACTAGATGTAATTCCCTTAAGCTCTTTACATGAATTACTTAATCATTTAACTCAAACAATAATTATTAAAAAACAAAAGCCAACACTTATTGATCAGATATCAGAAGATGATTTTGAATTTGATATGAAAGATATTAAAGGCCAAGAACAAGCAAAAAGAGCAATGGAAATATCCGCAGCTGGTGGACATAATATTTTACTTAAAGGCCCACCGGGTGCAGGAAAAACTCTCCTTGCAAGAACAATGCCTTCAATCTTACCAAAACCCACCTTTGACGAAGCAATTGAAATTACAAAAATCTATAGCATTTCTGGTCTTCTTGATAAAGAGTCATTGGTAATTAAACGTCCGTTTCGCTCACCTCATCATACGACTTCACATATTGGACTAATTGGAGGAAGTAATATTCCAAAACCTGGAGAAATCTCCCTAGCGCATCGTGGTGTTTTGTTTTTAGATGAATTTCCAGAATTCCCAAGACATGTACTGGAAGCATTAAGGCAACCTATGGAGGATGGATTCGTAACTATTTCTAGGGCATCTGGTCGCATTACTTTTCCGGCAAAATTTATTCTTGTTGCTGCCCAAAACCCTTGTCCCTGTGGATATCTTGGAGATTCTAATCATGAATGTAAATGCTCTACGTCTGAAATTTTAAGATATCAGAAAAAAATATCTGGTCCTATGCTTGACCGGATTGACGTTCACCTAGATATCCCTGCTGTAAAAGTTGAGAAATTAACAGAGCAAAGAATAGACACTGGCCCTTCTTCTAAGGAGATAAGAAAAAGAGTGCAACTTGCAAGGGATTTGCAAACAAAAAGATTTAAGAAAGATAAAATTATTTCAAACTCAGAAATGAACAGTAAGCTGATTAAAAAATACTGTGAACTATCCACTGACTCTCTAGAGATTCTAAAAATGGCTGTAAATAAATTGAATCTTTCAGCGCGCTCTTACAATAAGATACTTAAAGTGTCCAGAACTATAGCAGATCTAGAAAAAGAATCTAAAATAAAACCAAATCATATTGCAGAAGCACTCCAATATAGACCAAAAACTGATAATATATAAAGTATTGGAAAATCAATTTTCGGTAAATCAAACTTCTAATTATTATAAACGGCGTATTGCAGCAATTTTTGTTTTTGCAGTATTTTTTATTATGCTTGGTCGCCACCTCACATTTCTTCCTGTAATAAACTTGTCTAGAGAAAGTAAAGAAACTGATTTAAAAAAAGAAATAGCTGAAATTACAAAAGACAAAAAAGGATTTTATTCATATTATTTTAAGGATTTAAAAAGCGATAGGTCATTTGGAGTTTCTCAAGACCAAATTGAAACAGGGGCATCAGTTAATAAGCTACCTATAATTGCAGCTTTATATTATTTGGACAATAAAGGAAAAATTGATCTAGACGATAGAGTCACAATTCAAAAAAGTGATGTTCAAGATTACGGAACAGGCTCAATTCGTTACCAAGAAATGCCCCAAACTTATTCACTTAAAAATCTCGCAAAACTTGCCCTAAAAAATTCCGACAATACAGC
>CAZBFH010000012.1:7593-25994 GCA_964491185.1 uncultured Gammaproteobacteria bacterium
GATGAAGCACAAACAAAAAATACAATTGCGGAAATCTCAAAGAAAATATTCGAAAGCGTAAACAACTAAAGACTCTTGCCCTGCTCATTTAAGTAGGCCTTAAATCCCCCTAGATCATGGATGCCTTTATCGATTACCGCTCTATAGATATCTGTGCTAAAAATTTCTTTTCTATATTTAGGATTCATATGAACTTGATTTTTTATCCGTAGGATACTTATTCTATTCTCATTTGTTAATTTATTTTTTACCCATTCACTCATATCTTCTGAATCCTCTGGTCTCGGGGGCATAAACCATACATCAATTTTCCATTCTTTATCCTCATGCCAATACTTGATACCAGCATAGAGCCCTTTTGGCGTAATGGGATTTTTACTATTTTTAAAATTAATTAAAGTTAAATACTTAAGGTCCGACTGATCATAAAAGAGCTTATTAACAGTTTTCCAATACCATTCATCTTTTATTTCTTGCTCTAATACAATATCAATATCTCTCCAAGTCATAAGCCCAGTGTAAAAACTTCCTACAATTTTAGGTTTTCCAAATTCTGAAAGAATATCTAATATTTGCAACTTGTCCAACACCTGTCTGGCTTCCTGCTGAAGAACCTTTTGCTGTTTCAATAGCTCCTCTGTAGTCATAAAAGTTTTTGTTGAGATTTAGTTTTATCTTCCTGAAAAGGAAGGCCTAAATGCTCATATGCAATTTTGGTTGCCATTCTTCCTCTTGGCGATCTCTTAATAAAACCCACTTGCATTAGATATGGTTCAACTACATCTTCGATTGTCGAAATGTCTTCAGAAATTGTAGAGGCCATAGTCTCAACCCCAACTGGTCCCCCACTATGTTTTTCTATTAATGCTCTTAGGTATCTGACATCATTATTATCAAGCCCTAGAGAATCTACCTCGAGCATTTTTAGCGAATCACGAGTTAGCTCATTCGTTATTTTTCCGTCTCCATGGACCTCTGCGTAATCTCTTACTCTCTTCAAAAGCTTTAGTGCAATCCTAGGAGTTCCCCTAGCTCTAACTGAAATTTCTTTTATGGAATCTTTATCAATTATTGTCTTTAATTTTTCAGCACCCCGCCTAATAACCTCCTCAAGCTCAATTGGCGTATAAAAGTTTAAACGATGCACTACTCCGAATCTATCTCTAAGCGGAGCTGACAAAAGACCAATTCTAGTAGTGGCTCCAATTATCGTGAATTGAGGAAGATCAAGACGGAGCGTCCTCGCGCTCGGTCCTTTTCCAATGACTATGTCTAGAGCATAATCCTCCATTGCTGGGTATAAAGTTTCTTCAACTAATTTATTTAACCTATGAATCTCATCTATGAACAGTACGTCTCCTTTTTCTAAATTTGTTAAAATCGAAGCCAAATCTCCCGCTCTCTCAATCGCAGGTCCACTTGTAACTTTTATATTTACATTCATTTCCCTAGCTATTAAATGCGAGATTGTTGTTTTTCCAAGTCCTGGGGGCCCATAAAGTAAAACGTGCTCGATTGGTTCTTTTCTTTTTTTCGCAGCAGATATTGCAATTTGGAGTGACTTCTTCAAGTTACTTTGACCAAAAAATTCAGTCCATTCTTTAGCCCTAAGCGAAACAAACAAAACTTCCTCTTCTGGATTTATTTTTTCTTCTTTTTCTTTTTTGAGTTTACTCATCTTATTTCCCTAAGTATTTTAAAGAAAGCTTAATCTTTTCCTCAGTAGTTTTCGCTTCTTTATCTATATTTTTAAGAGCGTCCTGCGCTTCTTTACTAGAAAAACCAAAAGCTTTAAGGGCTAAAATTATTTCGCTATTCCCTTCTGAATCTGCTCCTGATAGGTCAAAAATGCTATCGTCTCCAAGCTTATTCTTAAGCTCAATTATAATTTTCTGAGCATTTTTCTTACCCAAACGAGGAACCTGCGTAAAAAACTCAACATCTCCCTTTAGTACAGCTTCGACCACTCCACTTCTATCTGCAAATGAAAAAATAGACATTCCAGTCTTAGGACCTACCCCTGAAACACTAATTAAAAGCTCGAACAGCTTAAGATCTGCTATCTCAGAAAATCCGAAAAGATCTAACGCGTCCTCCCTAACATGAGTATAAGTAAAAAGCATTACTTCATTCTTATTTTCCGATAAGACTTTTGAGGAGACTAACACTCTGTACCCCACCCCACCGGCTTCCACCAATAAATAATTTCCGTCTTTTAAAATAACTTTTCCTCTAATTGAGCCAATCATAGTTTTGTTTGAGAATTCATTTTACTAGATAATGCATGCGAAACTGCAACTGCTAGAGCATCAGAAGTATCGTCTAATTTAGGAATTTTTTCAAGTTTTAAAACTATCTTTACCATTTGAGATATCTGATTCTTATCTGCTCTACCGTATCCGGTTAGAGCCATTTTCACTTGAAGAGGCGTATAAACAGAGATTGGAATTTTGTTTTGCGCAGAAATCAAAAACACTACTCCCCTAGCTTGACCAACAACTAATGCGGTCTTACTGTTTGCTCCAAAAAACAATTCCTCTATAGCCATCACGTCAGGCTTATGTTTTTTGAAAATTCTTGAAAGCTCAATACTGATCTCAAGAAGTCTTTTTGAAGTATCTGAATTTGGCTCTGTTTCTATGCATCCATAGTCTTCAGCTCTTAATTTTCCACTATTCACATCAACTATTCCCCACCCCAAACGCCCAATTCCCGGGTCAATGCCTAACACCCTCATATTTCATAATATTATATACCATCACGCTAAGCTTGTGTTTACGGTGTTCTTTTTGATAAAATACCATAATGAAAAGGTACAAGCTGACAGCAGAGCCACGAAAGATCACAGGAAAGAAAATTAAAAAGCTACGACGTGAAGGGATTTTACCCGCTAACGTTTACGGCAAGGACATAAAGTCTCAATCTCTTCAACTTCCCATGACAGACTTTATGAAGGTTTTTGAAGAAGCTGGAGAAACAGGAGTTGTTGATTTAGAGGTAGGAAAAGATATAATCCCAGTCCTTATCCACAATCTTCACAAAGACTATAGAAACATGCCCCTTCATGCTGACTTTTTTAAGGTAAATCTTAAAGAAAAAGTTAAAGCAATGATTCCAATTGAACTAACTGGCGAACCAATAGCGGTAACCGAAAAGATAGGATTACTCGAGAAAATTACAAATGAAATCGAAGTTGAAGCATTGCCTACAGAGCTTCCTGAGAAATTTGAACTAAATATTACAGCTCTTAAGAATATCGACGATCAAATCACAGTTGAAATGGTTCACAAGCCAGAAGGCGTTGAGGTTCTTTCAGATCCAAACCTTGTTGTTGTAAAAATTGGAGAACTCGTAAGCAAAGAGACCCAAGAACAAATCGCTGAGGAAGCGGCAGCAGCTGAAGCAGCGGCAGCAGAATCTACGGAAAATGCAGAGGGAGAAACAACAACAGAAGGCGGAGAATCGCAAGGATCGAGTGAAACAAGTGAATCTGGAAATGCAGAAGAAAAACCTCAAGAGTAATTAAAGAGAATCTAATAATCTTTCTAGCTCTCTACCCTTTTCAAAATTTGGATCTAGAAACAATGCCTTATCTAGCTCTTGCCTAGCTTCTGTAAAATTCTTTAGTTGAAAATTAAGAATTGCTAGCTGCATATAGCCATCCCTATAACCAGGACGCACTTTTGTTTCGTTTTCCCAGAAAGACACCTCTCTTAGAACCTTAAATTTTTCGTTAGTTAATTTTTTTTGTTTTTCAAAGTTAGAATATATATCTAAAGCAATTAAAGAAATGGCAATTAAAACACTTATAAATCCAACGAAAAACACCACCCTATCAGCGTTGAGCTTCTCGGGAATAGATCGGGAATTACTCGGTAATTTTTCCTCTTTCTGCTTTGGCTTCTTATAAAACTTTTTTTTCATATATTACTAGGAAGACAAAAATTGCTTATTCAAGCGATGGCCAACTGCTAGTTATTAGGTTATTTCCCGTAAATTTCCCGAAAATCTCTTCGGTAATAAATGGCATAAATGGATGCAAAAGCTTAAGCTGAATCAAGAATAATGAATTTAAAATCTTAAAGGAGTCTTCGTCAATTCTATTTTTTATATCCTCAATATATTTATCAGCAAATTCATGCCATGTAAACTCGTATAAAACTTCTGCTGCTAAATTAAGCTCATATTTTTCAATATGTTTTGTGACTTTTTTTACTAACTCCCCTACCCCATTAATCATCATTTTGTCATTTTCATTTTTTGCAATTTTTTCTAAATCACTATTACTCAATAAGCTTAGGTCAAAATTCTTATTATTCATTTCAATAAATCTCCCCATATTCCAAATCTTATTTGCAAAATTTCTCATTCCCCGTATTTTATCCTCTGCTAGCGACTGATCATTACCTGCTGCTGCACCAAAGATAAGCGCCATTCTTACTGCATCCGCTGAGTACTTTTCCAACATTTCAATCGGATTAATAACGTTTCCCTTACTCTTGCTCATTTTCTGTCCCTTACTATCCTTTATGAGTCCATGGTAATAAACCGTTTCAAAGGGAACTGTATCGTTTACATAAATTCCAAACATAATCATTCGACAAACCCACCAAGGCAAAATGTCATAAGCGGTTTCCATAACAGAAGTTGGATAGAATTTTTTAAAGTCTCCTTCTTTCCCAGCTCTAAGCGTTGCAAATGGCCATTGACCCGATGAAAACC
The DNA here is from genome assembly GCA_964491185.1 of uncultured Gammaproteobacteria bacterium. Classification (GTDB taxonomy): domain Bacteria; phylum Patescibacteriota; class Microgenomatia; order Levybacterales; family UBA12049; genus 2-01-FULL-39-10-A. The sequence continues at coordinate 12,316 of CAZBFH010000012.1, forward strand.
ATGTGTCAAAAGTGTCTGAGTCTTGGATTAAAACTTTCGAGTTGCACTTCGTACATTTTTCGGGAGTTTTTCCTTCCGTAACAATCCATTCACCACAATCATCACATTTCCACGCAGGAATCCTAATTCCCCAAACGATTTGACGCGAGATATTCCAGTCATGGAAATTATCAAACCACTGAAGCATGGTTTTTTCTAAGCGTTTTGGAACTATTCTAATTTTCTTTTCATTAAGTGCTTTTATACTAGGCCCAACTAATGGCTTAACTCTAACAAACCATTGCTCCATTGGTAACGGCTCTAATACTCGGCCGCACTTATAACAGGTTGAAATAGTATGAGAATATTTATCATCAATTTTTTCTATCAACCCTTTCTCTTGTAAATCTTTAACCACTAGTTCCCGCGCTTCTTTAACCTTAAAACCTTTATATTTTCCAGCAATTTCAGTTAACTTTCCATCAAAACCAATTACCTGTTTACTTTCTAATTCATGTCTTTTCCCAATTTCAAAATCAGTAAAATCATGCGCTGGCGTAACTTTTACAACTCCAGTTCCAAATTCTGGATCAACAGCTTCGTCCCCAACTACCTTTAATCTAACAACACCTAACAGCCCGTCAAATTCTATTTCTTTACCTATATAGTCTCTGTACCTTATGTCATCAGGATGCACTGCCACAGCAGTGTCACCAAATTTTGTTTCGGGTCTAACAGTTGCCAAAATAAAAGGCCCATACTTCATGTAATAGAGAGGGTCAACCTGTTCTACATGTTTTACTTCAAGATCGGAAAATGATGTGCCGTCCTTAGTGCAATAATTAACAAGCTTTAAATCTCTGTATACTAAATCATCGTCATAAAGTTTTTTAAATGTTCCATAAACCACTTCAACTATTTTAGGATCCAGCGTAAATTTCATTCTATCCCAATCAAGTGAAAAACCTAATGCTTTAAGCTGTGATTCCATAGTTCCTCTGTTTGCATGTACAAAGTCCCATATCATTTTATAAAGAGTTTCCCTGTCGTAATCAAAACGAGACTTATCATCCTTTTGGAGTTGTTTTTCAAAAACGAATTGCGTCTCAAACCCTGCATGATCTGCTCCAGGAAGCCACAAGGATGCATCCCCAAGCATTCTGTGATACCTAACTAGAATATCTTCAACAACATACATTGCATGTCCAAAATGAAGCGGGGCATTTGCATTAGGAGGCGGAAGAATAATTGTAAAAGGTTTTCCGTTAGGATTTACTTCAGGAGAAAAAGATTTTGAATCTTCCCATTTTTTATAAATTTCACTCTCAATCTTTTTGTGGTCATATACCTTATCCATGTTTCTTTTTGGAGCTAACAGCAGCCGAAATATCTGTTCCCATTTTCTTTAAATCTGTTTTAGATTTCCAGAAGAAGTATCCAACTGTTCCGAAGGTAATTATAGGTGAAATATATGGAGGAATTTCTATATGGAAGGCATGAAGCGACATTATTATCCCTAAGAAAAATATTGAGTACATTGCTCCATTTTTAAGAAATTTATATTGTTTAATTCTATCAATATTTGAGATAGTTAATTTTCTAAGTATCAAAGCTCCAATTCCATTTCCAATTAAAATGAATGGGACTGAAAACGTGAATGCAAATGCCCCCACAACTCCATCAATTGAGAAGGTGGTATCTAAAACTTCAAGATATGCAATTTTTGAGACATCCCCCATCTTATTATTTTTGTCTAAAAGCTTTGTCTCTTGAGCTTCTGCGTATTGCCTAAATCCATGAATAATAAAGAATGCAGTAGACCCAAGAACAGCTGAAAAAGCCAACATGTCATCAACTTGAAGAGCAAGATAAACAACTACAGCTAAAATTACAGATACAATTGCAAAAAACCAAGCTCCTTGACTTTGAAAAAACCTTTCCCCTTTTAGGCCAAAATTCTTTGGCTCAAGAAAAAGCCAGTTGAAAAAGAGGAACACTAAAAACATTCCTCCTCCAAGAAGTAAGAGCGGTGCAGTATGCTCTATGGCTTCTTTTGCTGCCTCACTCCCGCTAAAAGAAACTCCTAGAACCTCAATTGGACCAAGGCTTGGCGTCGCGGCCCAAATTATTAAAAATGGCAAAAGCCCCCTAACTACAAATACCGCAAAGAAAAATCCATAGGTCAAAAACCATCTTCTCGCCTTTTTACTCATTCCAGATAGAACTTCAGCATTAATAACAGCGTTATCAATTGAGGTAATAACCTCAAAAACACAAAGTCCTAGAATTGTTAGAATTATAAATAAGAAATCCATGTCTTCATTTTACCAAATTTTGAGGCTTTTGTGCGGGTTATCTTTGGGAAATCGTAAATCTAAATTCTTCGTCTTTTTTTATCTCTTTTGAAAAACCTTTATCAAGGCCCAGAACAGTTTGCGAATTTGGTAAATCAAATGATAAGTCAAACGGATAAGAACTAACTCCTGGTTGTTTATAAAGCTTTAGGGAATAAACAGCAGATTTCTGAGATGACGGCAATGAATATGGAATATCATAAACTACAACTATAGTTTTTATTTCTTTTTCAGGAATTTGAATTAAAAATCCATAAACATTTTTATTTAACTGATTTCTTTCTTCTACCTCAAGCCCTGATGGCGGCTTAAAATTTGCTCCGTTATATTGATTGGCATTAGTAATTGCTTTTTCGACAGATTGTTTTTTCCCATCGATTGAAATCGAATTAATCTTCGTCGCTTCTGGTAAAATTATCTGGAGATAATTTTTGTAAATTCCATTTCCCTTTTCAGCATTATTCTTAAATGAAATCGTTAACTCTGATGAAGCCTTTCCTTTGTCCGAAACAATTAGTTTTTTAGAAATACTTCTAGAGATAAATTTATTGATTTTATTTTTCCCTAGATTTGCCTCGCTAACTCCTAAGTAATCATTAATCTTATTGTTTTCTTTTTCTCGACTATCCCAAAGAGATGAGGACCAACCATTTGCAGTAAAAATATTTTGAACCGATGGGTTTGGAAATGCAAACAAAAGATGTTTTTGTAAAATAGAATCTCCAAACTGTTTTGCAAGCAAAAAAAGTGGCAAATCATTTCTATTATCCAGTTCGCTTTTTAAAGAATTAAGAATCTCTATGCCAAAATCTTTGTCATCAATTAATACTCCTTCAACATCTTCGGATCCTACTTTTGCGTTTTGACCCTGAACTGCAATTGGCCCTATTTCTGTAAGAATGTTTTTAATAAATATTGAGTCAATTGCAATAACACCATCCACCTTCTCTTCCATTGCAAGAGAATAAATATTTGAAGCAGATATTGCGCTATTTATAAAGTCAGGATCAAAATTACTGTCTCTTAATGTTAAATTCTCTAAAGACATATATCTTCTGAGTCCAAATGCTGGATCAATAACTGACTTTAGATTTTCATCAATTGGCTTCTCGTTTAATGCTGTAAAATTAGTAATTCTAGCATTTTTTATTTCTAAAATTGCAAAAACTTCAATCACTCCCCCACCTGGCCGAAGCTCAGAATTATCTTCAAATAAAACTAAATATTTTTTAGATTCTCTGAAGCCCAAGACATCAGAAAGAACTTCTGAGGAATTTGAAAAAAGATCAACAAGCGGCTCAACGCTCTCGTAATCTTTGTCCAAATCACTTGGCAAATTTCCTTCAGCTTTTGCCTTCTGAATTAAAGCAATAGCGTTTTTAAATGAATTAGAAGCTAATGTAAAATCGCTCTCCGGATCCCTACTTTCATTGTTGTAAATTTTACCTAAAATCATTCCTCCGTCTAAGATATTTAGACCAGCCTGAGAAATAGATTTTCCAGTTTCGGCTTTTTTCTTAATACTTTCAGCCGATTTTTTCATCCCTAAATATTTTCCTTCAAGAATAAGCGGTTGAGATGTTTTTAGGGCGGTGTCAAATAAAGTATTGGAGTTTTTTATCTGCTTACCAGCTTTCTCAAAGTTACCATTCTCTACTGAATTAAATGCATTTTTTATCTCTCTCTCCCCCAATAGAATATATCCCGTGGTTGTTAAAAATGGCAAAAGTAAGATAAATAAAATTAAAAGCGAAAAAGCTAAAATTGGTTTTAGGAAATTTTTACTCTTTTTTGTTTTCTCTACAACTCGCACTTCCCTGTTCTCTTTCTCTTCTATCCCCAGCTCCTTTATTTTTTCCTCAAGATTATATTTACTAAGTGCATATTGTGATTTTTTCGGAATATATAATTCACTTTTTCTATTAGACTTTATAAAATCAATTTTTACATCAGGATTTATATTTTTAAATTTAGAGGCAAGTGAAATATCCGTTATTGGGTGTGGGCTAAATAGCAAAATTGTTTTCTGAGAGATATCTAAATAAGACGCCTTAATTATTAATTTTATCGTGTCATTAAATGTCACTGGATAACTAAGCATTAACCCATCCCCTTCGATTAAAACTCTTTTGTTTTTTCTAGCCTGCAATAAGAATCTGCTTATCGATGAACTTTTATCAAAAAATATGTTCTTATCAAATAAATCTCCGAAAATTAAAACCTGAGATTTTGAATATGATGCTGCAATTTCATCGGCATGTTTTATATCCATATTTCTAATACTACCTATAAAATAAAAAGATGATCCCACTTCCCTAGCTTTTTCGATAAATGAAAATGCCGATTTTCTTGTAATTTTTTGGCCATCATCCACGATAAATATTTTTGAATATCTGTTATCTGGAACTTGCGGAATTCTCCTTCTAAAAGGAACGTGCATCACCTTTATATTTTTCTGAGAAAACCGGTTTGGGGAAACTAAAACTACTAAATAGTCCTGGGAAAATTCTCTCGCTAACTCTTCGCCTATTAAGCCTATTTTATCTACAATTAAAATCGGGGGTGTGCTAGTCGACACCTCATGTGTTTGGGCAGCAGGAAATTTCATCGAGTAGTTAAATTTTAATGAAGTTAGGATGCATTATCAAGCGCAATATTAACAAGCCTATCTGCTTTTTTATTTTGCTCTCTGGGAATATGCTTATATGTTATAGGGAGTTTTATTTGAGATTCGAGCTTTCTTGCTTCAAAAAGAAGTATTCTTAGTCCCGGGTTCTTAATTCTATAAATACCATTTAACTGCATTGCTGCCAAATTTGAATCCATTAGAAAATCTATTTTTTTTAAACTTTCTAAATTTTTCTTATTTTCTAAAATCCAAGATAGTCCTTCAACTATAGCTTTATATTCTGCAACATTATTTGTGGTTATACCTATTGTCTTACCAATTTCTGCTAATATTTTTCCATCCTGATCTTCGATATGCGTACCAGTTGCTGCGGGACCAGGATTACCCCTTGATCCTCCGTCTGTATAAATTCTTATGGCTAATACATCATTCATTTTAAACATCCCATTCTGAAAAAATTTTTTTGAATTCTGCCTTAAAATCAACCTATTCTAATAATTTTTTCTATAGATTGTATCGTAAAATCGTGCGTTTCACTATTATTAAAGTATAGAACCTTAAAAGTTATTTTAGCAGATTAGAGTGTGGCAAAATAGGGGAGTGGGACTATCTGGGCTTTACTACCAACGTTCTGTCTTTTCCTTCTCCTACAGACTCTGAAATCACATCTGGATCCTCAGATAGATGCATATGAACCTCACGTCTTTCCCAAGACTTTAAGTTTGGGAGAAAAATTTCTTGTCCTTCTGACAAAGCTCTTTCTTTAGTTTGAACCGCAAGATTCTTAAGATAATCAGATCTATTCTTTTTATAATCTCCAACTTCTACAGACACTCTTTTAAATTCTCCAAGTTTTTTAGCAAGCATGAGAGAAAGAACTAGCTGCATGGAATCTAGGGTATCTCCGTGGTGTCCAATTATTAACCCTGGGTCATCAGAGTTAATTACGATATCTAATGATTCTTCGCTCTCATTTAGATCGAATGGGTCCTTGATGCCAAGATTATCAAAAAGTTCTTGTATTAGCTTTTTCGCAATTTCTGTGTTTTCTGCCATAAATCTTCAAGGCCTCCTAAGCCTACGATTTTATATTGCTGTATGATACCAAAAATTGAGAACGTATTCCAGTACAGAGAAAGACCAATAGGGAGAGTGAAAGAGAAGAAAGCGATCATGATAGGGAAGATGTATGTTGACTGGGCTTGAAAAACTGAGGCAAAATCATCATTCTTTTTCTTTTTGTCTCCTGGTTTTGAGGAAAAGAGCATTTTAGTTTGGAAAAACTGCAAAAGACCGGTGAGAACAGGGATCAATACTACAAGTGGCATTGAGGAGAAAAGCTGAGATGGGCTTTGTCCGAGAGGAATAGTAAAAAAAGTAGTCTCCCATGCTTGATTTAATTTCAAAGGGTCAATGACGATTCCATTTATAAAACCTAAAAGTTCGCTTGGATTTTTATGAACAACGCTATTTAAAACATTATAAAGACCAAAAATCACAGGAAGCTGAATAAGTGTGGGCAAGCATCCAGCTGCAGGGTTCACTCCATGCGCTTTGTAAAGCTTCATTGTCTCTTCTTGAATTCTCTTCTTATCACCCTTGTGCTTCTCTTTAAGATTTGAGAGATGTGGAGCAAGATCCTGCATTTTCTTTGATGCCTTAAGTTGCGCAGAAATTAACGGATAAAGAATTGCTCTTATTACTATAGTTAATGCAATTATTGAAAATCCTAATGGATAGGGAAGACCTGTTGCATGTAATCCTTTATAGATAGCAACTAAAACATTTATTATTGGGTGAACGATTGCAATATTAAATATTTCCATTTATTTTAGAAGGATTATAGAAAGGCTGACATTTTAAAAGCCTTATTAAGCCCAATCCCACTCCTTTCATGATTCCGTTTTCCATTATAGCTCTTTTTGTGTATGCAGAACATGTCTCATTAAATCTACAAAATCTGTTTGTACCTAGAATACTCTTAAGAATAGTTGTTATAAAAACTTGGTAAATATCGATTAGGGTAATTGCGGCTTTTTTTATCATTTCAGTAATTCGTTTTCTTTAAAAATTCTTTTTATTTCTTTCATGATTTCGCTTCTGTCTCTGTCAATTGCGAACCTAGTCGGATAAAATACAAAATCATTTCCTGGTTTTATACTATCAAAGATTTCTTCTATACAAGAGCGGACTTTTCTTTTTAGCGTATTTCTCTCTGTTGCTCTTGGATCAACTTTCTTTGAAATTATAAAAGCAAATCTATTTTCGTTAAGAGTGTTTTTACTAATTTTAAGACTAAACAATGGTAACTTAAAGTTTTTTGGATTACTTAATGAACCAGAGGTTAGTCTGTATTCCTTTTTAAGCATTAAACAGTGAGCTTTTTTCTACCAGTTGCTCGTCTTCTTCTTAAAACTTTTTGTCCGCCATTTGATGCAGATCTTTTTAAGAAACCATGCTTTCTTGCTCTTTTTAACTTTTTTAGCTTTCTAAATTTTTCCATTTATAAGCTTAAAGTATATCAAAATAGAAAATTCTTTAAAAGTGGTAAAAAAAGATGGGGTTTTATCCACTTTTGTAATATTGACAGGGGAGAGGAGTCTCTCTAAACTTCATATTTACCTATGTTATCCACAATTGATCTTTGGAAAAAAATCTTAGCTGAAATTCAGACTGAAATATCAAGCGCAAACTTCTTAACTCTCTTTAAAAACACTTCTTTGATTTCCTATCAAGACAATGTAGCTACAATTTCTGCTCCGTCAACTATGATAATCGATCTTTTAAATAAAAGGTTCTATGAGGTTATCAAAAAAACAGTTGATAAGCACGTTGGAGCTGACACAAAACTAATTTTTGTTCCAAAAACTCCAAGTATCATACCTACAAGGGAAGCTGGGCCACTTTTTTCTAGCTCGCCTGCACCGAAAGCCTCCATCGGACATCTTCCAAGAATTAGAGCTGACTTTACTTTTCAAAACTTTGCGGTTTCTGGAACAAATCAGCTAGCATTCGTTTCTGCAACAACGGTAGCTGAAAAAATCGGAATCGCCTATAATCCTCTTTTTATCTACGGGCCAGTTGGGGTAGGGAAGACCCACTTAATGCAAGCTGTCGCAAATGAACTATACAAAAAAGATCCTAATAAAAAAATTCTCTATATTACGAGTGAAGAGTTTACCAATGAGGTCGTAGAGGGGATAAGAACCAACAATACGGCTTCTATGAAACGGCGATTTAGAAATCTTGATTTATTAATGATTGATGATATTCAGTTCATTGCAGGAAAGGAGCGGGTTCAAGAAGAGCTTTTCCACACATTTAATATTCTCGTGGATAACTCTTCACAGATCATTCTAACATCTGATAGACCTCCTTCCGAGCTTAGGAAAGTAGAAAAAAGACTGGTTTCAAGATTTTCAGGAGGACTAACAGTAGATATCGACTCCCCGGATTATGAACTCAGATGTGCAATTCTATTAACAAAGGCCAAAAAATTTAATTTTGACCTAGACATAGAAACAGCCAAAATTATAGCGCAGAAAACAGAAGACACAAGAGAACTTGAAGGACTTCTTTTAAGAGTCATGACTGAGGCTTCCAACGAAAATAGCGATGCTAGTCCAGGATTGGCAGAAAAAGCACTTAAGTCAAATGACGATCTCAGAAAGGAGCTTAGGCCTGAAGACGTAATCAACAGTATCTGCGAATTCTATCAAATTAAACCCACTCAGCTTAAAGGAATTAAAAGAGATGCAAAGTTAGTTAGAGCAAGACAAGCCTGCATGTATGTTTTAAAGAAGGAAAGTGGATTAACTTTTTCTGAAATTGGCAATTTACTTGGAGGACGAGACCACACAACAATCATGCATGGTGTTGAAAAAATAGAGGGGCTAATTTCAGCTCATAAGCTAACCGAAGAATCATTGGGGATAAAAGATATAAGTCAGAAAAACTAATGTTGAAAACTAATTAAATTTTATACACATATGCATATTGAAAACTTATCAACCAGTAATCCACACCAGTTATCTACAAGTTATCCACATTTTTCTAGGCACGAATCGTTGCTTTTTTCCACTTTTCCTGGTAACCTACTACAACTACAAATTTATATATATGTTTAAAACTACAGTATTATCTTCTAGTTTGAAGTCTGGGATATCTTTTGCAAACCATGCTATATCTTCGAAGAGTCAATTACCCATACTTTTGAATTTCCTACTAAGCGCTAGAGATGGAAATTTGTTTATTTCTGCTACCGACTTAGAAATAGGGATAGTTGTGAAGATTCCTGCGAAAGTAGAAGAAGAAGGAGAGGTGAGTATTTCCGCTAAGACATTTGTAGATTTAGTGTCAAATATTGACCAGGAAAAATTAACGCTCGAGCTTAAAGAAAATGTATTAATGCTCCAGGCTGATAAGCTGAAAACCTCTTTTCCTACACTTCTTGCTCAAGAATTCCCCAAGTTATATGAAACAAAAGGAGAGAAGCAAGCAGAATTTAAAAAAGATGAATTAGAAAAAGAAATACAAAAAATTGTATTTTCATCAGCAGGGGATATGGGCAGACCTGCGCTCTCAGGAGTACTTATAAGGAAAAATTCAAACGGGGAAATTGTTGTTGTAGCAACTGATGGATATAGGCTTTCTTTAAAGCAAGGCTTATCAGAAAAACTTAAAGTAGGAGAAGGTATGGATCTTCTTGTGCCAGCAAGAGTGATTAAAGAGTTATCCGGGCTTAAGGGAGAAGACGAAACGATTAGTTTGTTTGTAGCAAAAGAAGGGAATCAAGTGCTCTTTGAATGCGGAGACGTCACGATAATAGGGAGGCTAATAGAAGCTGAATATCCTGACTATCAAAAAATCATTCCTGATGAATCAACTACAAAGGCAATTTTTGATAAAAATCAGGCACAGTCCGCTATAAGAGCCTGTTCTGTTTTTGCTAGAGAAGCAGCAAATATAGTAAAAATGAATATTGGAAACGGAAAAGTTGTTTTTTCAGCATCTGCTTCGTCGGTGGGGGAGAATGAAGTAGAGGTGGAAGCAAAAACAACAGGGGAAGAAAACGAAATTGCATTTAATGCAAGATATTTGCTTGAACTTTTTTCAGCACTTGACGCTGAGGAAGTTTCTTTTGAGATGACAGGGCCGCTTAATCCAGGGGTTTTTAAACTAGACAAAGATCAATCATACCTCCATCTGATCATGCCTATTAGGATAACAGATTAGTTTTGTTCGTAAACTTCAATAAGATCCTTTTTTATTTGCTTTTCGGTGATCCCATTTTTTGATAATAGGTTGTTAAATTCGAGTTTTGCGCCGTTGAAATCACTTGTCTTATATGTTAATTTAAATTCTCCAGATTCAAAGCTGTAAGTGAGGTTAATAAGGCTTCCTTCATAGGGGAGAGTTTGGATAAATTCTGTTACCTTGTAGCTAGCTCTCTCTACTGGTTCATTTTCTTTTATTTGTTTTTCAACACTGGCGTTATATGCGTCGTCTGGGCCATCATTTGGAACGGTATTTTCTTTGCTTGTTAAGTCATTGCCGAGAAGAAAATAAATACTCCACAAGAAAATAACAAAAAAGACGGCAACGCTAACCAGAAAAAAAACTATTTTATTCCTGTTAGGATATGTTTTAAGCTTATTAAGTTCGTTATTTATATCTTCAATCATTTTCTTCTTATAGCATATGCATGGAAATAGTCTCCTCCAAAATTTGGATTTCTAGTTCTGTCATATCTAGTTTCCTTTCCTCCCATTGTACATCCCATAGGATCTCTAATAGTTATTGTATTTTTAGCAGGATCAACATCAGTTATAACAAATTCGTGTTTACTTGAGGTGTGCCCTAAGGCGCACCTAGTAATGTTTCGGACACATGGAAACTCTTCAACGCCCGCAATAATAAACCATTCCTTAGAGCCATTAATATATTCTGCTGCCGCTTCCATATTTAGGTTTCCATTTGTTGTGAGATTTGGAGATGTTTTAAAACCCTGCCTATCAAACCATCCGGCATTAATAATATCCGTAAGAACAGTCCCGGCACTGCAGCCCGAATTGCTTTGAGGAATCCCAAATTTAAGCCAGGAGTCAACTATTTGAGGAGGGGTGAGATTTTTTCCCAACGTAGTTAAAATCATAGCAGTAGCAGTTGGTACACAGCCATTATTTCTTAGAGTGCATTGGGCTAGCGGTTTACCCATATCCCACCTAGGATCCCCCTGGCAATAAAATTGAAATCCTGATTCGTCTGATGATCCTCCAAGTCCAAAAAAATCTATGCCACCAAATACATTGTCCCTTACCCAGTCATAGGTGTTTGAGCATTTTTGTGGGTAATTAGTAATTGGTTGGGCCGCAAGGTCTGTCGCTTTCTCACATTTTTTATTTGGACCGCAAACAACATTCATTCCAACTGCTTCTCCAAAGCTTTCTGCTTTAGATCCTCCTCCGCAGTCAAGCTTTCCGGGTTGACAGCCACCCGCAGGAGCCCTGTATCTATATGTTTGGATATATGGACCATCTACTCCAGTGTCATAGCAATCATCAGCGTTGTTTGTCTTGCCGTCTTTCTGTGCCAACTGTTCAACATTAAAAGACTTGAAGAAGGATTGATTTCTGCGCTGAATGATATGTGCAGATTCATGAATCATGCTCCATTTCATGTCATCTTTTGAGCATGCGGGCTGCATATATCCAGAAAGGCGAATTGTTATGTTGTCGTAATTTCCACCGCCACTAAAGTCGCAAACACTATTTGGATTTCCGTCTCCTGGAGGCTTAAGATAAACTCTTATTTTTCCAAAAGCGTCAATGTTGAGTAGATTTCTGTATTTTGGGGCTCTTAAGGGATCTGAATAGATATCATAAGCAAAATTTGTCTCCGCTGAATTATCTGCGGCTTTTGTACAATCGAGAAGGGAAGCGAGGCTTGAGTTTGTGCATTTATAAACCTCAAAATAATCTAGGAATACATCTTTTGTGGGCTTAGGGGGAAGAGCAACTGAGCCGCCAATGCTTGTGCCAGCGCCTACTATCGTTGTCGCATTATCTTTTACATAGTATCCATTTTCTGAAGCAGAAACTACCTGAGGTGGTGTATTGAGTTGTTCACAAACACCTTTTCTACCTGTTGCTAAGGAATAATCATTGGTAACTTCAAAAGGGATTCCATTTCTGTATTCTACGCAATAATTTTTAGTGCATGAGTTTTCTGGTCTGCATGTGGAGCTAAAGCTACAAGTAGTAACTGATGTTTGACAGCTGAGTTCTTCTTCAGTTCCTGATGTAACACACCCTTTGTAAACATTTGCATCGCATGTGGTATTGCTTGGGCAAACTCCATTGTTACCTTCTATGGTTGGATCCACTCGCGATCCATCAATGTAGCAGCTTTTTCCGTCGCAATCAGTGCCCTCAAATGCATAGCTACACTTATTTGCAAACCCGTCCCATATGAGGAATGCTTTTTGCCCATCTTTTTTTGGGCAGCTCATGCACATGCTTCCTTGTTCGCTTATTCCAGCTGAAGCAAAATTTGGAAAGAATAGGAATGCAGAGAAAATGATGAATAAAGTTGCAAAAAATAATACCTTCATATGCTTAGAGTAATTAAACTTTAACTAACTTGCAATAGGTTAGCAACCTGGCGCAAGTGGATTAAAGTTTAACTTCTGATCAATAAAATAGCTTGAAGTTTTTTCGTCCAGCATGAACATGATTGGCAGGCTACAAATGCCGCTCTCGCTCACGCCTTTAGATAAAAACCAATCAACAGCCTCTTTTTTAGCTGATTCAACATCGGTAGTAGTTATTTCAGCTTGAAAGTAATCAGGGCTTAAAAGATACCCAAGTAAAACATTTGAGCTGGAATAAAGGGTTCCAGATTTGTTACCAATCTCAGAAATAATTAATGCCCTTTTTGATTCGTCCTCTGCTGTTAAGTCTCTTTCGCTCGTAAGCTCATCATATAATTTCCCTTGAGTACCGCTTTGAAATTTAAGCGTCGACTCGCTTGAGTGATTAGGCTCAATTGTTTGTCTTGGTGCTTCCTGAAATTGAGTAGTTGATGCCCTAAAGAAAATAATAAAAATAAGAGCCAGGAAGACGATAAGGCAAACAAAGCTAGTTATTAAAAGTATTATGTGGTCTTTTTGTAAATTTTTAATTAGATTCATACTTATTTTACATATCTCTACATTGTGGCTTAGTCATGTTTCCATCTCTGCACCATTCAATGGCAACCTGCCAGTATCTGAATCTTAAGCCAAGTTTATCTATTACCTTATTATGATCTATGGCATTATCCACTTGTTCTTTCCAGGTGACGTCACCTCTCGTTCCGCCTCTTTTAGTAAGTTCACCTGGGGGCCTTGAGCTTCCCATCTGGAATAGTCCCCAAGCTCCTCTTGGCGCAAAGGGAGGGTTACATTCTTTTTCCGCAAAATTCCAGGTTCCACATCCCCATGCATTTGGTCTATATCCACTTTCGCCAGGTATAATTACATTAAACCAAAAATCAGCCCATTGTGGATCTTTTTGCCTAAGTAGATCATAGAGGTCATTTCTTTTTTGAAATGTATCAAGCGTGCAGTCTGGGTCACCAAAGTTTTTGGGGAGCAATTTGTTGCTTAAGACATAGGCGTATCTTCTATCGCAAAGGATATCGTTTGGTGCGATTCCAGTAGCTGGTGGGGGAGCGCC
>CAZBFH010000013.1:0-24901 GCA_964491185.1 uncultured Gammaproteobacteria bacterium
AGAGGAATCGTAGATAAAGATCCAAGCGTAGCCGCTATTCCTGCGCCTACTATACCAAAGCTTTGGATAAGAGGAAAAATTAAGCCTATCATTACGACGAATGCCAATACACTAATGAAGAAATTATATTTTTGTTTTTTAACTGCATAGAATATCGCGCCACTTGGACTAAATACCGCAGCAATGAAAGCAAAAACAGACATCACCCGAAGCGTTCCTGAAGCCTCTATCCATTTTTCTCCCAAAAAAATTCTTATTAGTTCATTTGGGAAAAATACAAAAAGAAGTACTAACGGAAGAGTTACTAGCGCAATTGTTAGCGTTGTTTTCATATACGCTCTCATAAGTCTTTTCCTATCTTCAGCAAATTGCACATAAACAGGAAACGTAACCTTTGCAACTACTTCTGCAAGTTCAGTTGTTGGCAAAAGCGCAATAGTATATGCCATATCGTAAATTCCCAATGATGAGGTTCCTAATAAGCGCCCAACTACAATATTATCTCCATTTGCAAAGAGATAACTAAATATTCCGGATGATGTAATCCATTTACTGTGAGAGAAAATGTCCTTAAATATATTCTTATCAAAAGTAAGTGTTGGACGTGGCTTAACAATCATGAAAGAAAGAATAACTTCAAATACTGCTCCACCTATCAGTGCCCAAACAAGAGAAATCGGATCTTTTGTTAATATTACTAATAAAAGAGATATTAAAGTTTCAACTATCACTACACTAATTCGATAAATAAATTCTTTTTTAAAATTAAGCTCCTTTTGAAACTTTGCGACTGATGGATTAATAAATCCCCTCACCAAAGGGACGAGTGAAATTAGAATGAGAAGGTCTCTTGCCTCTTCAGATTTAAAGAAATTTGAGACAAAACTAGCTGATAGAAAAATTGCTAAAAAAATTAATATTCCTCTCCCTATTGATATAATCCAAGCAGTACTTATGTACTCTTCAATTTTCTCTTTTTTCTGAACTAAGACTACATTTATGCCTGTTTCAGTCAATGTCTCAATTAAGGAAAGCATTAACGTCGCAATTCCAAATACTCCAAACTGTGATGGAGATAAAATTCTGGCAATTACAAGTGTTCTTAAAATAGAGGATGACCTAGAAAAAACCTTAAGCGCTCCAATCCATGATGCGCCCACGATTGTAGTCTTCAAATAACCCATAAATTGATTATAACAGGCAATTACTTTTTATAAATGGTGATAGTTAATGGCGAAGAAACTAGCCCTGCTACAGCATAATCCCTGTCGCTTAGAAATAGCTTACCAATGTCCTGCTTGAACACTTTTATTTTTATATATCCTTCGTTTTCAATTTTATTAATTAAATCCTTTTTTGGAGATTTGTATAGAATTTCCCCCTCTACTTGATCATTCGTTATTACAATAACCGGAGGCAAACTCTTAGAATTTACGCTTACAATCTCATAATTGAAAACATAATCGTTTTTTACACCGTATTCCTTAAAATAAAATTCTTTCTGTAGGATATCTGGTACATTTTGATAAATTGGTATATTTTCTAAACCAACTACGGTATCTTTCTTTACATTTTGTACTAACCATTCTGATGACTGTGTCTGTATACTTTTACTGTTTCGAATTGAAATCCATGTTAATGAAAAATATATCTGGATGATTAATGCGATTAGTAAAAAGACGCTAAAAATCTGCCTGTAATTATTTATTAATGAAATTTTTCTCAATGTTAGAGAAATTGTTATTACGATAAATGGTAATAGAACTAAAGCTCTATTTCCCCCACTATATGCCTTGAGCGAAACTAAACTCATTAAGAAAAGAAAGAAAGACGCAATAAAAAATATCTCTAGCTTGTAAATAAAAAATGATTTCTTAATACCATTTTTGATAAATATATATATCCAAAATAATAAAGAAAAAATAAAAAGAAAAAATAATCCATAACCAAAAATAATTGAATAGTGTCTCAGGAAAACATAAAACAGTGCATTACCATTTGATATAAAATTCTCTGTTGCGCTCGGAAATATGACTAAATTTTCATATAGATATTTATAAATATTTCCGGTTCCAAATAATGTGTCTGGAAAACCAAATAGAAGTGCTGTTGTAAAAATTATAATTAATCCAATAGCTAAATATCTTATATTTTTTATTATTTTCTTTTGAAACATAAAATATGAAAGCATATAAATCGGAATTAATGGTAATACGCTAATTTTTACAGCAAGAGCAAGTCCTATTGGAATTCCAGCAATTATAAAGTTAATGCTTGTGGGATATTTAGAAAATCTCATGATAAAAAATAGGCTAAGTAAGATGAAAAACATTAACGCAATATCATATTTAAAATGCCCACTTAACATTAGCCAAATAGGAGTAAATGTAAAAAGCGTAAGAGCTAATCTTCTGGGAAGTTTCATGAGCCTAGCAATTTTATAAATCAATACAATTGATAGCGTTCCCCAAATAACTGTATTTAGTCGAAGCAGGATAAAAATATTTTGTCGCACCATTAAGTCATCAATCCTTAGCTCGAAAGGATTTATTAAACCAATAATGGTAAAAGGTATTAAGTAAAACCCAGAGATTAAAAAATGAAGCATTGTGCCATTTGCTGACCCTTCTACATTTGGGGTTCCATATGCGAACGTTGATCTAACAGCCTGCAGCTGGTGCCATTCATCCATATGATAAGGAAAGGGGTGAAATTTATTAGGAATTCCATAATCTAATGTTAGTAACATCAAGAATATATAAATACTTAATGTAAAGATTAGAAATTTATTATCTCTGACACCACTAATAAGCTTATTTAAGCTAATTCTCCTAATCATTCCATATGTTGTCCCAATCAAAACAGCAATATCAGATATTACTTGAAGAAGAGGAAGAAAAATGAATGCTTTTTCGTTATTTACATATCTATAATTCTTTTTAATTGCCCAAGCAAAATATAAAGAAATTAAAACAGGAAAAAGTATTAACGATTGCCATGATCTCTCAATAATACAAAGAAATAGAAAATATAATCCTAGGAAATACCTTAAATAAATTAGTGGCACTTGAGGTCTTATGAATAGGGCTCTCCCGTCACCTTTTGCATAACCTAACAATTGAAAAAATGCTTCTCTGAAATTATTTTTTTGCTGCCAATTAACGAAGGCTTCTCTTACAAACTCAAATCTTGCGCCTTTTTCTTTTATCTTTTTCGCAAATACTAAATCCTCGCATGTATCTAACCATTCTGGATATTTATTTTTTTCCCAAACTTTTTTTCTGAAAGCGATTGAACGAGATGATGGTAAAAATTCCTGTTTGTTAACCTTATTAGCCATTACACATGTGTAGGTTGATAAACATTTCTTAAAAACACTTCCCGTAACTGGTTTATAAAACCCTGAAACAACATCTATCTTGGGGTTTTCAAATGGAATAGAAATATTTTTTACCCAATCTCTGTCAAGAGTGCATCCAAAATCTGTTGCTAAAATAATTTTATTTAAAGAGTTTTTTATAGCAAAATTCCTACCAATTGATCTATTACCTTTTCTTATGAGTAATCTGATCGGGAACTTTTTTTTATTTTGCTTGATTTGCTCTCCTATTTTATCAACTGTTTTGTCATCGCTTCCCCCATCAACAATTATCAATTCATCGGGAAATTTAGTTTGAGAAAAAAGAGATTTAAAAAATTTATCAACATTTTTTTCCTCGTTAAGTACGGTTACGATTAAAGTAGTTTTCATTTTAGGATACTGAGGACAGAGTTACTTCCCAAGCTGCTTATGTACGAATTTATTTATTACAGTCATTCCTTCAACAGGAGTTACTTTTGCTTTCCATTTAAGCTCTTTTTGAGCTTTAGAGAAATCACAAAGCCTTCCCCTTACGCCTTGAATTTTATTTAATTGGTGCTGTTTTTTAACACTTATTCCTTCAATTTTACATATAATATCGACCAATTCATTTATACTTACATGATCTGATGTTCCGATATTTACTGGGTCCATTATGTTTGAATTCATAAGCTTATAAATAGCTTCTATGCAATCGTCGATGTAGCAGAAAGACCTAACTTGTCGACCGTCTCCCCAAATATTTACAACTCCCTTGTCCCCTGCCTCTATAACCTTTCGTGTTAAGGCCATAGGCGCTTTTGATCTAAGCGTGTCGATTAAGCATTCTGGTCCATAAATATTAAAAAATCTAGCAATCCTAACCTCAAGCCCATGATCAGCTTCATATGACTTATACATTCTTTCAGAAAATAATTTTTCCCAGCCATATTCACTGTCAGGATGAGCCGGATACACATCGCTTTCTTTTAATGGTGTTGAATCTACCTCTGTTTGCTTATTCTCAGGATAAACACAAGCTGAGGAAGAATAAAATAATCTTTTAACTCCTGATCTCACAGACGCCTCAGCAGTATTAAGATTAATTAGAGCGTTGTCTCGAAGCAAATCGGCTTTATTTGTAATCGTATACTCTATGCTTCCGTTTTGAGCTGCAAGCGCATATACCTTTGATATCCCCTCAGTTGCCTCGATTGCATTTCGAAAATCTCTCAAATCCAAAATTTTAAAATCATTAAAATCTGAAAGAGGAGAAAACTCTGGATAAACTATATCTACTCCTCTTACAAAATATCCCTTTTTTTTGAGAAATCTTGCGAGATGATGTCCTATAAAACCGCCCGCCCCAGTAACCAAAACTTTTTCTTGTTTCTTCATTTGATTTATAAGATGTGAATTATATTAACACATGAATTTGCGGTTAACAATGCAGATAGTTTTTTAAATATTTAGAAGATGTTTGATCTTTTCTAACCTATATTTTGTAAATAATTCTAAATATATTTTAGGAGAATAATAAAGACTTAGAAGTGAAATTATTATTTTCGTAAATGCATTATCCCCTCTGCAAATCCTAGCCGCTTCACAGGCCTTAGCATAGGCCTGGGACTTAACCTGATATGCCTCTTGTGGTAGATTTGTTGCTGAGAAAACTTTATTGATAAGCCTTATATGCTCGAGTGACATTTTAAGACCCTTATTCTTTAATGTTGCTGCGCCCGGATGAACTCTAAATTTTGCCAGATATTTTGGTATTCTTTTAAAATCTCCGATAAGCGCTGCTCTTAACACAAAATCAAAGTCGCTAACATATCTAAACTGATCATCTCTTTTTTTGAGTTTTTTAATTACTTCTTTTCTAAAAAAAGTTGCCGGTCCAGGGGTCATATTATGCATCTTTAACATATAGATTAAATCGTAATCAGGAAGAATCATTTTCTCAATTTCTCTTCCTTTTTCATTAATTTTTATCCAATCAGAATACGTGCCGACAATCTTAGGATTCTCCTGAAATGTTTTTACAATTTCCTTAATCGCTCCAGGAAGAATCGGGTCATCAGAATTTATAACACCCACAATATCTCCCTTTGCCATTTTAAAACCTTTATTAACTGCATATTGTTCTCCTCTGTTTTTATGTGAATCAAAAATTATTTTATTTTTAAATTCATCTACTACTTCTTTAGTATTGTCGGATGAATTACCATCTAAAACTATATATTCGATATTTGGATAACTTTGACTTAAAACACTTAATATTGTTTCTCTCAAAAAAGATGCTCTGTTATATGTAGGAGTAATTATGGTAACAAGAGGAAGAGATTTCATCATCTTTTATAGGAATGATTATACATAAATAAATTGCTTTAACAAGCTTGATTAAAAAGTTTTATTTGCTAGAATAAGCGAATAAAATTAAAACCAATTTTTTCTAATGAAAACTAAAAACCTTGCAAAAAAACGAAATAAATGTAGGGTGTGTGGAAGTAAAAAATTGGTCGAGATTTTAAATCTAGGAAACATTCCACTTGCAGACCTTTTTGTTAAATCTCCAAAAGCCAAAGAAAAAAAATTTCCATTAGTTGTTTCAGTCTGCAAATCCTGTTTCTTAGTACAACTAATGCACGACGTTAATGATGATCTTTTGTTTAGTAACAATTATGCTTTTCACACTGGTGGATCTCCATCATCGATTCCCTATTTTAAAAAATATGCAGCTGATGTTTTAGAAAAATTTCCAAAAGAAGCTCTCGAATTTACCTTAGAAATTGCGAGTAATGACGGGACGCTTCTTAAGCATTTTAAAAATGCCGGATGTAAAATTTTAGGAATCGATCCAGCAAAAAATGTAGTAGATTTTGCAAATAGACAAAATATAGAAACTATTCCTAATTTTTTTAATAGCAAAACTGCAAAGGAAATCTCTCTGGAAAGAGGCAAAGCAGGAATAATAATCGCAAACAATGTAATAGCTCACGTCTCAGATCCTAAAGATTTTATTAAAGGAATCAAGCTCATGCTTTCAAAAAATGGTGTCGCTATAATTGAATGTCAGTACTTCCCTTTCCTACTATTCAATAATCAATTCGATAATGTATATCATGAGCATCGTTCTTTCTTTTCTCTAACTCCCATAAATAAATTAGTAAAAAATGAAGGATTAAAAATAATTGATGTAGAAGAACATGACACGCAAGGAGGATCAATCAGATTCTTCTTGACTCATTCCACAAATAAAAGAAAGATAAAAAAAAGCGTAACGGAAATGCTAAGCAATGAAAAGCAAATTGGACTTTTCAAGCTAGAGACATATCTTGGTATGCCAAGTAGAGTTAATTATATTAAATACAAACTCGTAAATATTTTAAAAGAATTAAAAAAGGAAGGTTATACGATTGCAGGATATGGTGCGTCCGCTAAATCTACGACTCTATTAAATTATTGCGGGATAAATACTAATTATCTTGACTACGTTTTAGATAAAACTGAATATAAATTTGATTTATACACCCCAGGTACTCATATACCTGTTACAGGATCTGAAAAAAATCGGCCGGATTTCTATCTTCTTTTAGTCTGGAACTATACACATGGCATACTCCAAAGAGAGCAAAAATTCAGAAAAGATGGAGGGAAATTTATTCTAGCAATTCCTACACCACAAATAGTTTAACTAAGTGAAGCTAAGGTTTAATTCCAAACCTAGGTAAATATTCTTCTTCAATCTTCATTTTAACGATAAATACTAGTGAAACTATCAGCTCCCTCATTCCCATCGTAGATTTACCATATTTCCTTGTGGAGATTGTTACCGGAACTTCACCAAACTTAAAACCCTTTTTATTTAATCTATAAGTAATCTCAGATAAAGTTATAAATCCAGTTGATTTTATCTTTACTCTTGCTAGATATTCAACAGCTTTTCTATCATAAAGCCTGTACCCAGATGTGTAATCAGATAATCTAACATCTAGCATTATGAGAAGAAACTTATTTATCATTTTACTTAATAATTTTCTTTTTCTTGAAACATTAACAGTCCTTCCTCCTTTTGTGTATCTTGACCCAACAACCATCCCAAACTTATCTTTCTGAATTTTATCTAAAAATCTAATCAAGTGAGTTGTATCGTGAGAAAAATCGGCATCAATTTCATAGAAATATTTTGCATTTTTATATTTTAGTCCGAATTTAAAACCTTCAATTACAGCGCTTCCTCTCCCAAGCTTTTTTTTTCTGGAAATAACATCAACATTCTTAAAATCTTTCAAAACATCTCTCGTTTCTCGACTTTCTGGTTCCAGTGAATCATCGACAACAATAATCCTTGAATTTGGAAATTCTTTTCTAATCCCCTTAACAACCATGGGTATATTTTTTGATTCATTGTACGCGGGAATAATAAGATTAATATTTTTAAGTGTTACCATAGATTTCCAATATTATAACCTGAAACTTTAACAATACTTACTTGTATATCTTCCTGGGAATTAATCTGCCTTATAATTCGATTATTATAAAATAATGGGATATTTGATAAATTCACTATACAATAATTTTCCCTACATGACTTCATCTTAATATAAGTTGCTAGATTCCCGTCAGAAGTAATATTTAATGTAATATATTTATTTAAGTCATTACTTCTAACTAGTAAAAATGTCTCATTTGAATTAGTTTCATTTTCTACTAGATACTTATTTGCTTTAATTAAATTGCTATCACGAATTAAGAAAACATTTCTATTATTTAAAATATATTTAATTTTATATTTTCCTTCAGAAGCCGGGATTGATTCTAAATTTATATCTAAAAGATATTTTTTATATTCACTCGCTGAGGCCAACTTATTATCAGTGAAAAAATCTGAATTATTATTTTCTTCTAGAATAAGATAGTCGTTAACATTAGACTTTAGTGAATAATTATTAAGGATATATTTTAATTCATAAACACCTCTTACATAGTTAGGAACTTCATCTTGGATTGATTTATTTTGAGTATTTATTATTACGTATTTAATTTCATTATTTAGATATTCGGTAATGATTCTTTGTGAGTTTTCAGATGATGCCTCGTAAATACTAGTAAAGTATGGCTGGTTTTGTTTAAGCAAAACGTAAAAAATCGGATCACCGGGAAAACTAAATATTTTGTTATTGAAATTTTTAAAGCTTTTTAATTTTGTAATTACAGATTCGTATTTTTCAACATCTGGAATATCACTTACATTTGAGGCATAACAATTGAAGGGTTTTATGCTTAAATCATCAGGAATGCGTATTCCCGATCTATTACCATATGAAATATAAAAAGATAGAACTATAAAAGCTAGCAATGTGAAGTAACAAAATTTTATCAACAAATTATTTTTATAATTGTTCTTAAATGTAGTAAGAATCTCCCATAGAATTATTGCAAATAATATAAAAGCGGCAAACGTTATCGCATTTTCCATCAAACGAACAATGTTTTTTTGCTCAAATAAAATAATCGTGAGTATTAATCCCAACTCTAAAAAAGTAAAAATAGATCTTTTTTTCTTTAGATAAATTTTATATGCAACAAAAGATATTGAAAAAGTTAATACCCCGATAGAAAAAATATTATTTAGTGAAAAGAATAAATTAAAAAAAGGAGTCTTAGACATTAATGGGTACTCAGGGAGACTTACTGTTAGGTAGTACAAGAATGAATTAAGTGCATCACTTTTTATTAGAAATAAAACAAAAGGAATTAATCCCAATACTGCTCCTATTAAAAAAAGGAATACTTGGTGGAATGCTAAAGCAATGTCTTTCTTATATTTTGAACTTTTAAATTTAACTAAATTTTGTGCAAAGAAAAAAACTGAAAAAATAGTAAATCCTAAAATTCCCTGATCATGGATCAACCAGAATATCAAAGATATTATAAATCCTGATAAAAAATAAAACTTTCTATTATTAACATTTAGATAGAATGCATAGGAAATTACCAAAGACATTACAACCGAAATTCCATATCTATTAAAAGTATTAATATTAGAAGTTAAATAAATAAAAAGTAAGATTAAAATTGCTACAAGATATATAGCTAATTTTTTTTTAAATATTTTTCTGAGTATATAAATAAGTACATTGAGAGTTATTAATGAAAGAATAAAATATATAATTACATAAAAAATACTTCCATCTTTATAATAGGGTAATAATCCATAAGGGTAATACAAATCCCGATACGGAATTAGATTCTTAAAGGCTGAATAATTCCATGTTAAAAAAGTTTGATAATCAAAGCTAGCAAATTTTAAATATCCACCGCACAGAGATAAATAGTTAGCTCCGATGAAAAATAAGTTTATTACAATAAAAACAATTATTTCATTGATATTTTTTTTAATAAGACGTAACAAAAGACTTATTTTTTTCTTATAAAACATACAATTAAAAATACGAGAGTTGGAAAAAATATTAAAATAAAAAAAACTAATGTATCGTAATAAAAGGGGTATCCATAGTATTGTGAATATCCAACAATTTTAAAACTGTTGATCTCAGGTGGCGGGAAGAATGATCTTACGTATCTAAAAGATTGTAAAAAGATTACCAGAAAAACCAAATAAATAATCCCTGTCAAAAAAAATACTTTTTTCATAAATCATTTAAATACTTCTCTAACCCAGAATTAATACTGGGCAACATAATCCCAAGCTTCTTCGCTTTAAAATTATCTAAGGCTGAATAAGTAGGCCTCTTAATGCCCAAATTTTCTTCCTTCTCAGTAAAAGTACTTATACTAGCTTTAATTTTCTTATATTCTAGAATCGACTTTGTAAAATCATACCAGCTACATGCTCCTTCGTTTACCAGATGATAAATCCCTGCTTTCGGTTTTAGATTGATTAAATCAATGCTAGATCTTGCTAAATCTGAAGCAAAAGTTGGATTAACAATCTGTCGACGGCTGACTTTTATAGCTTTTGTGGTTTTTGCTTCATTAAGTATTTTTAAGACAAAATTTCCCTTTTTACTTCTGCTACCCATTTTCCCTTTTCCATAAATACCACATGTTCTTATCACGAAAGCCCCATCGGAATACTCATTTAGCGCATTAATTTCGCCTGCATATTTACTAAGGCCGTACATTTGCAAAGGGTTCGGATCATCATTTTCAAGATACTTTGATCTTTTTTTCCCATCAAAAACGTAATTAGTACTATATGTTACAAACAACGCTCCAATTTCTTTCGAAAGACTTGCTAAATTTCCAACACATACCGAATTTACATTAAAAGCATTTAGAGGTTTTTCTTCACATTCTCCGATTACATGATAGGCTGAGGTATTAATAATTACTTTTGGTCTTGTTTTTTTTAATATTTTAACTAGTAGTTTTTGATTCGTGATATCCAATTCTCTTCTTGAATAGGCTAAAAAATTTGCCTTACGATTCGCTAAATCATTTACCAAAGCGCTTCCAAGTTGACCATTTTTTCCAATAACTAAATATGTAGTCATACCAAAGGCCAATTCTTATCTTTTTCTGCCATCACAGTTGGTTTAAGAGGCCAGGAAATATTAAATGCTGGATCATTCCACCTATATCCAATATTATGAGGCAAAGAAAACTTTCCAGACATCAAATATAAAACATCACAATTTTTTACCAGCGCCTGATAGCCATGAGCGAAGCCTTTAGGGATATATAGACATTTATTGTCATCTTCTGAAAATTCTTTTCCGAACCATTTTCCGTAGCTCTTAGATTTTGGCCTTAAGTCTAAAACAACTTCAAAAATCTTTCCCCTGACGCACTTAACAAGCTTTGCCTCTTCATAGGGCTTTGACTGCATATGAAGTCCCCTTATAGCTCCTTTTGTTTTTGTGAATGTATATTTTACTTGAGTTAATTTGAATGCAATCTCATTCTGCTTATATAAATCCTCATCATAGAATTTTGCCAAATATCCTCTTTCATCATCGAATTGATCTGTTTCAATTACAAATAAATCATCAAATTTGGTCCTCACGAATTTCATAGAACGATTCGTATATTAGCAGACTATCCAAGCATAGTCTACAATTTTAAAAATCAAATTTTGATACATTTTTTAATGTAATTTATACAATAAATACATACAGTTTCAATCTTGTCATTTAATTATTGTTTCTATATCATATCTGCATGCAAAAAAAAATAAAAAAAACTCCAGCACTAAAATCTATTCCAATTAAAAAATGTAGGTCCTGTGAATCCGCAAAACTTGAAGAAATAATTTCACTTGGTGATTTATATCTTTCAGACTTTTTGCAAAAAAATAAAAAACCAAAGGCCTACCCACTCACATTAGTACTTTGTAAAAAATGTTTCTTATTACAACTTAAACACACTACCCCACAATCTGCTCTTTATACGGAAAGGTATGGGTATAAATCTGGAATTAATCAAACTATGAAAGATGAGTTGAAGGAAATAGTTGAAGAATCTATTAAAAAAATTGACGAACCACTAAACAAGATTATTGCTGTAGACATAGGTGCTAATGATGGAACACTTTTAAGTTTTTATCCAAAAAAAGTACACAGAATTGCAGTAGAACCCATTAAAAAATTTGCAAAAGAAAGTCGTAAGAATGCAGACGAAGTCGTAAATAACTTTTTTACATATGAAAATTATTCAAAAAAAATCAAGAATAAAAAAGCCGATATTGTGACAGCAATTTCATGCTTTTATGACATGGAAGAACCCAATAAATTTGTGAGTGATGTAAAAAAAATAATGGATGAAGACGGGATCTTTGTTATTCAACAAAATTACCTCGTCGGAATGCTTAAGCTAAACGCATTCGATAATATTGTACATGAACATCTCGAATATTATTCACTACTATCCTTAACTAATCTCTTAAAAAAACATAATCTCGAAATCTTTGATGTAGAGCTACGAGATTTAAATGGTGGAAGTTTTAAAACGTACATAGCTAAAAAAGGTAAAAGAAAGATTTCTAATAATGTTTTAAAAATGCGCGCAGTTGAAAAAAAGTTAAAATTAAATAACAAGAAAGTTTACAAAGACTTTGCAAAAAGAATAGATGAGAATAAAAAAAATCTAGCCAATCTAATTGAAAAATTATTAGATAATAAAAAATTAATTTATCTTTATGGGGCATCAACTAGAGGAAATACTTTACTTCAGTTTTACGAATTTAATAGTAAACATATAAAATTTGCAGTTGAACGAAATGCTGAAAAGCACGGTAAAGTTATTGCTTCTGTTGGAATTCCTATAATATCCGAAGAGCAAGCAAGGCAAGATCAACCCGACTATATGCTAGTACTCCCATGGTTTTTTAAAGATGAATTCTTAAAAAGAGAAAGTAAGTATCTAAAAAACGGGGGACATTTCATTTTTCCTCTTCCAAAGCTGGAAGTAATTTAGTTTTCTCGTATAATGTTGAGAGAAATGTTTTCAGATCCATACAGAACAGTCCTTGTAAGTATTCTTGGCAGTGCTTTTTTATCAATTGGTCTTCTAATTTATAAATTTAAGTATCCTGAAAAAAAATTAGACCCCTTTAAAATCTTAATTCTCATATCTATTCTTCCTCTGCTAAGCCTTCTCAGACCAGGAGATTACGAAAGCGGAGATTTTAATATTCACATATATAGAATAATGGCTTTTTATGATTCACTTCGTGAGGGCAAACTGATGCCCTCTTGGGCTGGAGAACTAAATGCCACTTATGGAAATCCACTTTTTATTTTTAATTATTCTTTTCCATATTATCTAATTTCCATATTTCATACTATTGGTTTTAGTTTTATAACAAGTATGAAAATATATCTGGGATTAAGCTTGTTTTTTTCCGGATTATTTATGTACATATTTATCAAGGAGCTTACAGGAAATAAACTAGCTGCATTTTCTTCAGCAATTTTTTATATATTTAACCCCTATCATCTTATCGATGTGCATTTTCGTGCAACGCTTGGAGAATCTACAATTTTTACATTCGCTCCAATATCTTTTTATTTTTTAATTAAATATCTAAATGGTGGGAAAATAATTTTTTTAATACTCTTAGGAATTTTTACAGGAGTTTTATTTCAGGCTCACCCACTTATGGCTTTAACGATAGTTGGAATCATGTTTTTATATGCAATATTCAGATGTTATCTTGATGAGAGAAGAAAGCTCGCATATATAATATCTATTTTAGCGCTCGGCAGTCTTTCGTCTATTTATCTGTGGGCATCTTTTATCATCTATGCGAAGGTTATGTACCCCTATCCAAGTTCTAATTTATTCTTTTATCCATTCCATCAATTATTTTACTCACCCTGGAAGCTGGGCTTACTTTTCCAAGGTCACTACGGTGAACTAGCGCTAATCATTGGTTATTCGCAACTTTTAGTAATTGCTATTTCTTTAGTTGCTCTTCTGAAAAATAAATTTCATAAAAAAATTAAAAATGACGCTATCTTTTGGATTTTTATATTTTTTATTTTTCTCTTATTAATGCATGAAGGTTCATTTTTTATATGGAAATTATTCCCTTTATTTTGGATGTTTCCACCAACAGGACGCCTTCTTCTCCCAATCGCCTTCATAACCTCAGTTCTTGCGGGCTACTTTGTTCTTAATTTTTCAAATTCTAAAACAAAGAAAATTATTTATATTTTTTTAGCTATCACTATTTTCTCAACTATTCTTAACTGGGGGCATAGAACTGTAATTTCTGATGTTACAGATCATGACTTAAGAAAAAATGTCTGGAGTAGTACTATGACAGAAGGACGTGTTGCATATTTTCTTAATAACAAATGGGCAGATCATGACAATTTCTGGTTTTCTCAAATACCACAATCCCATTTGGAAATCATTGAAGGAAGGGGTGAGATAAAAGAAATTTTCAGAAATTCCACAACACACACCTATGTAGTTGACGCAATAACTCCATTAAAAATAAAAGAAAATACTTTATTTTATCCAGGGTGGAATTTAAAAAGTAACAACATAAGTGTTGATATTTATCCAGGCGACAGAGGTGTTATTAACGCTAATATTCCAAAAGGCCTTCAGAAATTAGAACTAAGCTACGAAGATGTCCAAATTTATAAAACTTTAAAATTAATAAGCATTGGAATTTTTATCTTTCTAATATTATTTTTCCTACGTCAGCTAATTAAACAAAAAAAGTAGTCAACTCTTCTTTCCAATCCAAAACATTTCTCCCGGAATCTTAAGAAACCACATGGATTTTAAAATAAATACAGGTTTTAAGAAAAAAATAATTAAATTTTTAAACCTATATCTTTTTAGTGAATTATCTAGCTGAGATAAACTCATAGCCTGGGGGTATCGAAACGTAGAAACATGCTTAAACCCTGTCAAAGAGGCAAGTAAATTAAGACTCGAATGTGAAAAATACTGAACATGCTGTCCTTGCCAATACCACCATTTACTCCCTAAGACTCGACTAGTAATACTGTCTACATCCCCCGTCCAGAGAACTAATACTCCGTCTTTCTTAAGGAGCTTGTTTATGAAATTCATTTCTTCGAATGGTTTTTCGAAATGCTCAATAACTCCCCACATGGAAATAATGTCGTATCTTTTAGGATATTTTCTTGACATATCCTTTAATGTTTTTTCATATATTTTTAATTTTTTGTCCCGAGCAATCTTAGATGACCAACTTGATAATTCAAGTCCCTCTACTTTATAACCGTTTTCTTGGGCAGTAATAAGAAAATCTCCAGTTGCACATCCAACATCTAACATACGCCCTGATTTTTTATATTTTTTAAGAGTATTTATAATTTCTCTTGCTGAAAGAATCCTTGATTCATTATATTTTAAATATTTTTCATCAACTACATCCTTATAATTTTTGTAAATATTTTTTGGTATAGGATAACAAAAAACGTGAGAACACTTTAAACATCTAATAATTTGTAAAGTTTTTCGTGACTCGGGACTAAATTCATAGTTAAATGAAATTTTATTAGGATTTGCTTCGCTCTTTCTTATAGTTTTTAAGTCTGTAGATTTACAAACTGGACAATCACCTAATATTTTTCTTGCCTTAGTAGAATTTTTCATTACTTTGATATGGTCGACAGATCAATACAAATGCATTAGAAATATGATATTACATCTGATAGAATCAACTGAAATATAAATGAAAAATGTACTTATAGCAATCCCCACTTATAACGAGGTAGAAAATGTAAGGGCAATCTATAAACGTATTAAAAAGAACAAAATTAGCTCTGATATTTTATTCATCGATGATAACTCCAGAGACGGGACCTCAAATGTTATAAAAGAATTAGCAAAAAAAGATAAATCTGTTTTTTTAATTTCTAGAAAAAGAAAACTAGGAATTGGAAGCGCCCATCAAGAAGCAGTAAATTTTGCTTACTCAAAACTATATAAATATCTTTTAACAATGGACTGTGATTTTACTCACAAACCAGAAGATATAAAAAAATTCTTAAACAAGAAAAAATCAGGCGACATAATTATTGGATCTAGATATATATCCAGCGGTAGCCTTTCCGAATGGAATTTAATTAGAAAATCATTAACGCTCACTGCTCATTACTTAACGAAAAATCTACTGAAAATACCCTATGACGCTACAAGCGCATTCAGACTTTATAATTTAAAAACAATTCCAAAGGATTTGTTTTTAAAAATCGAGTCAAACAGCTATTCATTTTTCTTTGAAAGCATATTCATTCTTCACGTTAATAAATTTAAGATAAAAGAAGTATCAATCGAGCTCCCTGCAAGAACATACGGTAATTCTAAAATGACTTTTAGGGATATTTACGGAAGCTTTATTTTACTACTCAAAACATTCTATCTATTCAACACTTATAAAGATTTATTTATATACACTCCACCCTTTCTTTCTCCAGGCAAAACGAAAAACGTTGTCGAAGAAGAATGGGATGAATACTGGAAATTTGATAAAAAAAATAGAAAGATTCTTTACGATACGATAGCAATTTTTTATAGAAAATATATCATTCGGCAAAATTTAAATCGCCATATTAAATCCACATTTAAGAAAAAAGCAATAGTATTACATGCAGGTTCTGGCGGGGGCCAAGTAGATGCAGATATTGTAAATTATATAAAAATAACAGCGCTTGATATCTCAACTGGCGCTCTTAATCTCTATAAACGTCAATATAAAGATTCCTGCGAAATAATTCACGGAAGCATATTTAAAATTCCAACAAAAAAAGAGAGCTTTGATGGAATTTACAACTTAGGCGTTATGGAACATTTTACAGAAAAAGAAATAATAAGCGTTTTAAAAGAATTTAAGAGAGTTCTTAAAAAAAGCGGTCGAATAGTTTTATTCTGGCCTCCTTCTTTTGGCATTAGTGTCATTTTCCTAAACTCGATGCATTTTATACTAAACAACATTATGGGTAAAAAAATACGACTTCACCCTGAAGAAATAACAAAAGTTAAATCTAAAAAACAAATAAGGGAACTGCTTTTTAAGTCAGGATTTGAAATAGAAAAATTCAGTTTTGGACCAAGAGATCTATTTACGTATGTAGTGATTGTTGCAAAGAAAAAATAATTATTTCCGTTTTCTCCAAAGCTTTAGATATATATCCGCGACACTTTCCCAAGTCTGACTTTTTACCCATTTATAGCCTCCGTCTATAAACTTCTTAGCTTGTTTTGGATTTTTTTGAAAATACATAACTTTTCTTGCTAATTTATCGGATGTATCAGCTGTAATGATAAATTTTGCAAAAGGAGTCATTTCTAAATAGTCTTTTTTAACAGGATTATCATAGAGAGCAAATACCAACCTCTTATACGAAAAGGCTTCTAGAATCGAAAGGTAGCGGCTTACAAAAGCAAAATTATACCTAGATAGATACTTCGATGGATCATTTATAAAACCCGCTGGTTTAAATTTTTTTAATTTTCTGAAATACGGCCCCTCACCTATTATTTTAAATTCAAAATTAGGATAATTATTCCTAATAAGTTCAATCGCCTTTGCATAATCCAATATACCAGTATGCTCATCAAGCCTACCAATAAAAACTGCGGAATTTATTCTTACAGGTTTTAAATATTTTTTCGAGAGCTTAACGCCTCCATATATTACATAAGTTGGACTTACCCCGTACCATTTTTTCATAAATTCCCCCACCACTATATTTCCATCAGCCATTTTTTCCGACAGTTTTCTTATAATTATTGCCTTTTTTGAAATTGGATATGTTTCGTATCCATGAAATGTAACAAAACTTTTTTTACTCAGAAAGAGTAATTTAAGCGGAAAATACTGATAATATACATCATGTGCATGAACCACATCAGCTTTTTCAAATATTTTTTTGTTTCTTATTATCCAGAACCAAATGAAAAATTTTCTTATCCTCCCATGTGGTAAATTCTCCATTCTCCTAATTTTAATGTCTTCAAACTGATTGGATTCACCTGGGGATTCAGTTATCACAGTAACCTGATGTCCTTTTTTTATTAAAATTTTTGATATTTCGTAAACGTGCTTTTCAACTCCTCCCCTATCCGGCATGAATCTTCTTGTCAAGAAAATAATCTTCATATAAATCTTGCGGGCAGATTTATTACTCGTATAATAATTTCAAAAAAAGTTCCAAGAGATTTTCCATAATATTTTCTTAGAAATTCTAGCCTACTTTTTTCAAATGTATTCTGAATCCATTTTAAATCTCTTGTGCTTCTTCCTTCAAAATGAACAACAGATGATGATGGGAAATATAAAACTTTAAATCCTTTTTTAGCGACTCTGTAACAAATATCCGCTTCCTCAAAGTACATAAAAAATCTTTTATCAAAGCGTCCTATTTTATTAAAAAAATTTCTACTAATCATCATGCACGCTCCACATAAAACAGGGATTTCTTTTTCATTTTTTCTATCAAAATTTTTCATAAAATATTTGCTTGAATAATAGTTATTTGGAAATAATTTATTTAAAGAGGAAAGTGCAAATATTACATCCGGGAAAAAGGGCATATCATTCCCTACATTTCTTATTTTGTTTTTTTCGTCCTTAAATGCAGGTCCAATTATTCCAATCGAAGAATCTTGACTCATTCTTTCAATCAATTTTTTAATTGATTTTTTAGCAAAAATTAAATCTGGATTCGAGAAAAGCAAGAATCTTCCTTTTGCTTTTTCTGATCCTTTGTTTAATCCAACTCCATATCCAACATTTTTATTTTTTAAATAAGTTATTTTTTCAATTTCAAATACTTTTTCAGGAACTTTTTCAGTTGAACCATTATCAACAATTATGATTTCGTAGCTGTATTTTCCACATGCCTCTTTAATAGATTTAATTGCATTTGAAATTTCTTTCGGGGTGTTACGATAAACAAAAATTAATGATACATCAACACTTCTCATTAGAGAGTAATTTTATCATAATAATTAGTAAGAAAAATGTTGGGAAACAGATTCAATTATTTTAATTTTTAACTTACCAGATTTTGATAGTTCTGATCCTACGTATGTTGGATCTTGCAAAAATAATTTAAATGAAAAAATACTAATTCCTTGATGTAAAATTAAAATTAAAATTATCATATATAAAAACACTTTTGATTTTTTGATATAAAATAGATTTATAATTTCTGCAAAACCGAAAATTAAAATAGGAAATATACTTATGAAATATCTTGCACTATACCCTGCGACATTCCACCCATCATAGCTTGAAATTAATACAAAAACGGAAAATAAAGAAACTAAAAATAATACTCCTAATTTTTTATTTCTATTTCGAAAAATAAATAAACCTATAACAGAAATAACTAAGGACGGCATATATAAAAGAACTCCAAGTTTTGGATCGATCATTATATCTATCACATGTCTAAATGGCATAAAATCATTTCCTGCTTTTTCTAAATGTGGAATAAATTGAATTCGACCAAGACCCAGGAAAAGTAGAATTAACTGAGGCAAATACCCAAGCATTCCACCAATTCCAAAAACAATAATTTTTATAATTTCTTTGTTTATTTTTATTTTTTTAATTTTTGTTTGATTAAATATTGTGAGTAGTGGAATTAAAATTAATAAACCGTCCTGCATCCTATTGGCAACTAATAATCCAAATACAATTCCCTGAATAAATAAATAGGTATTCTTTTTATTTTCTTTATATTTAAAATATAAATATAATAGGATTGAAGTTCCAAAAAAAGAAAACGGATGAGTATTTACAACATCAATTGCAGAATAATAAAACAAGTTTGTTGTAAAAAGTAATGAAAGTATTGAAAGCATCACGACTTTTTTTTCATAAAATTTTGAAAGAAGATTCGAAAGAATAATTAAGCCACCAAGCACAAATGAAATATTACCCAGGCCCAAAACAATTTGATAAATATCGCTATATCCATTCCTAATAATATCTGGGTTAAATTTTGAAATAATAATCACTAAGATATCTGCAAGAAAATAAATCGGCAACCAAACTATAGAAATACCAAGTGAAAAATTTGAAGTAGTGACCTTAATTACTCTTTGAAGATCAGGAACTGGATTAAATGCAGCCGGAATATTATTAGTTTCAGGACTCCAGTAATGTGCCATCTCGTCCGTTATGTCTATATTTTGAGAAAAATAGATAGATCGCGTAAAAGCCATGTAATATCTGCTGTCACCATAAACAGATTGTCCTACAATTTTAAATTCAAGAAAAAAAACCGAAAAAAGAACAAAAGCTAAGATTAGATAAAGAATAATCCAGTTTTTATTTTTTTTAATTATCTTATGGTCTAGTTTACTGAATTTAAACATTTTCCAAACAAATCCAAGAATACCTTTTTCTATTTGACAAAGCAAGGCTAGAATGGGAGAATTAATTGATATGGAAGCCCTCAGAAAGGCCTATTTTTTTCTCTTAGACATTCTCCAGACATTAATCCTAGCAGCAGCAGCATTTGTTGTTGTATATATGTTCCTGTTCAGACCGTTTGAAGTTAATGGAGAATCAATGTATCCAAATCTTCACAATAAGCAGTACTTAATTACGAATATCATAAGTCTTAAACTAGGAGATCCAAAATTAGGTGATGTGGTCGTATTTAAAGCTCCAAATGAGCCAGAAAAAGATTTTATAAAAAGAGTGATAGGAATTAAGGGAGATAGGGTTTCTGTTCAAGATGGAAAAGTGTACTTAAACGAAAAGCTGCTAGATGAAAGCAAGTATCTGGATTCGTCAGTAAAAACATATGGAGGATCATTTCTCAAAGAAGGTCAAACCGTCACTGTTCCTGAGGGATATTTTTTAGTGCTCGGGGACAATAGATCATATAGCTCTGACTCCAGAGAATGGGGATTTGTGCCAAAGAAGAATATAATTGGAGTTTCAAAATTTATTTATTGGCCAGCAAATGATGCGGGGTTTATAAAGAATCCTTTTTAAGCAGTTAGAAGCCCTACGAGCTCTTGTACCTTTGGTCCAGTTACCTCAACATCTCCACCAATTTCAATCACTACTCTAGCTTTTGATCTGGATTGAAAAATCGACACCTTATCTACAGATCTTTTTTCTTTAATGTTTTTTGCCATTTCGTCTAGTTCTGGAACCCAAAGCTTATCTGTTTTCTTGGGAGCTCTCTGCTCTACTTCTCCTTTTACTTGCCTTGCCATATCCTCTGTCTGTCTAACCGTACTGTTATCTTTCAATATCTTCTTGAATAGCTCAAGCATCATTTTACTATCTCCCACTGAAATAAGCGGTCTAACGTGGCCTTCAGTAATTACTCCCGCTACTAATGCATCCTTGATAGCATCGGGCAAAGACAGCAAGCGAATAGTGTTTGAAACAGTAGGAGCGCTTTTTCCAACTTTTCTAGCGACTTCGTTAGTACCTAGTCCGAATTCGTCAATTAATCTTTTATAAGCCTGCGCTCTCTCAATTGGGTTAAGATCTTCCCTCTGAACATTTTCAACAATTGCCATTTCAAGCATTTGCTGGGGCGAAGTTTTTTTAATTACTACTGGAACTTTTTCAAGTCCTACTAGCTTGGATGCCCTCCAGCGTCTCTCTCCTGCAATAATTTGATATCCTGCTGGTGTACTTGCGACAACAATTGGTTCTAAAATTCCCTGCTCTCTTATTGAGTCAGCTAATTCTGTAAGTGAATCGGGGGAGATAATACCTCTTGGTTGAAGTGGATTACTCTGAAGCATTCCTACTTCGAGTTCTGTAATTACTGCTTCTGGCTGATTATCCATTTATTTCTGCGCTATTACTTGAACTAATTTTTTTCCTCTTTTAGTTATAAATTCTATTGTTCCATTAGCAACTGCAAAAAGTGTATAGTCTTTTCCCATAGATACTCCAACGCCTGGGAAAACCTTTGTACCGCGTTGTCTTACGATAATATTACCCGGAGTTGCGTTCTGACCAGCATAAAGCTTTACGCCTAAACGCTTTGATTTAGAGTCTCTATTTCCCTTAACTGATCCTTGTGCTTTTGTATGTGCCATATAGGTTTATAGTCTTGTGAAAACTTATAAGATTTTAACTTTAATTTTCACAAAGGTCAATAAGTCAAAGTAGATCTTTCTCTACTTTTTTGATTCAGTTGGGGCAGTTTTAGTTGTTTTATCGACTTTTTCAGTAACTTTTGTGCCTCCAACTTCTATTTTTTCAATTTTTAAAATTGTGAGCTGAGGTCTAAAGCCCATAACTTTTCTATATCTAGATTTTGCTTTAAACTTAGCAACTCTAATTTTGTCACCTTTAACTTGATCAACTAGAGCAGCTGTTACTACTGCATCTTTAATACTTGGCTTTCCTAAAGTGACTTTACCGTCATTTACGAAAAGTAAGACCTCTTCGAAAGTGAAATTTTTCTTATCTCCTAGATCAATTTTGTCTACTGTTAGGGTGTCTCCAGCCGAAACTTTGTACTGTTTTCCACCCGATTTAATTACTGCGTATTGCATAGCTATAAATTATACCAAAAACTCAGCGTATTTCCAATACTTCTCGCCTTTTTCCTTTATTTAGCGCAAATAGAAGTCCAAGTAAAATAAAGTTCGACAACAAGGAACTTCCTCCATAAGAAACGAATGGAAGCGTAACTCCTACAATAGGCACGATTCCGATATTCATTCCGACATTTACGAAAAAATGAACAAAGATTATAAAGAAAGCAGTAATGGCAAACATTTTCGAGAATCTATCTTCAGTGTTCTTAATTATTAAATAAAGCCTAAAGAATATGAAAGCAAATGCAAGAATTATTATTAGCGAGCCCACGAAACCTAGCTCTTCAGAAATTGTTGCAAAAATAAAATCCGTATGACGTTCAGGTAAAAATCGTAGCTCCACCTGTGTACCCTGCCCCAGGCCACGACCAATTAACATTCCAGATCCCACAGCAATTACGGCTTGAATCGCGTTGTATGAGGTTCCAAGAGGGTCACGTGATGGATTTAAAAACGTTAAGACTCTTTGTTTCTGATAATCATGTAAAAGGACCCAAAGAAATGGTAGACTCGATAGCCACATTAAAAATCCTGCAAAGAACCACTTAAAAGGATAGCCATAAATAAGTAAGAGCCCAACAGTCACGAAAACATAAATTAATGCATTTCCTAAATCTGGCTGGAAGAAAATTAAAAGGGCGACAGGAAAAAGGAATCCGAGAGAAGTCAGAAAAGATTTGAATGAATAAGATTTTAGACTTGAAAGATAGGATGCAATTGAGATTGCCAAGAAGGGTTTTAATAACTCCGAGAACTGAATACCCACTCCAAAAATAGTAAACCACCTAACGCTCCCTCTACTTTCTACTCCCAAAAACAACACCGCTGTTAAAAGAATTATAGACCCAATATAAATTGGTACCGCATAATTTTTTAAAATAGATGGGTTAAGCTGAGAAAATATAAAGAAAACAATAATTGAAAGTGTGGTAAAAATAAGCTGACTTTTAAAAATCGCAATATCTACGGAAAAAAGAGAGACAAGACTAAAAGTAACAAGAACTCCAACAGCAATCATGAGAAGCCAGTCAATTGAGGACAGAGAGAAAAACTTCATTACACCTTTGTAACTTTAAATGCGCCAGTTGTCAAATTATCTATAAGCGCTTTTCTTTTTATTTCCGATTCAAACTCTTTGGGCCAGGATTCTAAAGAAACATTAACTTTTTCATCTAAAGACGTTCCCATAACTTTTCGCTCCGCCTGAATTTTCCTAACAATGTCTCTAGCATCCCCCTCTGCTTTAAGCTCTTCAGTAATATTTATGTCTAAGAATAAGCTCATTCGTTTTTTGTAATTTTCATTATCCGTTGCGTCAATTATTCCTTCTCCTTTTGGAATATCAGAGTAATTCATATAATCAATACTTTTAATGTTTAACTCTGCCAATATAATTTTTTCGTATAATTTAAGATTCTCCTTCTCCTCAAGTGGTTCTCCGAAAAATCCAATTCTACTAAGCGGTTGTCTTACTTTAATTCCTTTTTCTTTTCTGATTGCATGAATTCGTTCAACGATTCGCCTAACAAGGTCCATGTCATTTATTAATCTTGAATCAAAATCTTTTTCTTCTGGCCAACTAGTAAGATGCACTGACTCTTCTCCTGTTAGGTTTTTATACATCTCCTCCACCATAAAAGGAGCAATTGGAGCGATCAATCTACAAAGAGTAGTAAATACGACATAAGTTGTTGAATAAAAAGCATTCTTATCTGACTGATCCTGTGCAGAGGCTCCCACCCTATCCCTACTTCTTCTTATATACCACGTTGAGAATTCATCTATGAATATTCCAATCTTGGAAATTGCCGAAACAGTGTCATATTTATCAAGATCTTTTGCCACATCTTCCGAAAGCTTGTTAACGAGTGTTGTTACCCATTTATCTAATACATTTTCTGAGTTTTCAGTTAAACTTTCCTTGCTCCATCCATCAACTAATGCATAACTTACAAAAAAGTTATAAGTATTCCAGAGAATTAACATCATTCCCTTAACTTGATTTCTATAATTCTCTTCGGAAATAATTATGTCTTCTCCGTTCATAATTGGTGAGGACATCAAATAAAGCCTTAATGCGTCTCCTCCATATTTTCCTAAAAGTTCTTTTGGATCTGGGTAATTTCCAAGATTCTTACTCATTTTTCGCCCATCTGTGCCCAAAATTACTCCTTCAACTGCTACGTTTTTAAATGCTTTTGATTTATAAAGTGCGCCCCCAATTACATGCAATACATAAAACCATGCTCTAATTTGTCCAGTGTATTCTGCGATAAAATCTGGAGGGAAAAAATCATCAAGTTTTTGCGAATCGTCAAACGGATAATGTCTTTCGGCAAAAGATGCAGATCCGGCTTCTATCCAGCTGTCTAAAACTTCAGGAACTCTTTTTACTTTTTTCCCACATTTCCGACAATCAATTTCTACCTCGTCAATTTCCGGCTTATGTAAATCTTTAACTTCTTTGCCGCTTGCTTCCTCTAACTCTTTAATGGATCCCGGAACAAATCT
>CAZBFH010000014.1:0-2821 GCA_964491185.1 uncultured Gammaproteobacteria bacterium
ATATATTATGTAGATTTAAAATCATTAAGATATTTATACTAGGAATGAGGCAATTAATAATGCAACAATGTTCAATACTTTGATCATTGGGTTAATTGCCGGACCTGCTGTGTCTTTGTAAGGATCTCCTACCGTGTCCCCTGTCACTGCTGCAGCATGAGCAAAGCTACCTTTTCCTCCGAACTTACCTTCTTCAATATATTTTTTAGTGTTGTCCCAAGCAGCTCCACCGGTAGTCATAGAAATTCCAACGAATAGTCCTGTTACGATAGAACCGATTAAAAGCCCTCCGAGGGCTTTTGGACCTAGTAAAAATCCAACTAAAATAGGTGCTACGACTGGAATAAGTGCTGGAACAATCATTTGTTTGATCGCTGCAGTTGTGACGATATCTACTGCTTTAGCGTATTCTGGTTTTGCTTTTCCGGTCATGATTCCTTTAATTTCTCTGAATTGGCGTCTTACTTCATCAACCACTGCAACAGAAGCTTTTCCTACTGCTTCCATAGCTAGGGCTCCGAAGAAATATGGAAGTGCTCCTCCGATGAAAAGACCAATAATAACTCTTGGATCTGAAAGCGTAAATGAAGCTGCTGTAATATCTCCTCCAAGATGAACTAATTCCTCTGTGTAGCTTGCAAAAAGAACTAAGGCCGCAAGTCCAGCTGAACCAATAGCATAAGCTTTAGTAACAGCTTTTGTTGTGTTTCCTACTGCGTCAAGCGGATCCGTAACGTTTCTTACTTTTTCTGGAAGTCCTGACATTTCTACAATTCCACCAGCGTTATCGGTAATTGGCCCAAATGCGTCAATTGCGACAACTATTCCTGTTAGGGAAAGCATGGACATAGCAGCGATCGCGATTCCATAAAGACCTGCTAATTCATATGCGACAAGTGTTCCTGCTGAGATAAGTAAAATTGGAAGAAGGGTTGATTTCATAGAGATCGCGAGTCCTGCGATAACGTTTGTTCCTGATCCTGTATTTGAAGCTTCTGCTATTGCTCTAACTGGAGAGAATTTCTTGGAAGTATAGTATTCAGTAATTGCCACGAGTCCGATTGTAATTACGAGTCCGACGATTGAAGAGATGAAAAGAGACATTGTGGATACGTCTCCGAGGCCATTTGGGAATAATA
Source organism: uncultured Gammaproteobacteria bacterium (assembly GCA_964491185.1). Taxonomy (GTDB): domain Bacteria; phylum Patescibacteriota; class Microgenomatia; order Levybacterales; family UBA12049; genus 2-01-FULL-39-10-A. The sequence goes on from CAZBFH010000014.1 coordinate 1,140, forward strand.
GGTTTGTTAAGAAATAAAATCCAGCTAATGCTAAAACAGCAGAAACAATAAGTCCTTGGTATAAAGCAGCCATAATAGCTTTTCCTCTAACTCTTACAAACCAAGTTCCAATGATACATGTAACTATAGAAATTCCACCTATTAGAAGTGGATAAAGAAGAACTGTTTGATTTCCTCTAAATGCTAGATCTCCAAGAATCATAGCTGCAACCGCAGTAATTACATAAGTTTCGAAAAGATCTGCTGCCATTCCTGCGTCATCTCCAACATTGTCTCCTACTAAATCTGCGATAACTCCAGGATTTCTAGGATCATCTTCTGGAATTCCTTTTTCAATTTTTCCTACCATGTCAGTTCCAACGTCAGCTGATTTTGTGAAGATTCCTCCTCCAAGACGAGCGAAAACAGAAATAAGAGATCCTCCAAAACCAAGAGCAATTAGAGGCTGAAGATTTGGAGTTGAATCCTGAGTGCTTAAGAATAGATAAAATCCAGCTACGGAAATAAGTGCTAGTCCACAAACCATAAGTCCTGTAACTGCTCCACCTTTAAACGCCATTCCAAATGCTTCTTTTAATCCCTTTTTTGCAGCTTCTGCAGTTCTTATATTGCTTCTTACAGCAATCGCCATTCCAAAAATTCCTGCAATTGAGGAGAAGACTGCTCCGATTGCGAATCCGATTGCTGTATAAGAACCAAAAACAAAATAAAGTCCTGCAAGCATTACTACTCCGATAATCGCGATTACTAGATATTGTTTTCTCATGTAAGCGTTTGCTCCTTGAGAAATTGCGTCAGCGATCGCATTCATTTTTTCGTCACCCCTAGGGTTTCTAAGAATAACGATACTTAAATACGCGCCATAAAGTATGGAAAGAAGACCTGCTCCAAGACAGAGTTTGAGGGCATTATTTAGAATGAACGATAAATCCATAAAAATATATTATAGCAATTCTAGCCTGTATCCTCAATGATTATTATTGATCCTCGGGCTAAACGTCAAGTGTTGCCGTTTTTGCATTATTTTGAATGAAATGTTTTCGAGGTGGAACCTCATCTCCCATAAGCATTGTAAATACTGCGTCAGCTTCTTCTGCATCATCAATATTTACTTGCTTAAGAACTCTATTTGCAGGATTCATAGTAGTTTCCCAAAGTTGTTCTGGATTCATTTCTCCAAGACCTTTGTATCTTTGAATAGAATATCCTTTTTTAGTTTCTGTTTTTACTTCTTCGCCCTCAACTGCAACTGCTAGATCATCAGCTTTTTTGTTGCTTCCCTTTAATATAGTATCTTTCTCAGCATCAGAATATGCATAGTGTGCATTCTTTCCGACCTGGATTTTATAAAGTGGAGGTTGAGCAATAAAGAGGTATCCGGCTTTTATAATTTCAGGAAGATGTCTATAGAAGAAAGTAAGAATTAATGTTTCGATATGTTCTCCATCTACATCAGCATCTGTCATGATAATTACTCTTTGATATCTAAGCTTTTCAAATTTAACAGTCTCCCCTATTCCCATTCCAAGAGCAATGATAAGATTTTTTACTTCTTCGTGCTCAATAATTTTATCTAGTCGTGCGCGTTCTGTGTTTAAAATCTTACCTTTTAAAGGTAGAATTGCTTGGAATTTTCTGTCTCTTCCTTGTTTTGCTGATCCTCCTGCTGAATCTCCCTCAAC
>CAZBFH010000014.1:2831-4216 GCA_964491185.1 uncultured Gammaproteobacteria bacterium
AAGTAAAGTTCTGAAAGTGCTGTATCTTTTTCCTGACAATCTGCAAGTTTTCCAGGTAATGATGAGCCCTCTAAAGCGCCTTTTCTCAGAATCGCTTCTTTTGCAGCTTTTGCAGCAAGACGCGCTTTTGCAGCCAAATAAACTTTTTCTAAAATCTTTCTTGCGTCAGCGGGATTTTCTTCGAAATAAGTAGAGAGTCCTTCTTTAGCGATTGTCTGAACGATTGGCTGGATGTCTGCATTTCCTAGCTTTCCTTTTGTCTGACCCTCGAACTGGATTCTGTCTTGAGGCATTTTTACATAAACGACTGCAGTTAGACCTTCCCTGGTATCATCTCCTGTAATTCCCTCTTCGTCATCTTTAAAGCTTCCGATCTTTTTTCCGTAATCATTTATCGCGCGAGTCAGTGCCATTCTGAATCCAGTTAAATGAGTCCCACCGTTAACTGTATTGATAACGTTTACATAAGACTCAACATTTTCTGTGTATCCCCCGTTGTACTGAATTGCGATATCTACCTCTACGTCTTTTTCCTGTTTGTTAATAAAAATAGTTTTATGAAGTGGTCCTTTATTATCATTTAGCTTTGTCACAAGCGCTGTGATTCCGCCTTCAAAATAATAATTAACTTCTTTTTCCTGACCTTCTCTAAGATCATAAAAATGGAAAAATAGTCCTGGGACTAAATATGCACGCTCTCTAATAGCTTTTTTAACTATGTCGAATTCAAAATTAGTTGTGGAGAAGATTTGTGAATCAGGAAGAAAAGTAGTCATTGTTCCGCTCGTTCTTTTATTTATTTCTTCGTGTTCTAAGCGGGATTTAGGTAGTACTTCGAGTTTACTTTTTACTAATCCTCGCGAATATTCCTGTGTGTGAATTTTTCCTTCTCTTGTTACTTCTACCCAAACCCATTCTGAAAGCGCATTTACAACTGATGCTCCAACTCCATGCAAACCTCCTGAAATTTTATAAGCGCTTCCCCCGAATTTTCCTCCTGCGTGAAGCTTAGTCATAACAATTTCAAGTGCAGGCTTGTTATAGTTAGGAACCATGTCAGTTGGAATTCCGCGTCCGTCATCAGCAACTGTTGCTGAACCATCTTTATTTAAGAAAATCCAAACATTCTTAGCGTGTCCAGCTAATGCCTCATCTACAGAGTTGTCGATAATCTCTCGAAGTGATTCATGAAGTCCTATGACATCAGTACTACCAATGTACATGCCGGGGCGTTTTCTAACAGGTTCAAGTCCTTCTAGGACTTGGATATTTTGACCAGAGTATTCGTTGGGGTTTTGTTTAGCCATGAAAAGTAATTATAGACTATCTTAGCAAAAAAAACGACTACTTTCCAGATCCTTAACGGTGGTCTGTTAAGCCTTCTT
>CAZBFH010000014.1:4316-23947 GCA_964491185.1 uncultured Gammaproteobacteria bacterium
TCCTACAAACTGTGCTCTATGATCATCTTTTAGAAAATATTTAATTCCGGGGATAAGTCCAAAAGGAGGAACGAGAAATGCTAGTACTATTATAGTAATAGACTTCCCTAGCGAAAATTTAAAAGGCGGTTCTTTTATTTTCTTCCCGCAGTTAGGACAAAAATAAAAACTTTCCTGAGTCGGACTTTTACAAAACTTACAATTCCCCATCTAAATTAGCATACTACTTTTAAAAAAACTTTCCTTGGTAATTTGCACTCTAGCCTCGCAAGGCCTGGCCTTGCGTGCGTAAAATTTTATAGGTTTAGAAATGGATTTTCGAGGGTTAGGCGGGGGTTTGCGGAAAAATTTAACCGTTTAAAGCTTTAAAGTTCCATCTGGCATGATTTAGAATAGGAGCTAAAACACCAAACCTTCTTTGGAGTACCCAGTTCACAGCGCCCAGAAATAATTGTGGTGTTGGGATAGTGTTTGTGTCTACTCCCCTGTTTGTTATGTTATGTAAAAATCCAAATGTTAATGTAGATAAGGCTCCAGCCACTAGCTCTCTCCTGCTGAATTTAAAAGCTCCAGTTCCAACAGCTAATTCTTTAAAAGGGTTTTCCACCTTATTATCAGTCAGACTAACCAGAAAAGATGGAAAGGCTCTAAGATAAAGCTCTTCTGTTACTGGTGCGACTATAACTGTTTGTAGTTGCGTAGAGGGTGAGCGAAGAAAATCTGTCGTGCATTTTTGCGTATCTGGGCTTGTTTTACATTGTTCTGCTACATAATCTCTAAATCCAGAATTTCCTGATTGTTTGCCTGTAGCTTCAGTAGTAATTCTACTTAAATCACGAGCAACTGGTAATTCAATTTCGGGCAATGCACTAGCAAGTACTAAGCCGCTAGATACTCGCGCAGCGCTTTTTAGAAAGTCTCTTCTACTTTGTGTTAGCCCATGATCTATGCCTGGACGTGGACCAAATTCTCTCATCGCGGAATTATATCAGAAATGAGGCTAAAATAAAACTATAGGTTTAGAAATAAATTCTCTAAAGCCAGTCTGGGGTTTGCATTGGTGGTTTTTAGATCGTAGTGAGTTAACTCAAGTTTGTGTATTATTTTTCTAAGTTTTAGAGCTTCTTGTTTGTCTTCCACTTTCTCTAACATTTTTTCCCGGGCGCTTAAAATTGCTGTTTCGAGCCAAGCTACTGCCTCAGTTTTTTCCTTGCTAACAACTTGCGCTAGGTATAGTCTCTCCCCTGCTCCGTCTAAAGAGAGAATCTTTTCTAGAATTTCAGAATCAGTTCTAACTTCTTCGTTTTCTACTTCTATTATTTTTGCGCGGGATAAAACTGTAGGGAGAAAAGCTAAGTGATTCGTGGTTACTAAATAAATAAGTGTATTGGCAGGTGGTTCTTCTAAAAGTTTTAGCATCGCGTTTTGAGCATCAGGAGTTGCAGCTTGCTGCATTATTATGAATAGTGCTTTTCTTTCTCCTTTAAAAGGTTTTAGAAAAATCTTTTCCTGAATTTTCCTGACATCTTCAATTCCCAATGCTTTTTCAAATTCCAAGATTTGCCTGTCAAACTGATCAATTTTTTGTTTGTCCCCTTCTAAAAATGCTCTATCGCGAGCCTTTGATAAATCCGATGAAGAAACGATAAAAGTATTCATATTAGCTTTAGTTCTCTTGATTTATATCACACTTTTACCTACTATTATAGTAATGCCCGCGATATCTACATCACAGACCGCGTTATCTGACGCGCTTTACCAACAGCGTTTGCTTACTCCCGCGCAGTATAACGACATAAAATTAAAAACTGTTACTCAGGGTATTCCTGAGGAGGATGTTTTAAATTCTCTAAATATTGTTAGTGAAGATAAAATAGCTGAGACAAAAGCAAGAATGCTTGGTGTTCCATATATTTCTATGGAGTCGACTTCTTTTTCTCCTCAAGCGTTAGGTCTAGTTCCTGAAGCAGTTGTTCAAAGATTTAATTTGATTCCGTTTGCCTATGATGACAGGTCTAGAACTCTTTCAATTGCGATGGCAAATCCAGTGGATCTTGATGCACTTTCATTTGTTCGCCAAAAAACAGGACTAAATATAAAAGCTTTTGCAGCAAGTCCAGCCGGAGTAAAACAAGCGATAGATATGCAGTATAAGCAGCAGCTTGTGGGTCAAGTTGGTGAAGCTTTAAAAGAAACAGAAGACTCAAATAAAACCAAGACTGTTGACGCTACTCAAATCGCTCAAATAATTAAAGAAGCACCAATCGCTAAGATCGTATCCACAATTCTAGAATACGCTGTAAAAAGTAGAGCTTCAGATGTGCACATTGAGCCGCAGGAAGAAAGAGTTAGGGTACGGTATAGAATTGATGGAATTTTATATGATCGCCTAAGTCTTCCGAAGACTGTTCAGGAAGCTGTAATTTCCCGCATAAAAATTCTTTCTGAAATGAAAATTGATGAACATCGTGCTCCTCAGGATGGAAGATTTAATTTTAAGATAGAAGATAAGGAAGTTGATCTTCGTATCTCAGTTCTTCCAGCAGCGCACGGCGAAAAAATCGTAATGAGACTCTTACGTAAAAGCGGAGGAATTCCAACCCTTGAAGAGCTAGGACTTATGGGAACGGCTCTTAGAAATCTAGAAACAAACATGCTAAGGCCGCATGGAATAATCATTGTCTGCGGACCTACTGGATCTGGAAAAACCACCACTCTTTATTCTGTTTTAAATAAATTAAATAGTCCAAAAGTAAATATCATGACTCTGGAGGATCCAGTCGAGTACGAAATGCCAGGAATAAATCAGGTGCAAATTAATTCTGGAGTCGGCCTTACTTTTGCGACAGGACTTCGCGCTTTTCTTAGACAGGATCCAAATGTAATTCTAGTAGGAGAAATCAGAGATAAAGAAACAACAGACTTGGCTATTCAGGCCGCTTTAACAGGGCATTTGGTCTTCTCTACTCTTCATACTTCTAATGCATCCGGTGCGCTTCCTAGGCTTTTAGATTTAGGAGCTGAAACTTTTCTCTTGTCATCTTCTATTAATGCAATCGTTGGACAGAGAATTGTTAGACGTCTTTGCCAAGTTTGTAAATCAGCATATCCTCCCCCACCTCAACTTTTAGACATGATGAAAAAAGAACTTGGCGCAATTTTTCCTCAAGGCGAACCTAAATTTTATAAAGCTGTAGGATGCGCAGAGTGTGATAGTTCAGGGTATCGCGGAAGAGTTGGGGTTTTTGAAGTTTTGCCAGTAAGCCCAAAGATCGCGGAGATGATTTTAAAAAGATCTGACAGCCCATCTTTAGAGCGAGAAGCTATAACTGAAGGGATGATTACCATGAAGCAAGACGGATATATAAAAGTTTTAAATGGAGTTACAACCGTTGAAGAAGTTTTGCGTGTTGCGCAAGAGTAATAGTTTAGTTGCATAATAGATTTATGGATATAAGGGAATTATTAAATTTAACAGTTAAAAATAAAGCTTCAGACTTGCATCTTCTGGTAGGAATTGCGCCTACTATTAGACTAGATGGAGTTTTGAATCCATTGTCGAATTATCCTCCACTAACAAATGAGGTTTTGGAAGCGATGATTTTTTCAGTAATTAGTCCACATCAAAAAGAAATTTTACTAGCTAATAAAGAATTAGACTTTTCTTTTGGATTTTCTAAAGATGCAAATGGTTCGGAAGGACGGTTTAGAGTAAACATTTATTATCAAAGAGGATATATTTCTGGCGCATTTAGATATTTAGAGCCAAATATTAGAACAATTGAAGAATTAAAGCTTCCTAAGATTTGTAACGATTTTGCAAAACTCAAGCAAGGATTCGTTTTGGTAACAGGACCAACTGGACATGGAAAATCCACAACTCTTGCCGCGATGATAAATGAAGTAAATGTTAATAGATCAATGCATATTTTAACGATAGAAGATCCAATCGAGTACGTTTATCCGGTAGGAAAAAGTATAGTCTCGCAGCGTGAAATGGGACAGGATTCTCATTCATGGAATTATGCGCTTCGCTCTGCTCTTCGCGAAGATCCAGATGTAGTTTTGGTCGGAGAAATGAGAGATCCAGAAACAATTGCCGCTGCTATAACAATTGCAGAAACTGGACATTTGGTTTTCTCAACACTCCATACGAATTCGGCATCTCAAACTATTGATAGAATAATCGATTCTTTTCCACCAAGTCAGCAGCCTCAGGTGCGAATTCAATTAGCATCAACTCTTAAGGGAATAATTTCCCAAAGACTTCTCCCCCAAATAAATGGCGGAAGAGTTCCTGCTGCTGAAGTTCTGATTGGTAATAATGCTGTTGCGACAAACATTAGAGATGGAAAAACTCATCTGATTGACTCAATAATAGAAACTTCTCAGGACGTGGGAATGATAAGTCTTGAGTCCTCTCTGTCCTCGCTTGTTATGACAGGAGCAATCAGTCTTGAAACCGCAAAAAGCTACGCAACTCGCCCCGACGATTTACTTAGAATGGTAGTCTAATTATGAGATTAAGGTATAAAGCAGTTTCTCAGGATGGAAAGAAAATAAGAGGATTTGTCGAAGCAAAAGAAATTAAAGATGCTGCATATTATCTTAGACAGAGAAATTTAATCCCCATTCAAATTAGTAAAGAAGCTGAATATGAATTTGTAAAAAAAATTCCTTTTGTAAGTAAAACAAAATCAAAAGATCTTATTCTTTTTACTCGTCAACTTTCCTCAATGCTCGCTTCAGGACTCACTCTTATAAAATCACTGGAAATCTTAAAAGAACAAACAAATAATAAGTATTTGCAAGAAACTATCGGTGGGACACTTCTTGATCTAGAAGAGGGAAAATCTTTTTCTGATTCGATTTCGAAGTACCCAGATGTTTTTCCCGCAATTTATATTTCTTTGGTAAAAGCTGGTGAATCTTCAGGACTCTTAGATAAGGTTTTTCTAAGACTTGCGACCAATTTAGAAAAACAGCACAAATTAAAAAATACCGTTAGAGGAGCGCTCATGTATCCAATAATTGTTATGACTCTTATGGTTATAGTCATCATAATTCTTATGGTTTTTGTCGTACCGGAGCTAAGTAAATTATATGACAGTCTTAATGTGACTTTGCCATTTATTACGAGATTGGTTGTGGGAATCTCAAGTGCTGTTGCTAAAATATGGTTTCTTATAGTAGGTTTTATATCAATATTTACCTATGGCTTTTTAAGATGGAAAAAGACGCCTAATGGTAAGGAAATTTATGACAGAAATATTCTTAGATTTCCTCTTTTTGGAAAAATAATTAAACAAACAATTCTTACTGAATTCTCTAGAACTTTTGGACTTTTAGTAGGAACGGGAACCTTAATAGTTGATGCTCTAAATCAAAGTGCTGGAGTTACCGGGAATACTGTATATGAAAAATCTATAAAAGAAATAGCAAAAAAAGTAGAGAAAGGAGTTGCCGTTGGAGAAGCTATGTCAGCTTATTCCTACTTCCCTCCACTATTAGTCCAACTTGTAAAAGTAGGAGAAGAGACTGGAAAAATGGATGAAAATTTATTAAAAGCATCAGAATATTTTGAAGAAGAAGTTAATCAAGCTGTTAAAACTTTAACAACTGCAATGGAGCCTATTATAATGGTGGTTTTAGGAATAGGAGTGGGCTTTTTAGTGTTCTCTGTAATCACACCAATTTATAGTATTTTAGATGCGGTTCAGTAAAATTAGGCACAAAATGACTACTTGACAAGGGAAAAAATATCTGGCAATAATGATTTATACATGAAAAAGTTGCTCGAATTACTTAAAAAACTTCTAGGGGGAAAATCTTCTTCAGGCGATTCTTCTGGTTTTACTCTTATTGAACTTTTAATCGTTATTGCAATTCTTGGTATTCTAGCTGCAGGTCTTTTAGTTGCATTAGATCCAGCAGAAAGAATTAGACAATCAAGTGATACTAGAGCAATTAATGATGTAGCTGAGTTTTCAAAACAAATTGAGCAATGGACAATCCAAACCGGAGACGGTGGAATTCCAGGAGATTATCCTGATTCTGTTGCTGAAGTTAATGCAGCTAATATTACCTGGAATCCTCCTTCTGGATATGCATACACATTTACTCCTAATGCTAACGGAGCAAATACTTTCAGCTTGAGAGTAGATGCATTAATTTCTAGAAAATATTCAACGGGTACTCCTCCAGCTGCAGGTCCTAGATTTATCTATGATTCATCAAAAGGAAGAACATGTTTTACTGCAGCTGCTGGCACTCTCTGTCCATAACTTGACGAACCGAGAGGAATTAATTATGCTCACTTAGGTGAGCATTTTTTTTATCTTTTTAGTTGGATTATTTATTGGTTCGTTCCTTAACGTTCTCATAGATCGATTGCCGCGTAATGAAAAAATAACTGGAAGAAGTTATTGCGAAAACTGTAAGAAGACTCTCGCTTGGAAAGATCTCATTCCCCTTCTCTCCTTCATTTATTTACGAGGAAAATGTAGATACTGCAAAGCATCATTCTCTTATCAATACCCAATGCTTGAGATTATAACTGGAGTAATATTTGCTCTAACGTTTAATTTCTCACTTAATGGTTCAATCTTTAATTTTAATTATCAGTATTTAGGAAGTGTCGCACCTGAATTTTTCTTGTTTAGCCTGTTTTATTATTTGTTCATCGTTTCTTCGTTTATAGTTATCTTTTTTGCAGATTTAAAATATGGAATTATTCCAGATAAGGTTCTCGTCCCTTCTGTAATAGTCACATTTGTATTTTTAATTCTTGGCCCAAGCTTAAGTCAAACAATATATCCAAATTTTATTCAACCACTGATTATTAATTTTCTTTCTGCAGTAGGAGCTTTTTTATTTTTCTTAGGAATATTTTTACTAACTCGCGGAAAAGGAATGGGATTTGGGGATGTAAAATTATCATTCTTGCTAGGACTTATCCTTGGGTTTCCAGGAGTTGTTTTAGCTTTATACATAGCATTCTTGACAGGTGGATTTATAGGGGTCATACTTATTTTATGGAGGAAAAAGTCATTAAAACTTGCAGTTCCATTTGGTCCCTTTTTAATAGCTGGCGCTTTGATAGCGTTTTATTTTTCAGGAAATATTATTCCAAAACTAATACCCCTATTCTATTAAAGTCACGTGGTTTTACTTTTGTTGAAATTATTATCGTAATTGCGGTAATTGGAATACTAGCTGCTGGACTTATAACAATTCTTGATCCTGCTGGACAATTAAAAGGCTCAAGGGATTCTAAGAGAAAATCGGACATAAAACAGATTCAAGCAGCATTAGAGCTCTACAGAGCTGATCAGGGTGCATATCCTGATTCAACTGATGCAGAGTTTGGTAATGATATTGCTAATTACAATTCAAATAGTTCATTTGTAGATAATCCTGCAAGTGTTCAAGTGACTTATCTTCAAAGTGTTCCTAAGGATCCAAAGTCTCCAAATGGTCATTATTACTACTGCACTTCAAGCGCCTGTGGAGTCACAAATGGCTACAGGATCTATTCTTGTTTGGAAAAAACTAATGACCCAGACAGAGCTACTGGCACACCTCCTGCATATCTTGGATGCGAATCTGGTGCTTCCTATATGTTTGTTACAAACCCATGAGATCTCTTAAAGGTTTTACATTAATCGAAGTACTAATTTCTATGGCAATAGTCTTGTTGTTATCCGTGGGATCTTTGGTGGGATTTAGTCAGTTTGGAAAAAGGCAAAGTTTAAATATTGCTAGAGATGCGCTTAGGAATAGTTTGAGTGAAGCCAAGGCTAAATCGCAGGCGCAGGTGGTAGTAACAAATGAATGCAAGCAGAGCGGGCGAATTCTGGTCGGATATCAGATTCGGTTTAATACTACAACTGATCCTGACTCATATACCTTTGAGGAAGTTTGTACAAGTGGAGCAGCAACCCTAACTCCTGTTGTAAGGACAGTTTCGCTTTCAAGAGATGTTGAATTTGTATCCCCTCCTGCAACCCCATTAAGATTTTTAATTCATCCAGGAACTATAAATTCAGCAACAACTGTTACTATTAATTTGAGAAGTGGATCTAGAACTCTTTCGCTTCAGGTTGATCCCGGGGGAGTTATTAAGTGAAAGTAAATATTATTAAATCAAGTAAAGGAAGTACTCTAGTCGAGTCTCTTCTAGCATTAACATTTGCTGTTGTGATTATTACGGCAGTTGTGATTGCGGTAACCACGGCATTAAGTAATTCAACTTTTACTAAAAATCAGAACCAGGCAACTCAACTTGCGCAAGAAGGACTTGATATAGCTAGATATATGAAGTCTTCAGATTATGTTGCATTTAGAGCCCTAGATGACACTGTTGATTATTGTCCAAATGATAGTGGTGAATTAGTTCCCATAAATGAGCTTCCTTGTGATGATGGTATTTTTACGTCAACTATAGACATAGACCATGCGGGGGGAAATAATGCATCGGGAGGAAGAGCATGTGAGGTGCTAAATTCAACATTTGTTGCTTCGGAGGTGCGCTGGACTGATTCAAAATGTAATAGGGATGAATATTGCCATAAAGTTGTTCTTGATACATGTCTTAGCGATTTAGACCAACTTGAGAATCCATGATTAAAAAAAGAAATTCTTTAGGTTTTACTCTTATTGAGATGTTAGTCTCAATTGCGATAATTATTACTACGACTACAGTTGTAGTTGCAATTCTCGCTTCTTCATTTAGAGGAATAACGAAGAGTGCAGTTTCAGAGGATGTGAGACAGAACGGAAATGGTGCTCTAAGTCGAATGAGTCGTACTATTCAATTTGCAGAGTCATTCCAAGGTATTAGTAGTGATGATCTTACTTATGAACCTGATTGTACGTCTGGTGGCGGTGGAGAGACATATAAGTATCTACGCGTTAGGACAAACTCACAAATAGTAAAAATGTCTTGTACGAATGCTGACATTATGCTCGGAAGCTCATCTTTGATTGATAAAAGTAGGGTTTCGGTTATTGAAGACTCCTGTTCTTTTACTTGTATCCAAGAAAGCGAAATTGTTTCGCCAGTAATAGGAATTAGTTTTGGGCTTTTTAAGGCCGGAACTGACAATCAAAATACTGAAAATTTTTTTACAACAAGTGTAAAAATGAGAAACCTCTGAGTTGACATAGCTAAGCATCATTGTTAGTCTTAAAGTATGGGCCTTTTTAATACAAAACAAAGCCAAAAGGGTCAGATACTTCTAATCGTTGTCTTGGCTGCTGTTGTCTCTTTAACTGTTGGGCTTTCTGCTGTTTCCAGGAGTATCACTAACACGAATGTTACTACGCAGGAAGCAAATTCACAGAAAGCTTTATCAGCAGCCGAAGCAGGAGTTGAACAGCTCATTAAGCAAAAAAATCCCGCAACGCTAGCAAATGAATTATCGAATGATTCGCAGTTTAGTGCTCAAGCTAATCCAGTCGAAGGATTTCAGTTTACGTTAAATGGTGGAAATCAGGTTTTGAAAGATGACGGATCTGATATTTGGTTAACAACGTATCCTAATTTTGGTGGTACTCCATGGACTGGGACTCTTAGAATTTTTTGGAACAATAATGGAGGAAGTTGTTCTACGACGGGTACAGACATAAATCCTGCAATTGAAGTTGTCTACATTAGTGGAAATAGAAATACGCCAGATATGACAAGAACTGTCTATGATGCATGCTCGAGTAGAGGAAACGGATTTAATAATCCCCCAAATCTAAGTGCTCTGGAAAGAACAACGGATGGTAAAGTTTTCAGCCATGCATTTGATCTTAATATTTCCCAAGGATATATCATTAGAGTTATTCCTCTTTATGCGAACGCTGTTATGGGTGCGAGGGTTTTAGCAGGCCCCGGATTTCCATCTCAGGGGCATATTATTGATTCCGTGGGAACAAGCGGAGACACGAAAAGATCAGTAAGAGTTTTTAAGGGATATCCGAAAATTCCTATCGAGTATTTTCCATATAACCTTTTTCAAACCCAGTAATCTATGAATAAAAAATCCTTTGGTTTAGATATAGGAATATCCACAATTAAAGCTGTAGAGTTAGGAGCAGATAAGAATGCTTTTAGACTTAATGCGTGCATCGTTGTTCCAACTCCCGCTAAAGGAATGCTATCTGAGTCTCCAGTTGATGAAGAAGAAATGGCTCAAGCGATCCATAAGGCAGTTACAGACGCTGGAATTTCCACGAAGAATGTAAATGTCGCTCTTCCTGAAAACCAGGTCTACACAAAAGTTGTTGAAATGCCCTACCTTTCAGACAGAGAACTTGCTTCTGCTATTTATTGGGAAGCTGAACAGTATATTCCAATCCCATTAGCCAGTGTTTCGCTTTCGTGGAATGTAATAAAAAGGTCCGCTAAGCCACAGCCAAATGAGAAAATGGAAGTTTTAATGGTTGGTGCTCCATCACTGATTGTAAAAAAGTATCAAAAAGTTCTTTCAATGGCAGGTCTTTCCATCAGCACTATGGAAACAGAAATTATTTCATGTGTTAGAGCGCTGACAGCTTTTATACCACCAAATACGCTTACGCCTTCAATTATTGTGAACATAGGTGCAATTAGTACTTCTTTAGCGATTGTCATTGGCCATGATTTAGTTTTCACTTATTCCCTGCCGATTGGAGGTTCAGCAATAAATCGCGCAATTTCAGCTGATTTTGGTCTTTCCAGTGTTCAAGCTGAAGAGTATAAAACTACTTATGGAATTGCAAAAGGCCCATTAGGACAACGAATTGGAACAGCTACTGAGCCAATTATGTCTTCTATTCTTTCTGAAGTTAAAAAAGCAATTATCTATTTTTCTCAAAAATATAAGGATAGTAGAATCGAGCAAATAATTCTTTCAGGAGAAAGCGCAAAGCTTCCTGGAATTGATACATATTTTGCAAATAGTTCTGGGATTGAGGCAGTAGTTGCAAATCCATGGAGATTTTTAGATCCAAATGCTGTTCCAAAAGAGATATTAGATAAAGCCCCTGATTACTCAATTGCAGTAGGGCTCAGCTTGCGAGACTATGAGCATTGATATTAATCTAGTTAATAAGAAGACCTCTGAAAGTTTAAAAGATTTAAAACTTAAAAAGGTAAAAACGATTTCATTCACAATTCTTATCGTTATTGCGATTTCTTCAATCGTTCTATTTTTAATAAATTTAAGATTTTCTGTGAATTACGTAAAAGGACAGCAGGTTAAAATAGTTGAAGGATTAGCAGCTTATGATGAAACAACATCGAAAATATTTATTCTTAATCAAAGAGTTGCAGATCTATCTAATATCATTTCAGAGAGAAAAAAATACCATGATAAAACAGATCTTATTTTCAAAGATTTTCCAGATGGAATTGCAATTGATGAATATGAGATTGATGACGGCGGAATTTCATTAGGGGTTAGTTCTACTTCCCTTCTTGAGCTTGATACATTTTTAAATTACTTACTTGATCTCACAAAGTCTAAAAAGCTTACATCTATTAGAATGACCGGGCTTTCTTCAGTTGAAAAAGGATATTCGATGAAGCTGTCGCTTAATTAATATGAATAAAAAATTTAATCAAGACAGATTAATGCTCTACTACTACGAAAATAAAGAGTATTTAATTCCTATTGTTGCAATTGCAGTTTCACTGGTTTTATTTTTTGTATTTCTTCTTCCTCAAATTATGTCGTTTCCAGCAAGAAAGCAAGCTATAGATGTGGAAAATGCAGTTTTGAAAAAAATCCAGGATACTGAAAAAATAGTATTGTCTCAGAATTCCGAGGATTTGGAAGATAAAATCAGAATTGCTTCAAATGCCCTTCCTCCTGGGAAAAATTTTGAGCAAATTCTAGATGGAATTTCTACGGCGGCAGCTCTTTCTGGTACGCAAATCGAAAATTATCAGTTTCAAAATCTTGATGAAAATTCAATGACTCCTTCTAAATACCCTATTTTAGAATTTAAGGTTAGTATTATTGGGGATGCGAGAGAGGCAGTAGATTTTATAAAAGAACTTTATAAAACCTATCCAGTTTCAGATGTAACAAAAATAAGTAGTCAGGAAAGTATAACTACAATCACAGTAAATTTTTTCTACAAACCCTTTCCAGCAGCAGGCGCAGAAGATAGAACTAATCTTAAGCAATTAACTGCGGAGGAGGGTAAAACGATGAGTGAAATTTCTAAGTGGAGCAATGAAGAGATTGGAAGTATTATAGATATTGTGGAATCGAGTTCATCGGCTGAAATTAGAACCTCTCCTTTTTAATTTGTTTTATTTCTTTTAGTTTTTTTTAGAGACTCTTCTTTTTTCCATTCTTCGATTTTCCCATGATTCCCTGAAATTAAAACCTCTGGAACTTTTAAACCTTTATAATTCTCGGGTCTCGTATACTGAGGATGTTCCAATGTTTCATCTGAGAAGGATTCAAGCTTAGTTGCTCCCTCTTTTAAAACTCCTGGTACAAGTCTTGCTACACTATCAGCGATTAACATTGCAGGAATTTCTCCTCCCGTTAATACAAAGGCGCCAATTGATACTTCCTCATCAACAAATTCCATTATTCTTTCGTCAACCCCTTCATAGTGCCCACAAATGATTATTAAATGCTTTAGGGTTGAATACTCTTTGGCTTTAGTTTGATCGTAGGTTTTTCCTGATGCGCTAGTAAGGATTACTTTTTGTTCGTCTTTATTTAATTTTTGATCGAGTACGCTGTTAATCGCTTTTTCAAGTACGTCCACTTTTAAAACCATTCCTATTCCTCCACCATAGGGTTTATCGTCTACCATCTTATGTTTTCCTTCTCCAAATTCCCTAATGTCCACTAAATTAATTTGAATTTTTTCGTCTTCTATCGCGCGTTTAACAATTGAGAAATTAAAAGGACCTTGAAGCATCTGCGGAAAAAGGGTCAGAATTGTGATCTTCATAAAATTGAGAAGTTTTGAGGATTAAACTTCTGCGAGTGTTATATAGATTTTTTTGCTTTGTAAGACTCCTGGGATTCTCATCACATTTCTTATGGCTTTAATTACTTTTCCTTCTTTTCCAATAACTTTTCCCATATCTTCAGTTGCAACTTTTATGGTGAAGTTGACTATTCCCTGATTTTCTTCTTCAGTAATTTCAACTTCTTCTGGTTTGTCTACAATTCCTTTAATTATGTGTGTTAAAGTATCTTTCATTTTTTAAATATTTGCTCGACAGTTGCACTAGGTCTTGCTCCTACTGATAACCAATATTCATATCTGTCTCTTTTAAGATTTTGAGCGCCATTTTTTTCACCTTTTTCAAAGGATCCAAGCATCTCAATGGAATCTCCATCTCTTCGAGATCTTTTTTCTTTAACTACGATTCTGAATTTTCTCTCTCCCCTTTTTCCAGTTCGAGAAAGTCTTATTACTACTGACATAGGCTCAATTGTATCATTTTTTAAATTTTTATGAAAGACTCTTGTTTATTAATTGACTCTAATGCTTTTTCAGCTGCACTTTCTTCAGCTTGTTGTTTAGATTTTCCTTTTCCTTCTCCAAGTATTTTATCGTTTACAAAAACTCCAACAGTAAAATGCCTAGCATGCGCTGGTCCTTCCTCCGAAAGGACTTTATAGATTGGAGAAAATTGTTTTTTAGATTGTACATATTCCTGTAGTCTACTTTTTGGATCTTTAAGCATATTTTTTCGAATAAACTCTTCAGTCAATGGAATTACAGTTGAGAGAATAAATTTTTCAGCCTCTTCAATTCCTTGATCTAAAAATAAAGCTCCTAGATAAGCTTCAAAAGTGTCAGCTAAAAGACTTTGATTAATACGACCTCCTGATTCCTCTTCTCCTTTAGATAGTCTCAGCTTAGATCCCAAATCGCATTCTCTAGAAATTTCTGCAAGGGTTTTTGTATTTACCAGAAGAGATCTTAGGTTTGTGAGTTTTCCTTCGTTGTACTCGGGATATGTTTTGAAAAGATATGTAGACACTGCAAAAGAAAGGATACTGTCTCCTAAAAATTCGAGTCTTTCATTCGAGGAAACTTTTATCTTTGATTCGTTTAGAAAAGAACGGTGAGTGAGAGCCTCTTCAAGTAATTTTGTATTATTAATTTTTGGAAGATTTATCATTTTTAATTACCTTTCCCAAAGCGCCATTTATAAACGCTGGGCTACTTTCTCCGCCATATTCTTTCGCGAGTTCTATCGCTTCATCAATTATAACTTTTGGAGGTTCTTTTTTTGCGACTAAAAGCTCATAAATCGCAAGTCTTAGGATTGCTAGATCAACTCTGTTAATTTTATCAATCGGGAATTCAGGAGCAGCAGAAGAAATATTTTCATCTATGCTTTTTAGGTGTTCCAGGATTTCTTGTGATGCTGGGCTAACTGGTTGTTTGTGAAATTCTATTTTGAAAAGATCCTCGACAATTTTTTGTCTTTTAGTGTGGCGGGGGTCAAGCGCTGTTTTCATGTAGTGGCTATTTCTTTTGTTTCAGTTTTTGATTTTTGAACGTATTCTTTTCCTCTGTAAAATCCACAATTTTTGCATACCGCATGTGCCTTGCCCATGATTCCACAATTAGGGCAAAGAATTGCATTAGGAATAGACAAGCTTATGCTCGCTCTTCTTTTTCCTTTGCGCGCTCTTGAATGTCTTCGTTTTGGTTCACCAGCCATATGCGTATTTTACCTTAAATTACGCCTATTTGCAAAGACTTAATCGGGGCTTATTTCTTTTGAGTTAATTTCTTTAACTTTTTTTTCTAAATCATTATATTTTGATAGTATTGGAACTATCTTTTCGGCTTCTCTTTTTGTAGTTTTTATTAATTCAAAATCCGAAAAGTCGGCAATTTTTAGAAATCTCCTACCTGATTGCTGTGTTCCAAATATTTCTCCAGGTCCCCTAAGTTTAAGATCCAGTTCTGCAAGTTCAGCACCTATGTTTGTTTTTTCCATCGCCTGAAGTCTTTTAACTGTCATAGGGTTCATTGATTCCGTAAACAAAAGACAATATGCTTGCCTATCGTTTCTTCCTACCCTTCCTCTTAGTTGGTGGAGCTGAGAAAGTCCAAATCTCTCTGATGCTTCAATCATAATTACATCCGCATTTGGGATGTCAATTCCAACTTCTACAACTGGAGTTGCAACTAAAATGTCGTACTTTTGATTTTTAAAATCTGAGAGAATTTCATCCTTTTCTTTTGATTTTAATTTTCCATGAAGAAGAGCTAATTTATAATTTTTGAATACGTTATCTTTAAGTATTTCGAATTCTTTAGCCGCTGCTTTTACTGTTGTCATTGTTTCGCTTTCTTCTATGAATGGACAAATTATAAATATCTGACTCCCCTTCTCTTTTACTTGTTTTTTTATCCATTCATAGGCGTTTTCTCTTTTTTCTTTTGGTGTGAGCCAGGTTTTAATTATTTTTCTTCCTATCGGCATTTCATCAAGAATTGAAAGTGATAATTCCCCATACATTGTTAGCGCTATTGTTCTTGGAATAGGAGTTGCTGTCATTGTTAGGACATGTGGGTTTTTCCCTTTTTTTCTTAGAATTCCGCGTTGTTCAACTCCAAATCTTTGCTGTTCATCAATCACGATAAAGCCTAATTTATCAAAATTTATTTTGTCAGAAATAACTGCATGGGTTCCAATAAGAACATCGAAATTATCTAAATTTTCTTTTCTTGCGCCAGTTGCAAAACCTATTTTAATCTTAAAAGGTGAAAGTAATTTTGAAACAGTTTTATAATGCTGTGTTGCTAGTATTTCCGTAGGTGCCATAAAAACAGACTGATATCCGTTTAAATATGCTAAGTAAATTGAAACTGCTGCGACTACAGTTTTTCCGCTTCCAACGTCTCCTTCTAAAAGTCTATTCATCGGTTCATCTTTTGAAAGGTCAGTAAAAATTTCGTTAATTGTTCGCAATTGTGCGTTGGTTAATTTGAATGGGAGTTTTTTTATAAATTGATCTATCTTTTTTTGATGTTGGGTGATTTTAAATGGATACCCTTTTAGGTTTTTTTGCCATTCGTCTTTTCTTAAAAGTGAAGAAGTTTGAGTAAAGAAAAGTTCATCGAATGATAATCTTTTTTTCCCAGTAATCACATCGTCGATTTTATCCGGAAAATGAACTTTTAATAATGCATTATAAAGATTATCAAGGTTATTTCTCTTTATTATTTCTGCAGGAAGAAAGTCAGTAAGTTCATTTTTATTTTCATTTAATAATTTATAGGTTTGCCTCCTGATCCATTTAGAAGATACTCCCCTAGTTTCTGGATAAACTGGAACTAGTCTTCCTGTATGAATAAAATTGGTTGTCCCAATTTCAAAATCCGGAGACATCATTTCCATCCCTGTCTTTTTTTGCTCAATCTTTCCTGAAAGAGAAATAAAATCACCTTCGGAAATTGCACGAGTTATGTAAGGTTGATTAAACCATAAAATGTTTATAACTCCTGAGTCGTCTTTTACTTTTGCTTTTTGAAGAGTAAAGTGACGCCTTGTGTATTGATTTTTTATTTCAAGAACTTGTCCTCTGATGGTTACTGTCTCTCCAGCCTGCACTTGAGAAATTTTGGAAATGAGGGAAAAATCGTCGTAGCGAAATGGAATGTGATATAAAAAATCCTCAAGCTTAACTATTCCTAGTTTTTCTAAAAAAGAAGCATATCTCTTATAAATCCCGCCAATTGAGCGGACGTTGGTTTGGAGTCCTGCCATAATCTTATTGCATTATAAAAGGAAGGATAGAGGTTGCAATAAGCGAAAATACCACAAGACTAGTTATTATTATAAGAATCACTCTGTGTTTTCTACTTAAATCCATATTAGTTTTTGATCACCTTAACCTTATTTCGACCAACGCTTACAATTGAACCTGATTCTACTTCAATTTTTAAATTTTCAGGTGTCTGGCCATTTATTTTTATTCCATTTTCAGAAAATTTTCTTTTTACTTCTGACATGCTTGGTAAAAGATTTGCTTCAATTATAATTTCTGAGACAGTGGTCATATCAGTTTTAATTTCTCTAATTTCTTCTTCTGCGTTTCCCTCAAAAACATCCTGTGCATTTTTTGCGTCCATCTCTGAATGAAGTTCTGAAACAATTAATAAGGCCAATTTCTTTTTTAAATCTAATGGATGATTCCTTATTTCTTCATCATTTGGTATTTCACTCATTGGCAAGTTTGTTGCAAGAACGAAATAATTTTTAATTTGCTCATCATCAATAGCCATTACTTTTCTGTACATATCTGAGGGTTCATCGTTTAACCAAATTGCATTTCCCCAGCTTTTGCTCATCTTTCTTCCATCTGTGCCAAGAAGATAATCTGTACACAACACAAAGCTATCTTTGTTTCTTAAGTTTTTTTGAAGATTTCTTCCGGCTTGCATATTGAATACCTGATCCGCTCCCCCAATCTGAATATCTGTGTCCATGAAAAAACTGTCATAACCTTGCATAACTGGGTACATGAACTCATGAAGTCCCACTCTCTTTCCCTCATTCAGTCTTTTTTTAATTAACTCACGGCTTGTAAAATCCCCAACCGAAAAATTTTGAGAAAGTTTAATTATTTCTTCAAATGTGAGTTTTGAAAGCCATTCGCTGTTAAATCTGACTTTTATTTTTGAAAAGTCTAACACTTTTTCTGCCTGTTTTTTATAAGTCTGGAAGTTTTCTTTTATTTCTTCATTTGTTAAGGAGGGTCTTTCGGAATCTTTATCAGATGTATCCCCGATTAGTGCTGTAAAATCTCCAATTAAAAAAGTAATATTATGTCCCAAAGCTGCAAATTCTTGTAGTTTTCTAAGTGGCATAGCATGACCTAGGTGAATCTTAGTAGCGGTTGGATCAATTCCCAAATATATATTTAGTTTTTTGCCGGTTTTTAGCACCTTTTCAAGCTCATTTTTATTAGGAATTATGTTCGTAACACCTCTAATTAATAGATCATCCATATAGCCTTGAGTATAGCATACAATGCTTTGACTTTGGTATAATTATAGTATCAAAATGGTCGATTATGGTGCTCGTTCGAGAAGACGAAGATCTAGGATTAACACCCGAAGTAGCCGTCGCCTTCCGAATAAAATTGTCCTCTACTCGCGTCTTTCTCGCTATGCTCTAATCGCATTAGTTGGAGGAATTATTCTCATGGTTTTAATGTTCTTCTGGTTTAGTCGTGATCTTCCAGAGCCAGGAAAGCTAATAGAAGCTCAGGCGGAAAACTCTACGAGAATTTACGATAGAAATGACGTTCCACTATACTCAGTTTATGAAGATGTAAATAGAACATATGTCGAATTAGACCAAATACCAAAAGATTTACAGCAGGCAACAATTGCTGTTGAGGATAAGAATTTTTATAAAAATAATGGATTTTCTATCTCAGGTTACGTAAGAGGACTTATAATTGACCCTATTTTTAGACGTCGTGTAACAGGAGGATCTACGATTACTCAGCAGCTTGTAAAAAATGTATTATTAACTTCAGAAAGGTCACTTCCTCGTAAAGTAAAAGAATTGGTTCTCTCAATTCAAGTTGATAAAAGATATTCAAAGGAAGAAGTACTTGAAATGTATCTTAACGATGTTCCTTATGGAGGGACAGCTATAGGAGTAGAAGCAGCTTCAGAAACCTATTTTGGTAAAAAAGTAAAAGAATTAAATCTTGCGCAAAGTGCAATGCTCGCTGGTCTTCCGCAAAGTCCTTCAGCTTACTCTCCTTTCTCTGGAAATGATTATTACATTGCAAGGAGTCAACAGGTTTTAAAAAGCATGCGAGAGCAAGGCTATATTAATAAAGACGAAGAAAAGAAAGCGCTTGATGAAATTAAAAAAATGAAATTTACGCAAAGAGACTCTGTGTCAATGAAGGCGCCTCATTTTGTTATTTATGTAAAGCAGATTTTAGCCTCTCAATTTGGTGAAGCAGCAGTTGAGACTGGCGGTCTTCAGGTAAAAACAACACTTGATTATGAGCTTCAGAAAAAATCGGAAGATATTGTAAGAGAAGAAATTGAAAAACTTAAAGGATATCGTGTAGGAAATGGAGCTGCTATGGTAAGTGATCCAAAAACTGGTGAGGTTTTGGCTATGGTTGGAAGTAAAGATTATTTTGATGAAGAAAGCGATGGAAATTTTAACGTTGCAACAGCTAATAGACAACCAGGTTCTTCTCTAAAGCCTGTGGTTTATGCTGCTGCTTTTGAAAAAGGATATACGCCATCAACTATGCTTATGGACGTAAAAACAGATTTCCCAAATGGAAGTGGTGGGCTTTATTCCCCGGTTAATTATGACGGAAAATTTAGGGGTCCTGTTCAAGTTAGATTTGCCCTAGGTAATTCACTAAACATCCCTGCGGTAAAAATGTTGGCACGCGTCGGCCTTGCGGATGTTATGGAGAAGGGTTATGAAATGGGATTAGATAACTGGGAACCAACTACTGCTAATATGCAAAATGTAGGTCTTTCACTTGTTCTGGGAGGACGTGAAGTGTCTCTAATGGATGAAGTAACTGCATACAGCGTTTTTGCTAATAAAGGTGTTAGGCAAGATCCTGTCACAATCCTAGAAGTAAAAGATAATAATGGAAAAGTTT
>CAZBFH010000015.1:0-23156 GCA_964491185.1 uncultured Gammaproteobacteria bacterium
TGTTTTAATCGAAATTTATGCTCGGAGCCTTATGTCTCTAAAAATTGGCAGTTACTAGCTTAGAAGCCTAACTTCTCGTTCACGATAATTATATAAATATGTCTTCCCATCATCGGATTTTCCTTGTGAAGGATAAGTGTTTTAGCATGAGTAGTACCAACACCATAAACCCCCTTCATCCTTTCATCTTCGAGTGGCATTACGTGTTCATTTAGTCTTTTGAATGCTTCGTCTAAATTTGAAACAATTTTTTGTGCTCCAACTACAAGAATTATATTTTGAGAAGTAAATACTAAATGGGGGAGCTGACTACCAGTATTAGATGCTATTAGAATTTCGCCATTCTTTGTAACAGCATGAGCACTACCTAAATAAAAATCAGAAATCACGGAATGTTTTCTGAGCTTATTCTGTTTTTCTGGATCTTTTTCAACTAATACTTTCTCATGAAGGTTATCCCAGTTATGCTTGCCTTCCTTTAAATGATCTACGTATCCGATTTCTCTAAGCGTTGCTGATGTTCCATTCATAACAGAAGCGTCGTTTGGAATTAATTCCTGAATTTTTTTAAATGCCTCTTCTTTAGTGCTTGCCAAGACTGGAAGAAATCCATTTATCTTAAGGGAATTGATTGTTTGCGTAATCACCGAAATATCTGCTAGTTGGTTAAAGTTCTTTTTATTATTTGTTTGAGCGGGTGTCATTTTTATGTTATAATCGCTATATAAACTATAGCGCTTAGATATTTATAGTACTATAGAATTCATAGTATGTCAACGACTAAATTTAAAACTTCAGAAATAGACAGTGCCATTTCAATGATCGCTGAAGCTCATATGCTTTGCATTATTAATCATCTTTCAGAGAAGGAGATGAGGTTTAACGAGATTCAAAGATCCATTAAAGGTCTGAATCCCGCTACTCTTTCGGATAGATTGAAAAGGCTGGAAAAAAATGGCTTAATCTTAAGAAAAGAAGAAACACTTGATAAAGTTTCTGTTTCTTATGAACTTACCGATAAAGGACGAGGAATTTTGCCTGTAATAAATGAGATTTCAAAATTTGCTCAAAAATTCTCAAACAAATAAACATGAATAAAGACATTAAAGATTATAACGACAAACTTTCCTCTCCTGACAAGGAGATCTGTGAATTATTGGCAAAAGAAATTGATTTGGTTTTGACCGAGGCAGAAAGCAAGATTTGGCATAGGCACCCTGTTTGGTTTCTTGAGGGAAACCCAGTTGCAGGATATGCGAAATTAAAAGAAAGTATTCAACTTCTCTTTTGGAGCGGACAATCTTTTGATGAATCAAACCTTGACTCTGAAGGAAGTTTTAAAGCGGCGCAAAAAAGATATACAAAAGTAGAAGATATTAACGTAGAAGACTTGCGAAGATGGCTTAAGAAATCTCGCGATATTCAGTGGGATTATAAAAATATTGTAAAACGGCGCGGCACCCTCGAAAGATTAAAATAGTCTTAAAATTATTATAATTAAGTCCGAGAAAAATAAGGCAAATTCTAATAGTTAAGTGCTATAATTCCCCACATGTCAGTAGAAATTCCTAAAAATGTTGAAATAATTGAAACACAAAAAATTATAGTGAGGAACACTAATTCAGCTCCAGCATATACGGACTTTGAACGCAATCATTTTTATAGTGCTCAGTGGCCAAGAGACGTCAAGTGGTATGCACAAGATCACCAAGATTTAGATCCAGCATATTTTCAGCTCATAGGACTAGTAGGGATTATTGCAGCTCAGTATGGTTTTCATTCGCTAGATTACACTTCTGTCAGACATAGCCGGGGAGACTGGGACCAGCCTTCTGCTGACCCAAAACATCAAATAGCATTAGGTGTGGAAATCGCAAAGAAAGGACTCCAGGCATATCCGATAAAAGAGACTATAGCCTCAAGATTTGAGGAGGGTTCAGCAGGGTGGTGGGGAGCATGGAATATTTTTATAAAATCGAGAGGCGGAATAGTGCCAGTACCGCATACTCTTGTAGAGGTAGAGGGTTTAATTAAAGATGCACAGCATAGATTTAAGGATAGCAGAAAAATAGCAATTCCTGATCCAGATCTTAACGATAGGTTTGCCGCATTAAATTTTACAGGCGATCAAGCAGATAGAATGCCTACTGAAAAATTTGAACAAGAGGTTTTACCAAGAGTAGTTGAGGCAACCAGCGGTTGGCTTAATCCAATTCCCATTTTTACAAGTGATATGGAACCAGGTGCTTAAAGGTAAATTTTTCCGCAAATTCAATGATTTTTTTTGCTCCCTGATGCATGGATTCTATAGTCCAGACAGGATTTTTTTTATCAAAATATAAGTAAAGAACTGGATCTGCCTCCTCGTAAGTAAAGCCAAACTCGTCTTCATCTGTTTGAGATTTCCATAAGTTCGCAGATGGCTTTTTAGTTAAAATTGAATCTGCAACTTCTAAATGCTTTGCAAGTTTATAAATTTGAGTTTTATAAAGATGCTGCAGCGGCTCTACGTCAGAAGCCTCATCTCCAAATCTCGTAAAATATCCCAGCTGATATTCGGATCTATTCTCAGTGCCAACTACAAGTGCATTATTTTTTTTAGCAAAATCAAAAAGAGTAATCATCCTAACTCTTGCCATAATATTTCCACGTCTTACTAGATCATCTTCTGGAATCTGAAGCCAACTAAATATTCCATCAGCTATTTCATTTATAGAAATCTTCGTAGTTCTAATTCCAAGGCTTTCTTCAATAACTTTTACGTCAGGATCAATTTCATTAAAGTAGGGAAGATGAATCGCAATTATATTCTCGGGATTAATAACCTTAGATAGCAGATAAAGACTGGTCGCTGAATCCACACCTCCTGAAATTCCGATTACTGCTTTTTCAATTTTCTGCTCAGAAAAAGTTTTCTTTAAAAACTCCAAAATCTTTTTTTCTTCCTGTACTGGATCTATTTCAAGTAAATTATTAAACATATAAATTATTTTCTTTAATATATTTTTCCACCTGCGGTGAAACAAGATATTTTATGGTTCTACCGGTTTTTATTCGAGCCCTTATAACTGTTGAAGAGAAATTCGCGACTTGAAGAGTAGAAGATTCTACTAACTTAAATCCAACTGGCAAATTATCTGGCAATTTATAAGGATCTCTAGGAAAAACTAAAAAAGTTGCTTCTTTAACTAACTGTTCTGCATCTTTCCATTTATCAAACTCTCTTACGATATCTGACCCGACTACCCAAAAAATCTCTGCTTTTGTTTCAGATTTTAATGCTTTTATGGTGTCTATCGAATAACTAACCCCTTTTCTTTTTATTTCCATATCAGAAACCGCCATCTTGTCTTCAAGAACTGATTTAATCATCTCGATTCTGTCTTCTGGACTTGCTTGAATAGGCTTCCAGTGATGCTCAAAAGCGGGAACAAATAAAACTTTGTCAATTGTAGGATCAAATTCTAAAACTTGTCTGGCTATTAAAAGATGACCTACATGTACAGGATCAAAACGTCCTCCAAGAACTGCTATTTTCATTCCAAAAGTATATCATAGAGAAATTCTAACTGTTATAATATTTCTATGAAAGCATGGCTATTTGACGTAGATGGAGTAATTACTAATCCGCAGCTTAAAAAGGCAAATCCCGAGATTATTAAAAAACTTGCGGAGATTCTAGAAAGGGGAGAGATCTTAGGTTTTAATACAGGTAGAGCTTTAGAATTCGTAATTGAGGAAGTTCTTAAACCACTTAACGGGGTACTTACAAATAAAAATTTTCTTTACAATGTTTTCTTCATAGGAGAAAAGGGTGGAACCTGGGGAGATTATAAAAATGGAAAAATTGAAAACATAATTGATCCTCAAATTACAGTACCTGATGAACTAGTTCAAAAAATTCGCGATCTAATTTCCTTTAAATATTCAGACACCATGTTTTTTGATGAAACTAAAAAGACAATGATCTCTACGGAATTTATAAAAGGAAAGGATCTGGATAAATTTCATGAAGAACAAAAAACCTTAGTAGAAGATATGAAAAAAATCTTAGAACATTTGGGAGTCGCTAATCTTACAATTGAGCCAAGTATTATTGCCACAGATATTCAGAACCCACACGTGGGAAAAGATTTAGGGGTAGAAAGATTTCTCATGCTAATAAAAGAGAGAGGTGAACCAGATGAATTTGAAACATTTGGTGACAGCCCGGGAGATTTAGAAATGCATAAGTATTTAATCAAGCATGGTCACAAATCCAGATTTATATATGTAGGAAACAAAGAAATTGAGGATGGAGAAAATATAATTAAAACAAATGCCAAATTTGACGAAGGAACAGTAGAATATCTACAAGGCAAATAATTATTTGACATTTAATGCTATACTATATGCACTAAGTCACAAGATAGGGCAGCTGTCCAATCAATAGTGAAAATTAAAATAAAAAAACAAATACTACTGCTCGTTCCAATCCTCCTGGTTTTAGTTGTTCTTAAAAACACTCCTGTTGCAAACGCCTCAATAATTGACGACATAAAGAATTTACTTACCAGAAGTCCGAAAGAGTTCAATCTAACATCTAACATCGCGCTTGCTAAAGATGGGGATTTGGATAAAAACGAAGAAATAAATGCAGGCGATATGGTTACTTTCACCTTTGTACTTTCAAATCCCTCAGATAAAAAATATTCCTCCACTACTCTTAAAACAAACATCGACCGCAAATCCATAAATTTTATTCACAATATAGTCGGCACTTCTGGATTAAATGATGATGGTAAAACCATTACTGTTCCAAATATAAAAGTCGCTCCGAATGAATCAGTAACGATTAGCTTTGATGCAAGATTAAATTACTTTGATGAAAACCTAAAAACAATCAGCGCTGAGGCAGAACTTATTGATTCTGCAAAAAAATCATTACTAAAAGATAAAAAGGTACAAATAAATTCTAAAAAAACTAATGCAAAAAATCCAGGAATGTCTAAAAATACAAAAAAATGAATACCGTAAGAATATTATTTAAAAAAATCTCAGTAATTATTTTTTCAATAATTATATTTACTGGGTTTTACGCACCTTATTTTCAAACATTTTTAAGTCCAAAGCCAGCTTTCGCTGCTGATTCCTGCTCGCAAGGAACTTCTTCAGGAACCACTCAAAAAAACACTACGGCAAGAGTAGGAGGAGTAGCGCTAGATCAGGCTGCAAAATTCTTAGCTGACATGTCTGATATAACCGGCGCTTACTATGACCCAAATCTCGACAGAATTGTTTTCGTGGGAAAGAAAAACACATTAGCTCCTAAATTCAATAGGGATGATATGGCAGTCGCTATAAAAGCAGTAATTTTCAAAAATACTATCCCAGCGGTAAGCATGGAGAACGATCCAGCTGATCCAACTGGCCCAAATCTTAAGGTTCTTTATTATGGAGGAATAGAAAACACAAGATTTGGAAAAGTACTATTTGATGCAGACAATAAAATGAAATCTTATGTTCATGGATATAACGAAGACGGAAGCGTATTAACATCATCTGTCCCTGGATATAAATCGTTCTTTGATATGTATGTTCAAAAAAATCCTGATGCCACAGGACCTAACAATAGTTCCAGATGGTGGATTACTCCTAAAGAAATTACCTTGAAAAAAGATGATACTAATTCAGCGTTCGTATTTGAAAATGCAACAATGCAAATAAAAACTGAGGCTATTAACTCAAATAATGATCCTAAATGGAATCAGGCAGCTCAAGAATTTGCAGATCAACAAACAGCTCTTTATGATCAATTCGCTCAAGAAACTCCCGCATATGCTGAGACAAAACAACTTGGAAAAATTGTTTCAGTAATTAAATGGCTGAGAGATAATAATGTACCATCAGATTTCAATTTTGCTAGAGATTATGAACCAGTAAGAGTCGGGACACCAGTATACGTTCCTAAAAGAAGAACTCCAACCAAACCGATCACAAACGGCACAGTAAGCTTAGTAGGTGGAGCTGACTTCAATACTGCAAATACTTATTCAACAGACACAACTGGACAATCTTCCGGGCTAAAAACATCAGCTCAAGCTGTCCCAACAACTAAAGAGGACATCAATTGGTCGTTCACAAAAGATGGGCAGCAATACGAGGCAGTAGCAGTTACTGCTGATGCCTTCAGAAGTCTTGGCTCATATAACACATCAGTTACTGATATGTCATTCGACACTTCGGGAGACTTAAGTCTATTCTTCAAAAGAGCATATTCATCATTTTCTGGCGGACAATATGGAGTCGGACGCGGCTGGAGTATATTCCCTGCAACTCTATATGATAATGCACCAAATTCTTTTGCCTTATGCGGAGGCGTAAATCAACCAAAATCTCTTGCATTTATTTCCCAAACCGGAGGATTTGAGTCATTTACAATGACGAGCTGTACAACTGGGTATGTTGCTGATGATCAAGCTTATAACTCAGCAGTTGTAAAAAATAGCGATGGAACGTTTAGTGCGAAACTTACGGACCTGACTGAATTTATTTTTGATTCGAACTTCAGATTAAGCAAAATTAAAGACAAAGTCGGAAATACGATTACCTATAACTATTCTGGATCTGGGATAAAACTTTCAAACATAACTGATGGTAAGGGTCATCAAATAAATGTAACCTATGCAAGCTTCTCCGGAATCGAATTAATTTCCCAAATCTCTGATTGGAGCGGAAGAACTGTTAGATACGACTATGACAATCAAGGAAATTTACTATCAGTTACTGATCCTAAAAATAACGTAACCAAATACACTTATGATTCAAATTTCAAACTAATAAGCGTAACTGATAGAAATAATAATGTGCTTCTTACGAACACTTATACATCAGAAGCTAAAATTGATAATCAAAAAAACGGCGCAAATGTAACTACGACTAATACTTATGATGAGGCAGCAAGAAAAATTACCACAGTAGATAATGGACCTCAGGCGCGCGTTTCTTCGCTTACCTATGACATAAAAGGAAGAATTCTTGAAGAAAAAGATCCATTAAATGGCTCATTCAAATACACTTATGGAACAGAACTTCCTCCATTAACTATTACTGACAAAAACAATAATAAGACTACAAACACTTATGACACTAAAGGTAATTTAACATCCGTAACATTTCCAAACGGAAAGAAAATTACTTACACATATGATTCAAAAAATCGCCTTACAAAATCTAGTGATAATAGATATGGCTCAATAGCTAAAGACATTACTTACTCATATAACAGCAATAACACTATTAGCTCTATAAATGAATCCTCCAGAACCACTAACTACACATATGATGCATTTGGTGAACTTTTATCGCTGAGTGATCCGATGTCTAAGAAAACAATTTGGACCAGAGATAGCATGGGAAATAAGCTTACTGAAAAAGATCCACTTCTTAATATAAGTAACTTTGAATACGATCCTATTGGGAGACTTACTAAGAAAACTGACGCCGAAGGAAGAGTACAAACTTACAGCTATGATCCAAATGGAAACTTGTCATCAATTCAAACAGCTGCTGGTACTACCACAAATTCATTTGATAAAGAAAATAGACTCACGAGAACTGTTCTTCCTAATACTGCTCCTACTGACTTTACCTATAATTCTCTCGGAAGCTTAACCTCCGTCAAAGACGCCTCAGACACGACCACTACTTATGGAATTGACGCGTATCAAAACATGGTATCCAACACAAATGGTCTAAACAATTCCACAACTTATCAATACGATTCTCTAGGAAGAAGAATAAACGAAAAATCTCCTTTGAATAAAGAGGAAAAATGGGAATACGATCCTAACGGAAACACCACGAAAACAATTGACCCTAACTTAGCATCTATTGTTTATACATATGACGCTTTTAATAGAGTTACTAAAAAAACTTATCCTGATGGAAAAAGTGTAACCTACACATACGATGATAGGGGAAACCTTACGAAAATGATCGATTTAATTGGCACGTCAACCTATACATATGATAATTTTGACAGACTTACAAAAGCCATCAATCCTTTCAATCAAACCATAAGCTATGAATACGATAATTTTGATAAGATGACAAAAATCACTTATCCTGATGGAAAAAGTGTTTCATATAGTTATGACGATGATCACAAATTAACTCAAGTAAATGATTGGAATCTAAAAAAGACAAATTACACATATTTCAAAAATGACCAGGTCGCATCGAGGACATACCCAAATGGAATCCTAACTAATTATTCCTATGACACGGCAAATAGACTAACTGAAGTAAAACATTCAAAATCGGGCACAATTCTAGCAAAATATAACTATACGAGGGACGCTGTTGGAAATATTACAAAATCTACAGAAGAGGGAAGCTTATTAGTTGCTCCAACTCCAATTCCAACTACTACACCCTCACCAACTCCAACGGTTACCCCAACCATTACGCCAACCAATACTCCTTCGCCAACTCCAGGCGGACCAACTCCCACTCCTGTTCCAGGCGTAGATTTAGTTATTACAAATGTAACGACTACTCCTGCAAATCCAAAAGCAAATACCGCTTTTACGATAACTACTACTGTTAAGAATCAGGGAAATACCACAGCGAATGCTGCCACTACAAAAATAGCATTCTATTTTGACAATCCAACAGCTCCTGATTACAACACCACTCACAATGACTTTAATATTATTTCAATGAATCTAGCTCCTGGAGCATCGCAAGACATAAGCATTACCTGGGCAAGACTTGGTTCTACTGGGGCACATTCTATATATGTAATGATTGATCGCGACAAGCAAATTACGGAAGCAAATGACGATAATAATCTCTTTGGACCTCTTCCTGTAAATGTAATTGCAAAAGCAAATCTTATAGATCGGGTTCTAGCGTTTATCTCAAATCCTGTTAAAACAACTTATGCTCAAACTGCTCCATATATCACAGACTTTACTTATGATCTCTTGGGAAGACTAACATCTGTTAAGTATCCAAATAATTCTACTTATTCATATACATTTGATAAAGCTAACAACAGGCTTTCAGAGACTCTAAATGGCGCAATTAAAGACTTTACCTATGATCAAGACAATAGGCTTGGATTAGGCGCAGGTATAACTTATTATTTCGACAATAATGGTAATCAAATCCAAAAAACTCAAACAGGTTCATTAGAAAATCACAAGTATAAATATGATTATGAGAATAGATTGACACAATATGTCATGCCTAACGGAAATACTCATAACTATAGATATGACGGCTTTGGAAATAGACTTGAGAAAGAATTCTCAACTGCAATCAGCAAATGGGTTTATGATAATAGCGGTGAACTATCAAGACTTCTAGTAACTCCTACATATGAAAAAATTATCTATGGAAGTGGCACAGAAGTAATAAGTCAGGGAGATGACGGAAGCTCATTCCGAAAATATTACCTTGAAGATGGACTCGGTAACACAAGATTCCTAACTGATTCAAATGGAGGAAAAAGTAAGAGCTATGATTATGATCCATACGGAAATGTAACTAAATCAACAGGCGTTTTTGATGCACCATTCCAGTTCCAAGAACAACAATATGATGACACATTGAGCATGCACTACATGCGTGCAAGAATGTACGATCCAACAATAGGCCGCTTCATCTCCAAAGATCCACTTGAAGGAATTTTGAACAATCCACAATCTCAAAATTCATATGCATATTCCTTAAATAATCCAATAATCTATTCTGACCCATCTGGTGAACAGTACCAAGCGCTTATTCCTCCTGCAACCAATGCTCTATCAACATGTGGCAGATTTGTGGCTAGCAGTGCCACTAGCGCAGTTAATCTAGCTAAATCCTTAGCAAGCCAGCAACAAATAAGTAGCGCTGGAAAAACCATAGCTGGGGGAAATTCCGGAACAGTATTTAGAGACGCGGCGAAAGTTGCTCAGCAGTACGGTGGACAAGCTTCAGATTGGGTTAAAAAAGCATCAACTCCATTTACCGCATCCGATGGTACAGCATTCGAAACACACTGGGTTGAAAATGTTGTTACAGGAGCAAGAGAATTATTTAAAACTAAATTCATACAATGACCGACCTTCCATCAGTTATAAAGCTAGAAAATAAAAGAAAAATCTTAGATACAGCTAAAGACATGCTAGATGGAAAGATTAACTTAATCGAAGGTTCACGCATTATTAATCGACTTAAATACACGGTAAATCAAGAAGAGAACCCATTATTTAACATATTCCATGTTGTATCTTCCGACACTGAAAATATACCAATAGATCACAATGTAAGAAAAAATTTTGGAGAAGAGTATCTTGATAAATCGGATCGGGAAATGAAGGCATATCTTAAAGACATGGAAAAATCTATAAAAGAAGCTTGTAAAAATTTAATGCAATCTTATTCTTAAATTTGCGACCCCGGAGGGAATCGAACCCCCAACCTAATCGTTAGAACCGATGTGCTCTATCCGTTGAGCTACGGGGCCGTACGCGATTAGCTATATGTATTTTATCATTCTTTTGAACCTAAAATCAAACAAAATATGCTATAATTAGAATAGTGAAAAATCCTATAGTCAAATACGTCCTCACAAACCATGTTTTAGCTACAGTTCTGATAGTAGCGGTTGCTTTATTTCTTTTTGAAATAAGAAATATTTTAGTAACAGTTTTTCTTTCCTACATCATAATGGCTGCACTAAATCCATTCGTAAGACAATTAGTAAAATACAAAGTCCCAAAAATAGTAGCAATATTACTTGTATATGCTGTAGTAATAGCCTTTATTATTCTTTTAGTAATTCCTATTCTTCCTTTCTTTATCTCTCAAATACAGGCTCTACTTAAAGCTATTCCATCTTATATTGATGGAGCAAGCCAAGCATTAGGAATCCAAGTTAATAAAGATCAAATTAATTCAGTAATTTCTCCTATCGCAAGTTCCGTAGGACAAAATGCTTTTTCTGTAACTTCTAAAGTATTTGGTGGAATTTTCTCAGTAATTACATTATTCATTTTAAGCTTCTATATGCTGATTGACAGAAATAGACTCGGAAGATCAATCCAATCAACTCTTCCAGAGGAATTCAAAGAACAGGGAACTAAAACCATTCATTTGGTAGAAGAAAAATTAGGAGCATGGCTTAGGGGACAAGTCATATTGTCATTAGCAATTGGAGTGATCACATGGATAGCTCTAACAATTCTAGGGATACCTTTTGCGCTTCCCCTAGCTATCTTAGCGGGCTTTTTAGAGATTATCCCAACACTTGGACCTATCATAGCTGCAATTCCTGCTACGATAGTCGCACTTGCCATTTCTCCTGTTATGGCAATCTCCGTAATCGGAGTATACATAGGAATTCAATTAGCGGAAAACAATTTCCTGGTTCCAAAGATAATGCAAAAAGCTGTAGGGCTTAATCCAGTTATAATTATTATCGCGATTCTTATTGGAGCAAACCTTATGGGAGTGGCAGGCGCACTTCTTTCAATTCCTTTTGTCTCTGCAGCTATTATTATCTTCCGCGCCATTAAGTAATTTGACTTACCAACTAATCTTTCCTAAACTAAATTAATGGCATTTAAAAAACCAAAGAAATTTAAAAAGGTTACTGAAATTCCTAGTGCTAAAGTAACTATTGAGGTAGAAGAGACAGAAGAAGAGAAAACTCCAGAGCCAATTGAATCTGCTGAACCAACCGATAAAGAAGAATCCACAGATGAAGCTGAGGAAGTTGAAACAAAAGAAAAACGAGAAGATATTCCTGTTAATATAGGCGATGAAGACTCGGGTGGAAGATTCGGATTTAAAAAACTACTCCTAACTATTTTAATCGTTGTTCCAATAGGATTTTTAGCATTTGGTGGATTTTTGTATTTCAGTGACAACTTCGACACAAGTAAACTTAAGAAGGAGCCTGAGAAAAAGCTTGAAATCCCAGAGTCTTCGCCAACTCCTACAGAAGAGCCGCTTGATAAAGAGGCGTATATTATAGAGGTTCAAAACGGGAGCGGAATCGCAGGAGAGGGAGCAAGCGTCGGAGAAATGCTAGAGAAAGATGGATTTAAGGTAGGAGATATTGGAAATGCTGATAACTCCAACTACAAAGATACGGTTATTACTATAAACGACGAAGTACCAGATTCCTACATTGACGCTCTTACTAAAGTTTTAGAGAAAAGAGGACCAGTTGGAAAAGTTAAAAAGTTTGCGACAGGCGAAGATGGAGAAGTATTAGTAATTGTAGGAAGTGAACTCGGCCTCAGCGATGAAGACGTCACCCCAACCCCATAAAAGGGATGTTTTCTAAATTATTTAAAAAATTCAGCAAGTTTTCTTCTTCCAGCTCCACTTTTCCACCAAAGCTCTCTAGCTTTGGCATCTGAGATCAACTCAAACTCTTCTCTAAAAATTAACTTAAAAGGAATTCTATTCTTAGTTGATTTTACCTGTCCCATGTTATGCTGACTTAACCTTTTTTCCAGATTTGATGTAAAACCAACATAGGTGCGATTATCCTTTAAGCTCTGGAGAATATATACGAAGTACATTTTCTGAGAGCGGGCCGCCCGCGGCGAGCCTCGCTCCAAATTTATTCAAATTTGGAGCGGGTGAAGGGAATCGAACCCTCGTGACAACTTTGGAAAAGTTGCGTTCTACCATTGAACTACACCCGCCAAGTGGAACAAACCTCACGGTTTTTTCCAACGATTTCCCTTTAAGGATAACAAAATCGGAACTCGAAAGCCAACGATTTTGTTGATCGTAATGACAATTTTACCAAACTTATCTTTTCAGAGCAAATTAAACTAATGCAAAGGTATTTTTGATAAAATATTTAAAATAATTCAGACAGGATAGTAGGATAGTCATCTATGCGGAGCTGGTAAAATAAAAATCAAGCACTATCATCAGGTAACTCGCTAAAGCCAACACGAATTTCTTGATCTGGATGTAAAGGCTTACCAGGAGAATCAGGCAATCGTAATCTTCCGTCAAACACAGCTTCTAATACTGCTACGTCAGTAATTCTAATTAGTTTTATTGGATCTTTATCCACTCCAACTAAATCCTGCACCATTCTGTCACCATTCGACTTTAATCTATTCGCGCGCTCACTTGGATTATTAGCAACATCATCGTCAACTGCAATTGCAACATTAATAAGATCCAAAAGAGGTCGGGCTACAGGATGCCTAACGGAAGCAAAAGTGTAATCCGGTGGCGTTCCGGGAATCGTAGATCTTGGTTGGGGTTTTCCTAGAAAAGAAGCAAGACGAGTACCCATGTCTATCTCTGGATCCCTATCATAGAACGGAACTCTGTCTGTAAAAAAACCTTTTCTTAACTCATATGCTCTTTCTAAATGAGCATCTAATAATTTAATTCTGTCTGCTTGTGCGGGGTATCTATCAACTAAACCAGCTAGAGATGTGAGCCTATTAGAAGGGCGATCATATTCTCCTCGTCCTGCTACATAAACGCCAAAATATCCAGCATAATCAACAGCCAAATCTCTAATATCTCTAGGCACTTCTACAGATTCCGCTCTAGGAACTGACGGTTGTACTCCTGTAACCTCTGTCATAACTAGTCGGGGTTAGAGGGCTCGAACCTCCGACCTCACGGTCCCAAACCGCGCGCTCTACCAACTGAGCTAAACCCCGGATACAAACAATTTCAAATATGTACCGCGAAGAGGACTCGAACCTCCACTCCCGAAAGGGAAAAGGCTCTTAAGGCCTTCGTGTCTACCATTCCACCACCGCGGCGTAATCGTATTTTACCTTAGTTAAAGCCCAGGATCAACTCATTATAAATAATTTAACTTGAAGCCTGACCTTAGTAGCCTGATAACTTAGCCTCGTGGTGCTTGCGTGGGCTGTGGTACTTGTGCTGCATCTTCAACTAGTGGTGTGATTTTGGTATAAAGTCCAGCTCTTTCTACTGCAGCTACACTTACCGCTTCATCTTGTACTGTCGTGCCTCCACTAAATGCTACAGCTCCTATAAATGCTTGGAACTCTGGATCTGCAAATACTGGCACTCCGCCGCCCGCTGTACTTCCTACCTGGCCTGCTAGCTCATCTCGAGTTAAACCGATTTGCACCATTCTCTCTCCAAAACCACGTGAAGACATTCTATAATTAAGAACGGTTTTGGCTTTATCTAATGCTACTTGTACATGAGAAGGCCTAGCATTTCCATAAGCCTCGCTAGCTAATTGAAGATTTGTTGCACCAACGACCACTAAAAATCCACCCGCTACTCCCATTTCCTGAGCTACCTCAATACCTTTTTCTCTAATTACTTTTGCTCCTTCAGGTTTTAGAGTTTTAATATCCCCAACATAAGCCTCAATAGCTCTTGCTCTATCTGCCTCAAATGCGTCTATCATTGGTGCAGTATAGCAATTTAATTTAGATTGTCAACTGAAGCTAATCGTGGGGTGGGGGTTTAACACCTTGCTTTGTTAGAGAATAATCTAATAAATCTTTCATTTCCTGTCTTCGGTTTTCACTTCCCAAAATAATTCCAATCATCTTATGCCCTTCGTAATCTAAGTAGGTTACTAAGCAAAGCCCTGCTTCAGGTGTATAGCCATCTTTAAGTCCTTTAACTCCTGGATAGCTAGTGATTAAATTTGTCTGATTATAAAGATCATATGCATAGTGATCTTTTGTTTCTGGTAAATGATGCTCAGCGGTACTGGATGCTTTTATTATTTCAGGGTAATTTGCTACAGCATAGCGGGCGAGAACAAGTAAATCATAAGCTGTAGTATATTGATCTCCGTCTCCTTGAAGGCCGGTTGGATTCGTAAAATGAGTATTCGTAAGACCTATGGCTTTTGCTTTCTTATTCATCGTTTCCACAAACTTGTCTCTTTCCATAGTATTAATTGCTAAAGTTTCAGCCGCATCATTTCCCGAATACATGAAAACCCCATACAAAAGATCTGACATGCTCATTATTTCTCCTTCAGAGAGTCCCATGACATTTTCCCCAACGAGCGCCTCTTTATAAACCACATACCTGTCACTTTCTAATCTGTGGTCAAGAGCAACAACGGCAGTCATAATTTTAGTAATTGAAGCCATAGGCAATTTTTCTTGAGAGTTTTTTTCATACACTGTTTTCTCGTCTGTTAAGTCATAAACTAAAGCTGATTTTGCTGATAACTCTGGGACCTCATTATCATCAAACAAACCAAAAAGACTTGGGAGCCAAAAATCGAGACTAGTGATTTCAGAATTATTTTTTTTACTTAGATCTTGGGGGAGAGGGGATGCTATATTTTTAGCATTTGTCCTTTCGTGACGATAATAAAATCCAACTCCACCTGTAAAGAAAATTAGGAGACAAAAAAATGCCGAGAGTGCTCTTTTCATCTGTATATTTTATCAAAAAAAAATTAGTCGTTGACCCATTAAAACCTGTTTGGTAGAATTAAATTCCAGAACGCGTTGGCAATCTAAATGTCGATTCTGGATTACCCTTAGCGTTAGCAAAGGGATTTTTTATGGCTAAAAGTAACTCCGATAACTCTATAGATGGTAACTTTAAAGGCAAAGACATTTTGTCCATAGATCAATTCTCACCCCGTGATATTAATATTCTTTTTAAGCAAGCCTCTAAGATGCGTGGAATTGCAAAGAATGCAAGACCGTCAGATATTCTCAAGGGTAACATTGTTACCCTTATTTTTTATGAACCATCAAGCAGAACTTTTAACTCTCATGCTGCTGCTGTAAAACAACTTGGTGGTGCAACAATTGAAATTCACGATGTGTCATCTTCCTCTGTTGTAAAAGGGGAATCACTCGAGGATACGATCCGCGTATTTGAAGCTTACTCTGATGCAATAGTGCTAAGACACCCAATAAAAGGCTCTGTTCAAAAAGCC
This sequence comes from uncultured Gammaproteobacteria bacterium, assembly GCA_964491185.1. GTDB lineage: Bacteria > Patescibacteriota > Microgenomatia > Levybacterales > UBA12049 > 2-01-FULL-39-10-A. Next base: position 15,923 of record CAZBFH010000015.1, read on the forward strand.
GCAGATGCTGCGCAGTTTGTACCAATTATTAATGCCGGAGACGGGGCAGGAAGTCATCCTACTCAAGCGCTCCTCGACTTATTCACAATTTACGAAAAGTTTAAAAGGCTTGATAATATCACTGCTGTTTTATGTGGAGATGTATTACACAGTAGGACCCATCATTCGCTGATTGAAGGGCTATCGCTTTACAAAAAAAACATCATTTATCTTTTGTCTCCAAAAGAATTAAAACTGTCTAGAGAAGACTTCGAAAGGTATTCAGAGAGAAACATAAAACTTATTGAAATTCACGATGAAAAAGAAATTCCAAAAAATGCAGATGTTTGGTACTGGAACAGAATTCAAAAAGAACGCTTTGAAAATCCAAAAGAAGCCGAGAAATACAAAAACAAATTAACCCTCACGCAAAAACTTCTACAAGAACGGGGGAACAAAAATTTAATTATTCTCGATCCACTTCCTCGAGTCGGTGAAATTGATTTAGCAGTAGACGCCGATCCACGCGCAGGTTATCTGCGAACACAGGTTAGGAATGGAATGTATGTAAGAATGGCTCTTCTAAGCTTAGTTTTAGGTAAAGCATGAATAAATTAGTACTTAAGAATGGATTAAGCATTGAAGGCAAAAGCTTCGGAGCAGATACTTCTACAGCTGGGGAGGTGGTCTTTTCCACTGGCATGATGGGCTACCCTGAATCACTTACAGATCCTTCATATAAAGGACAAATTTTAATCCTCACATATCCACTCGTCGGAAATTATGGAATACCTGATAGGAAATTTTGGGAGGCAGATAGAATTATGATTTCTGGACTTGTTGTGTCTACTTACATAGATACCCCATATCATTTTCAAAGTAGAAAAACACTTGGACAGTGGCTAAAAGAAGAAGGAATCCCAGCACTCGAAATAAAAGACACGAGGCTTCTAACTCAAACTATTAGAGAAAAGGGGACAGTTCTTGGAAAAATAATAAATGGAAAAGACACAGATTTTTATGATCCGGATAATGAAAATTTGGTACAGAGAGTTTCCATAAAAAAAATATCCGTGAACGAGATTTCAAAAAAAGCAAAAACAATTTTACTAATTGACTGCGGTGCAAAGAAAAATATTGAAAGAGCTCTAAATAAAAGAGGGGTAAATGTAATTACTGCTCCTTGGAACTTTGATTTAACGACAAGTAAATTTAAAAACAAAATTGACGGAGTAGTAATATCAAACGGACCTGGGAATCCTAAATATGTCACTGAAACAATTGAGAATATAAAAAAATTATTTGAATTAAATTTACCAATTTTAGGAGTTTGTCTTGGAAATCAATTACTTTCTTTGGCCGCAGGTGGGGATACGGGAAAATTAAAATATGGACATAGAAGTCAAAATCAGCCATGCACAATGGTTGGAAGCAACAGGTGTTATATCACAACACAAAATCATGGATTTGAAGTAAAAAGAATTCCGATAGATTTTAAACCGTGGTTTATTAATGCTAACGACGGAAGCAATGAGGGAATAATTCATAAATCAAAACCAATAATGTCAGTGCAATTTCACCCAGAAGCAACTCCGGGTCCTGAAGACACTGAATGGATTTTTGATTATTTCTTAGAAAAAATATGAAAGTAAAAAAAGTATTAATCTTGGGTTCAGGAGCATTAAAAATAGGTGAAGCTGGAGAATTTGATTATTCGGGCTCTCAAGCCATAAAAGCTTTAAAAGAAGAAGGAATTAAAACTGTTCTTGTAAATCCCAACATCGCTACAATTCAAACATCTAAATTTTTGGCAGATAACGTTTATTTTCTACCTGTTACTCCATTTTTCGTAGAAAAAATAATTAAGAAAGAAAAACCTGACGCGATTATGATTTCTTTCGGTGGACAAACTGCGCTCAATTGCGGCCTAGCACTTAACGAAAATGGCGTTTTAAAAAAATATAAAGTAGAGATTCTAGGAAGTCCAATCTCTGCAGTTGATATCTCAGAAGACCGAAAAAAATTCGCAGAACATCTTAAGGGACTTGGAGTCTTTACTCCAATTAGTAAATCAGCAACTGATATTGAAACCGCAGTAAAAATTGCAAAAGAAATAAATTATCCAGTAATGGTAAGGGCTGGATTTGCGCTGGGCGGGCAAGGATCAGGAATTGCAACAGATGAAAAAGAACTTAGAAAAATATTAGGAACTGCTTTTTCATTTGTAAAGCAAGTGCTAGTTGAAAAATATCTTCATCATTATAAAGAGATTGAATACGAAGTCGTTAGAGATTCAGCTGATAATTGTGTAACAGTTTGCAACATGGAAAATATGGATCCTCTAGGAATCCATACAGGAGAATCAATCGTAATTGCACCTAGCCAAACTCTGACAAATAACGAATACCATAAGTTACGAAGTGTTTCTATAAAAATAGTTAGAAGTCTTGGAATCGTTGGAGAGTGTAATGTTCAGTTTGCTCTTAATCCAAACCCAAAAAATGGCGAACTCGAATATTACGTAATTGAACTTAATGCGCGTCTTTCACGTAGCTCTGCGCTTGCAAGTAAAGCGACCGGTTATCCCCTAGCATACGTGGCAGCTAAGCTAGCTCTTGGGAAAAACTTAACAGAACTTACTAATAGAGTTACGAAGGCCACACAATTTTGCTTTGAACCAGCGCTTGATTACGTAACTATAAAAATGCCGAGGTGGGATATAAATAAATTTAAAAATGCGGAAGAAACAATCGGAAGCAGCATGAAATCAGTCGGGGAAGTTATGGGAATTGGACGCACTTTTGGAGAAGCATTCCAAAAAGCCATAAGAATGCTCGATCTGGATTTTGAAGGAATTGTTAACGATAAGATATTTATTGATTTATCTGACAATGAACTCAAACAGGCTTTAAGTAAACCAACCCCAAACAGAATGTTTGCAATTTCGGAAGCTTACAAAAGAGGATTTAAAACTTCGGAAATTCATACTTTAACGGGAATTGATCCATGGTTTTTATTTAGGATAGAGAATATTATCATTCATGAAAAAAAATTAAAAAAGAATAAAAAATTAATCAACGACAAAAAGGAATTATTAGAACTTAAGCAATTGGGATTTTCCGACAAAAGAATTGGAGAACTTATTAACAAGAAAGGTCTTGAGGTAAGAAGAATTAGAAAAAAACTTGGAATTATTCCATCGATATTTCAAATTGATACTCTGGCGGGAGAATTTCCAGCGCAAACTAATTATTTATATCTAACTTATAACGGAACTCATTCTGACATAAGCCCTTCAGGAAAAAAAGGAGTAGTGATACTCGGATCTGGACCTTATAGAATTGGCTCATCAGTAGAATTTGATTGGACTAGTGTTGCAGCTGTTAATGCTCTAAAAAAACATAATAAAAATACAATTGTAATTAACTGTAATCCAGAAACAGTCTCTACCGACTACGACGTTTCAGATAAACTTTATTTCGAAGAATTAACTTTTGAAAGAATTGCAGATATTTATGAATTTGAGAATCCATTGGGTGTAGTAGTTTCCGTTGGAGGTCAAACTCCAAATAATAGAGCGAAAGCTTTAAAAAATTATGGATGTTATATTCTGGGAACTGATCCAAAAAATATAGAAAGAGCAGAAGACAGAACAAGATTTTCTGCACTTTTAGATAAATTAAATATTAACCAACCTGCATGGAATAAATTCATCACTCTTAATGACGCTTCTGATTTTACAAAAAAAGAAGGGTTCCCAGTTTTGGTCCGCCCATCTTTTGTACTTTCTGGAAGTAATATGAAAGTTATTTTTTCAGAAGATGAACTAGCATCTTTTCTTAAAAAAATGTCAATCATCTCCAGTGAATACCCAGTTACTATTTCTAAATTTGTAACTGATGCAAAAGAAATTGAAATTGATGGAGTAGCGCAAAACGGAATTATTAAGGCTTTTGCTGTTTCAGAACATATCGAAAACGCTGGAGTGCATTCAGGAGATGCATCAATTGTTTTCCCTGCTCAAAAAATCTACATAGAAACATTTAAAAAACTTAGATTTATCGCAGAGTCTCTTGCAAAAAATCTATCAATTACGGGTCCCTTCAATATTCAATGTCTTGCGAAAGATAATGATATCTCTGTAATTGAAATAAATGTTAGAAGCTCTCGTACTTTTCCATTTATTTCTAAAGTTAGTGGAGTAAATTTCATGGAAACATCAGTTGATGCTTTTTTTAGAAAGTGTAAGGAAGAAAAGGTAATAGATTTTATGAAATATAATTTTGTTGCAGTAAAGGTAGCTCAATTTTCTTTCTCGCGCCTCACAGGAGCAGATCCAGTTCTAGATGTAGAGATGACCTCAACTGGGGAGGTCGCTTGCTTTGGAGATACAGTTGAAGAGGCTTTTCTAAAAGCCGAGCTTTCAGTTGGAGAAAAAATTCCCAAAAAAGGAATATTCGTAAGCCTGGGGGGGGACGAAAATAAAATTAAATTCTTAGACATGGTGCCTTATTTGAATAAACTTGATATCCCAATTTATGCTACAGAAAAAACATCAAATTTTCTTGCGTTAAATGGGGTAAGAGTCAGTACACTTCATAAAATTTATGAAGGAAAATCACCAAATGTATTAGAATATTTCCAAAAAGGAGTTATTGACCTAGCAATTAACATTAATGATATTTATATGCAAAAACATATCAACGATGACTACTCTATAAGAAGATCTGCAGTAGACCACAACATTACACTATTTACAAATTTAAAAAAGGCAGAATTATTTATTAAAGCAGTTAGCGAAATTCCAGTTGATAAACTCCAAATAAAGTCGTGGAACGAGTACGTTGTATAATTAAACCATGAATATGTTTAATGCGACATCTGCAAAAACCCCTGAAGAATATTTAGAAATGCTTTCCGAACCGGAAAAAACTGAAACAGAAAAAGTTTTCGAACTTATTAAAGAAGAAATGCCAGGCGACAAACCATACATAATATCTGGAATGATTGGATTTAGAAGTGAACATTATAAATCTAAATCTGGAAGAGAAGGGGACTGGCCACTCATAGCTCTTGCATGTCGAAAAAATTATATTTCTTTTTATGTTTGTGCAGCTGAGGGAAATCAGTATATTGCCGAGAAATATCAAAAAGATTTACCAAAAGCCAGTATTGGCAGAAGCTGTATCAGATTTAAAAAAATCGAAGATGTAGATAATAAAGTTTTAAGAAAAATTATTAAAGAAGCAAATAGTCTGGGCATGACATTCGCAACTTGATTAATTAAAACTATAGGACAAGCAATTTAGCTTTATTTCTGGTATAATTAACAAGTCGTTTGAATACGACTTTAATCCCTCTTTTTTTCTTCGAGCCAAATTCGAATTAAACCAAAAAAGGCAGAAGTAATTGAGAGGCTTTTTTTATGAAAGATATAAGAAACATTGCGATAATCGCTCACGTCGACCATGGAAAGACGACTCTAGTTGACGCGCTTTTAAAACAGTCAAAAACTGAAATGCACAAAGACACTGCGCAGTCTCTCATCATGGACAGTAATGAGCTTGAACAGGAAAGAGGAATTACAATCTTTTCAAAAAATGCCTCTGTGGTGTGGAACTCAACAAAAATAAATATTATTGACACTCCAGGACACGCAGATTTTGGCGGAGAGGTAGAACGCGTTTTGAAAATGGCAGATGGTTGTCTTCTTTTAGTGGATGCTAAGGAAGGGCCCATGCCACAAACTCGCTTTGTACTTAAGAAAGCTCTTGAAATGAAGTTAAAAATTATCGTAGTTGTAAATAAAATCGACAAGTCTGATGCGAGAATTAACTACGTTTTAGACAAAACTCTAGACTTGTTTTTAGATCTTGGAGCAGATGATGATTCCGCAGATTTTCCAATCATTTATGCTTCTGCAAAAAATGGATTAGCAGGAACCTCAGACCAAATCTCCGAAATGACTGATATTAGTCCAATTTTTGAAATGATCTTAAAGGAAATTCCCCCACCATCTGGAGATCCCACGCTTCCACTTCAAATTCTTATCACAACTCTTTCAAGAGACTCACATAAGGGAAGGATCGCAATTGGAAGAATTCATAATGGCACTGTTAATAAAAATCAAGAAATTTCTCAAATAAAAAGAGGGGGCGAAGTCTTAAAACACAGAATTACCTCACTTGTCACTTTCGTAGGACTCGGAAAAATAGAAATTGAAAAAGCTGAGGCTGGAGACATAGTCGCTATTTCAGGAATTCCAGAACCAGTAATCGGTGAAACAATTTCAGATCCAGTAAATCCAACCCCACTTCCAATTCTTTCAATTGAAGAACCAACCATTAGGGCAACATTTTCAGTGAATAGCTCACCATTTGCAGGTCGAGAAGGGGAATTTAAAACATCACGTCAAATTAGAGATAGATTATATAAAGAACTTGAAACTGATATGGCGCTTCGCGTTGAAGATAGTGGAAATGAATGGATAGTTTCAGGTCGTGGTGAACTTCACTTAGCAATTCTTATCGAAAGAATGAGACGAGAAGGCTATGAATTCCAAGTTGGAAGACCACAAGTAATCGACAAGGTAATTGATGGAAAAACATTAACTCCTTATGAAAAAGTTTATTTAGAATGCCCTGAAGAATTTAGTGGTACTGTAATCCAAAAAATGGGGGGAAGGCGTGGAGAAATGAAAGACATGAGAACAGAAAATGGAATTTGTTTTATGGAATTTATAATTTCTACAAAAAATCTTTTTGGTTATAGAAGTGAATTCGTTACAGACACAAAGGGACTTGGAATCATGAATACACTCTTCTTCGAATATGCCGCTGATTCTGGTTTTGCATTAAAAAGAGATCAAGGTTCCCTCGTTTCTCATGAGTCAGGAGTAACAAATACTTATTCATTAACAGGCTTCCAAGACAGAGGTGTACTTTTCTTAGGCCCTGAAACACAAGTTTATAAAGGTCAGGTAATAGGACAAAACTCAAGAAGTGAAGACATAAGAATTAATGTTTGCAAAACCAAACAACTAACAAATCATAGATCAAAAGGAGAAGGAGTTTCAGTTTATCTAAGAACTCCAAAAACCATGGATCTTGAAGACGCATTAGAATATATATCAGATGATGAATTAGTTGAAGTTACTCCAAAGAATATAAGAATAAGAAAAATCATCTTAGACGAAATTGAGGAAAGAAGAAAAAGAGCGCAAGGATTAATCTAATATGTACTACCAAAACTCCAA
>CAZBFH010000016.1:0-1867 GCA_964491185.1 uncultured Gammaproteobacteria bacterium
ATTCATTCCTTCTTTGAAAGTGCTCATGGTTAGCTCACCTCCAAAGACAGATTTATAGAATTCCATCGCATCCCTAGTGTTATCTTTAAAATGCATATAAGGATTAAGTTTTGCCATATATTTCACCCCCTTTCGAATACATTATTATACAATGATTCTAATATCTATATGAAGTAGATTAAGAATTGTGAGTAAGGAGTCTTGATGCGAGATTTTTAGACACTAAAACAGCTTCTATTTTATCTATAGTTCCGATAATACGCCCCTCAGAATATATAGCAACAGAACCTTGGACTCCCCTCTTTTCGTCTTTTTTAGAACTAGTGTGGTAGGAAATTCCTTCTCCGCCTTTTATTCCTTCTGCCACAAACTGAGTTCTGCCAATTCTAGTCAATAACGGCATTTTCATTTCACTTCCATCAGCTTGCAATATGCCTACGGCTTGAGCTGCGCCCTCAATAATCTGGTCTTCAAAAAGTGAGTCATTGTCAGCTTCTGTAGCAGGGCGAACTTTAAGACCTAGGATTGAAGATATTCTTTCACCTGTAATTGCGTCAAGAATATCAACATCATAAGCCCCATCTGGCCTTAGGACAGGATTTATCTCAAGTACAGTTTTGCCATCAGCTGGAACAATTTTTGAAAAAGTAGCACCTTCGAATTCTTGAAGCTTTATAATACCATCCCTTCCTTGTCTTCTTTCTATTGCAGCAATTGTATCTATTGCAGCTCTAATTTGTTTGTGGCCAGGAAGGATCAGGGGTAATTCGCTTTCTTTTGAAAAATATCCCCTAGCATGTTCTTGAGTTACTCTAAGAAGACCCCGAGGGGGAGTTGATAGTCTAATTCCATCTATCATCTCAGGCTCACTGGGTCCTGTAGCTTGTTCCCTCGAAATTATAGCGTGACCAATGTGGTCAACACTGCTTAGCGGATTATCAGTATCCTCAACTTCAGTAAGAGTATTAACGTAAATTGCAGAAGTTCCATATACACTCTCAAGCGGGGTTAGTGCATCTTTTGCTACATTAAAAAATTCTATATGTCCAGATTCAATATCGGGATTTCTTAAAAGTTGTACAACTCTATTTCCAACCTGCCTTGAGGTTACAGATCTGGGGAGTCCGAGCCTATCTGTAACATCATTGTGCTGTGCTTCTGCAGTTGCGTCTCTGCTGTTTGCGAACCGGACATTATTTGTGTCGGATACTATTGGCGGGCAAACTACCATGAATCTAATTCCACGTTTTTGCATTTCCGGTATTCTTTTACGCATTAAACGAAGATTTTTATTTTTATTTATAGCTACGTTATCGTATTCACCAAGAGAATGTGAGCCTTTAAGTTGTTCCATTGCATGACTAGGAACACTTTGGAGTTGAACTACGGTTCCCCCCTCGTCCATTTGAGGCAAGAATTTATCTAGAAAATCACCTGAAGAATCTTGATTAAGTGCTTCTGTTTGACCGGAGGCGCTAAGGATTAAGAAATCTAATTTACCTCTTGAAATCATGCTTGCAGTTGCAAAAAATGCCCCTCTTCCTTCTGAGGTTGAAGTGTCCCCCGGGATTGCAAATGCTGTTCCGCCCGCACCCTCAACGCTTTTTATAACATCGTAAGCTCTTTTTGTCTTATTATTATAAGAAAAAATAACAGTTACTCCTTCTGAAGCTAAGGCTTCAACAATTCCTCTTCCTACATCCCGACTTCCACCTGTAACTACTGCAAATTTTCCCGCAAGAGGTCTATCTGGGGATCTTAATGAGTCTGGGCCGTGTGGGATACTTAGTTCTGCAGGCATGCGGGGAATTATAAGTCAGAGTTATTGCCATGTCAATCTATAAAAGAAGTTCTGTGAAGTTTTGTA
>CAZBFH010000016.1:1967-6195 GCA_964491185.1 uncultured Gammaproteobacteria bacterium
TCTTCAGAAAACGTTGGTTTGGTCAGAATTTTCATCAGGCAAGAGAGGTGTCTCAATCTCATCTAATTCTGGAAGATTGGTTACGATTGTTTTAAGTTCTCCGTAGAAATTTGCCGTATTCATGTCAAGTTTTTTAATAATATCTTCCTGCTTTTTCCATCTTAGAGTTGTGGCTCTTTGTTCTGCTTGGAGAGATGTGCGAAGAGCATTTACGTTATCAAAGTGAGATTGCATTCTGTGTTTAAAGTTATCAGACATCATGTAGTCTCTGATTCTTCCCCACTCCTCCTCAGTGTGATTAGCAGATGATTTGGCAGTATTAACATTTGTAATTAGAAATCTAACAAAGCGACAGATGCTCAGAGCATGTTCATAGGTGGTTATCCATACTCCGTCAATTCTGTCAAAAGAATTAGAATTTTCAGGTAAAACTTGTGAAACAATTATGGCCTCAGTTGCGGAAACTTTTCCTGCATCTTCTTTAAGTTTCGTAAGCCAACCTTTGCTCCAAGACTTCGTTCTTTTAGTTTCCCATATAATAGAACCCACAACTTTTCCTTGGAATTTTATTTTTTGCCAGATGTCTCCGCCTTCTACCCCCTTTGGAATCGGTACAAATTCATCATTTGGAAATGTTTCTTTTAATTTTTCCTCAAGGTTTAACTCGAGTGCTTCTCCTTGTAGCTGTTGTGAGCCTTGTTCTAATTTTTTCTTTAAATCTTCATTAGCTCGTCTTAAATCTTCGGCAAGGCGTTTTATTTGATCCATCTGAATATCTTTTTCTTTAAGTTTTAAAACTTGGGCTTCTTCAGCGTTCTTAATAGCTTCTCTTTTTATTTTTTCTTCTGCTTTTTCTCTTTCTTCCTTTTCCTCAACTAGTTTTTCTGCTAGGAATTTTTCTTTCCTTTTCATTTCCTCAATTTCTAATGCGTTCTTTTTGTTTACCTCTTCGAATTCTTCGCGAAGTTTTTTTTCATTCTCAAGTTTTTCTTTGGCTTTTTCCTCTTCAAATTCCGCTTTTAATTTTTTAGCTTCTTCATCTCTAACTTGCGCCTGGAGTTCATGAACTATTGCTTCTGAAAGTTCAACTTGTTCACCGCAATGAGGACATTTAACTGAATCCATAAGTCTCCCTATAATACCCCGGAGCACTTTTCATTTCAAGTCTAATTTGCTAACCTAATGATGTGCGAGGAATTCTTAAAAATATCACTTTTAATTCAATCTCACTTTTTGTTTTGTCAGAAATTATTGCCGGAGTGAGAGTAACTGGCGGTTATCAAACTCTGATTGCAGCTGGCCTAATTCTTACGATTTTAAATATGATAGTAAAACCTATTATAAATATTTTCTCGCTTCCTCTAAATATGGTTACCTTAGGACTTTTTTCATTTATAACAAATGCAATTCTTCTCTATCTTTTAACTATTTTTGCTCCAAATATTTCTGTCGCTGCTTTTACTTTTAATGGTTTTTCTTGGGGAGGATTTATAGTTCCAGTTATTAAATTTAATACTCTTACGGCATTCATAGTTTCCGCAGCAGTTTTAGCTTTAATTATAAATTTCTTCAAGTGGCTTACGAAGGATTAAGCATATCCTATAGTTTGATTTTCTTTTCACAAAAATATATAATTCTTTCCTATGAGTTTAGAAACAGGACAAGTTGATGTATTACAAGCGACTAAAGCTGCAGAAATTAGGATTGTTCCTGACGTTAATGCATATAGTGAATATAGAAGAATTGCTTCACAAAGAATTGCTGCGTCAAGTGTTTTAGTAGACAGAGCGAGAAATACCCCGTCTGGGGATTTATGGAAAGTCGGAGATGGGTATTATGGGAGTCATTTCATCCCAGGAGAACCTGGTACTAGTAGTAGGTATGATGAGCCTTTATATGGAGATGAAGAGATAATTGATATGTACATAGATGACGCTCTAAATAGCGAAAGGCATAAAGATGGTTCTCCTGTTGTATTTGTTGATTTTGGAGCAGGTCTAGGTTTATCAGCAATAAGAATTGCTGCGAGCAGACGAAGTTTAATAGAATCAGGAAGGTTAAAAGTTATCGCAACAAATCTTGCACTAACGCTAGGGAATGAGGAAGATTCTCAGGGATACACAGGTATTGCACGGATTTTGGCAAATAATGATAATTACTCTCGTACAAAAGAAGAAATTGATTTTATACAGCAAAATCAAGGCTTGGTAACATTTTTACAATCTACCGCAACGGAGCTTACTGAGATTAGTGTAGCTCAAGAAAGTGGCAATGATTTGACGCTCTTGGGAAATGTTGATGTTGTTCATGAACAAATGGCTTTAACGCACTCTCATATACCAGACATTGACATTCCAGCGTTAGGACGATTACTTGGAAGCGAAGGAACACTAATATTAGGATATTATCTAGATCCACACCCAGCATATTCTCCCAGAATATCTACAAATGATGGAACGATAATAGATACGGAGGATCCTGATTACGATCAAGGAAGAAGAGATGCATATGAAGTGGGCTTACGTGTTTTAGAATTTATGGGTTTAAGCAAAGAGTCTATTGGTTTTGGGGATGGAGCGATTTTTAGAAATGTAAGACAGTAAGGTTGCAAATATGAGTAAATTGAGGGTATAATAGCCATATGATTCTAACTATTCTTGAAGCAATTGTAGCAGTACTTCTTATCGCTGTAATTCTTATGCAGGTGTCAGGTAGTGGGCTTTCAGCGAGTTTTGGTGGAAGTGGAGAAACTTTTAGAAGTAGAAGAAGTGTTGAGAAGCTCTTAGTTTATTTTACAGTAATCCTTGCGATTGTTTTTGCTATTTTCTCAGTGTTACTTCTTATCCCCTAAAAAGGCTTTATGATTTTTTTGAAAAGAAAAAGACTCATTTTTTGGCTTTTAAAAGCTTACATAAAAAAATGGGGAAAGACAATTTTCGCATCTTTTGTTTTAGGTTTCGCGCTAATTATAATTCTTTTTTTAAATAGAAATTTTATAATTTCTCGACTTCCAATAATTGACCATGAACATATTGGAATTGCTGGAATTTATTCTGAAAGAGATTTGCCAAACAATCTTCCTGAGGCTATTGCTACTAAAACATCTCGTGGTCTAACTAAGGTTACTAAGGACGGAAAAGTTGTTGCGGATCTTGCAAAATCCTGGGAAGTAAAAGACGAAGGGAAAACATTCATTTTTTACTTAAATGAGGGCGTAAAGTTTTCAGATGGAAAAGAAGTTGATTCAAAATCTATAAATTATAATTTTGCTGATGTTTTAATCGAACGACCTGCAAAGCATGTAATTGTCTTTAAGTTAAAAGATAAATACTCACCCTTTTTAGTTACCTTAGCAAATTATAAAGTTTACAAGAAAAATTTGATTGGAGTTTCAAATTATAAAATTGAAGAGATCAAAACGAACGGGGAATTTATTAGAAGCATAGAAATATCAAACAGAAATGAAAAAGAAAAAATACAATATGTTTTCTATGATACTCAGGCTGCACTTAAGCATGCATATGTGTTAGGGGAAGTAACCTCGATAGTTGACATAAATAATTTAGACTATGAGCGAGGTGTGAGTCTTGGCAATTTTAAAAATACTAAAGTTTTAAAAAATATTAATGAAACAAAAATAGTAACTTTATTTTTTAATAATTCTGACTCAACGCTATCAGATAAAAAAATTCGAAAAGCTCTCGCTTATTCACTTCCAGATTCATTTGAAGACGGTAAAAGAACTCATACACCGTATAAAGATGGTTATTGGTTTAATAATCCAACTGAAAATTTTAAAAAAGATTTAGAATATGTTGCTATTCAATTAGAGGATACAGAAGCTACAAATAGTGGGATGAAAATAAACCTTAAAACCTTACCTCAGTATGAAAATCTAGCAAAAGAAATTTCTAAATATTGGAAAGCAATCGGTATTCAGACTGAGATTGAAAGAGTTGAAGGATTACCAGTAAATTATCAAGTATTTCTAGGTGAACTTCCAGTTCTTAAAGATCCAGACCAGTATACTCTTTGGCATACAGGTCAACAAAGCAATATTACAAATTATAGAAATCTAAGAATAGATAAACTTCTTGAAGATGGAAGACAAATTTATGCAACGGAAGAACGAAAAAAGATTTATGATGATTTTCAAAAATATTTAATTGATGATATGCCTGCAGCTTTCCTCTTCTTCCCCTACACCTATACACTTAACAGGAATTAA
>CAZBFH010000016.1:6295-22581 GCA_964491185.1 uncultured Gammaproteobacteria bacterium
TTTTTATGATAAGTGATTGCGAATCTGTGAGCTTCGTCTCTAATACGCCTAACAAGTGTTAATCCTTTTGAGGTTTTGGAAAGCCTTATTACTTTAAAATCAGTAGTAATAAGAAGCTCTTCTCTTTTTGCAATTCCGATTAATGGAACATTAATATTTGATTCAAACAGAGCTTTATTTGCTGAAGAGATTTGTCCTTTTCCTCCGTCTACAATTACAAGATCTGGGAATTGCCATTCGGCGTGTGCAAATCTTCTTTTAATTACTTCTCTCATCATTGCGAAGTCATTTGGTACGACTCTTGGAGGACGTTTAATCTGAAATCTCCTGTATTCGCTTGAGTCTTTTTCTCCATTAGTAAAAACTACCATGGACCCTGTTGCAAACTTTCCTGAAATATTTGAGATGTCATAACATTCAATCCTCTCGAGCCTGTTAACCTGTACGCCATTTGATGTAAGTGCATTTTTAAGCTCATCTAGTTCTTCGTTTCTCATGTCACTTCTTAAATTTGGATTCATTTCGTAGTCAAATGCAGTTTTGCGAGGTGTTGTTATCAGAACGATCGCATCAATCTTCTTCTGGATTTCTGAAGCTTTTTCAAAATTTTCTAATTTACTTTCTAGGTCTCTTTCCTTTTCTAATTCTTTAATAATTATTTTTGTTTCTCCGTTAAAAAACTGAATTATATATTTAATATTCTTTTTATAATCTTTTGATTCCTCAGGGCTTTTAAACATTGGTGGACATGGACAAAGGCCTAAGTGAAAATAAAGGCAGTACCTCTTAGGATGATTTAAAATCGATTGGTATGGAAAAATTCTTCGTACAATTTTTAAAACTACTCTTAAGTCATTTGAGGAAGGAAATGGCCCAAAATAAATTGATTTTGGATCGTCATCACGACGTGCAAGTAAAATCTTAGGGGATTCGTCTCCAATTGTAATCCTTGCTCTAATATAACTTTTTCCATCCGTTAGTCTTATGTTATATTTTGGTGAATATTTCTTAATTAGATTTGCCTCAAGAAGAAGTGATTCTAATTCTGAATTAGTAAGTACTGTTTCAATTTTATGAACTTTTTCAACTAATGCTTGAGTTTTGGGGCCTAAATCTTTATTTATGAAATAAGAAGAAACGCGTTTTTTAAGATTCTTAGCTTTTCCCACATAAATTACTTCCCCTTCTTTATTGTGAAAGAGGTAAACGCCTTCTTTTTCGGATAATGATTGATAATGTAAGTGTGAATAGTCCAATTAGTATTACTCCTAGAGATCCTATTATAAAGTATATGTGTTGGTAAAAGGGCGATATGACTATGCTTTTTTCAATTACCTCTTTACCGATCGATATTCTAATGATATCTGATTCTTTTGTCAAAAATGGTTTTGCTTTAAATTTAACAGGAATTACTTTTTTTCCGTAAGGCGGGATTTTATCAAAGTATAGATTTTGAATTCTTGGGCTTAAATTTTCAGATTCGACTTTTACGGTTTGGTTTGGTGCAATTACTCCTGAATTATTTGTAACGATAATTTCTCCATTTATTCCAAGCCCCCCAAGGTATTTTTCGGAGAAATTTGTCGATGCCCTCAGTGTTGGGAGTTCATCTTTAAAATCATTTGACGTAGTTACTTTTACATCTTGAGTGCTAACTTGTCCTGGAATTTTATATCCTCCTGCCGGGACAGGATATTCACTATCCGACCCTTTTATCGTAAATGTGAAATGATCAAAATCAAAAACATTAAAATAATCAATTCCTTCAGTCGTATTTTCCCATGTTGGGTCTACCATTATCCAGGCTTTCTTCTGTTCGTCATAATACTGCGGCCAGGAATGTAAAACGTCCTTTAAAAGAGACAGCGGACGCTTTGCAGAATTATTCGTGTTAGCATATCCTTCGACTGCTCGCGCAGGAATTCCAGCAGATCTACTAAGGGCAACAAACAAATCTGTGAATTCAAGGCAGACTGCTGAATTTTTGTTTGATAAAACTCCTCTTGCTCCTGCTCTTTCCTGAGTTTCTTTGACCCTTCCAGTGTCATATTTCAAATTTTCTACTACAAATTTATAAATAGCTTCTGGAGTTTTTAGTTCTTTTGCTAATTTTTTAATTTCAGGATCTGTTACTTCCCAATATTTCTGAGGTTTTAGATAAACTTTTCTTTGGGTATCGGTAAGAACTTCCTTTTTTGGTTTATAAGATACTTTTGCTTTTCCTAAAACCTGAACATCAAAATCTTCAGAAGGGAGAAGTCTAAATTTTGCTAACCAATTTCCATCAGAATCTATTACTACATCCAAAGGCTTTGGATTTATGCTCTCAATATTTACTTCCTGATAATTATTATTTGATGGAATTGCAATTTCAGTAATAACTGGATAAAGATTTCTATTTCTCAAATGATAGGTAAGATCGAACGAATAAATTTGTGCGTCACCATAAGCGACAGATATGCCTGATTTTCCAAGATCTTTTTTAGTAAATTTTATAGTATTTCCTGAAGGTGTAGCATTAGGGGTGCTTGGTTTTATAATTGATGGCTTACCAAATGAAGATGGCACAATTAGAGAAGTATTAAATGAAGCATATTCATTTTGATTTGAGATTCCTGGAATATTTACTTCCCAAATACTTCCATAGTTTTTTGAAATTTCCGGCGAATCAAAGCTTACGGTAAACTTTTGAGTTTTATTAATTCCTACAACTTTATCTATAAAATCAAAAGAGAGCTCAGTCCCCTTATCATTTTTCGTAGATTTGACATCAAGTTCTCCTCCTAAGTCGTTAGCTTTAATATTTGAAATATTCTCAAAACCCGTTTGGATTTTATAACTTCCTGCAAAAAAACCAGTTGTATTATTTCTTAAATCAATGTCCATAGTGACTTTTGTGGACTGATTCTCATTTACCTGATAAGTGACGTTATAAAACGTAGAAAATTTTTCAGCGGCCTGAGCAACACTAGTTGAACATGCTAAGAAAGCAAAAAGAAGAAAAGGCAGAAGTTTTTTCATTAAAGAACTTTTTTTAAGAATTGCCCAGTGTAAGAAGCAGGATTATTAGCAATATCACTAGGACTTCCTGTTGCAATTAAATTCCCTCCGCGTTCTCCCCCATCTGGGCCTAAGTCTATTATATAGTCTGCGTTCTTAATAATATCAAGGTTATGTTCGATAACTATTACAGTGTTGCCAATGTCTACAAGTTTTCTTAAAACATGAAGGAGTTTTTCTAAATCTGCGAAATGAAGTCCTGAAGTTGGCTCATCAAGTAGATACAATGCATGTGTTCCCCTTTTGGATAGCTCTGAAGCGAGTTTTACTCTTTGCGCTTCTCCTCCAGAAAGAGTGGGAGCAGGTTGACCAAGTTTTACGTAAGAAAGCCCCACATCGTTAAGGGTTAAAAGCCTATTGCTTAAAGGAGAGATAAAATTGAAGAAATTTGCAGCTTCTAGAACACTCATATTTAGTACATCTGAAATATTCTTTCCATTAAATAAAACTTCTAGGGCCTCTTTGTTGTACTGTTTTCCCTCGCAAACTTCACAAGTTATATAAACATCAGGTAAAAATTGCATCTCAATTTTAATTTGTCCTTCTCCTTCGCAGGCCTCACATCTTCCACCTTTTACATTAAATGAAAATCTTCCAGGTCCATAACCTTTAAGTCTTGCGTCTTTTGTTTTTGCAAAAATTTCTCTTATATAATTAAAAGCTCCCGTATAAGTCGCAGGATTACTTCTTGGAGTTCTGCCTATGGGTGACTGATCAATTGAGTAAATATGTTTTATATTCTCATAACCTTGAATATGATCATGTTCTCCTGGTTTTTCTTTATGGAATGGGTCTTCTAGTTGCTTAAGTCCGTGATACAAAATGTCATTGATTAGTGTAGACTTCCCGCTTCCTGAAACTCCAGTTACCACAATCAATTTTCCTAAAGGAAATTCTACATCAATGTTTTTTAAATTGTGTTCTCGTGCTCCTTTTATAATTAATTTTTCGTTAATTCCATTTGGACTTGCACTTTCAACTTTTATTTTCTTTTTCTTTGAAAGATATGCGCCTGTTATAGAATTATTATCTTTTTTAATTTCATCAATTGTTCCTTGGAATATAATCTTACCTCCACCTTCTCCTGCACCAGGACCAAAATCCACGATATAATCTGAGGCTTCCATAGTTTCCTCATCATGCTCAACCACAAGAACTGTGTTTCCTAGGTTCTTAAGTTTTATGAGAGTTTCTATAAGTTTTTTATTATCTTTTTGATGGAGTCCGATTGATGGTTCGTCTAATACATATAAAACTCCAGTTAAGCCAGATCCAATTTGTGAAGCAAGTCTAATTCTTTGCGCTTCTCCTCCAGCTAAAGTCTCAGCACCCCTTGAAAGAGTTAGGTAATCAAGTCCAACGTCGCTAAGAAAAGTTAGTCTCTGTTTTATTTCTTTTAAAATAAGTTTTCCTATTGATTCTTCTCTGTCGCTGATTTTACTATTTAAAGATTCTATAAAAGAAAGCGATTTATCGATAGGCATATCTGAGACTTCAACTATGGATTTACCATCAATTGAAACAGACATGGCTTCTTTTCTAAGTCGGGATCCATTACAGGATGGGCAAACTTCATAGCGCATAAATTTTTCAATCTGGGATTTGAAAAACATGGAATCGGTGTCTTGATATCTATTTTTTAATTCTTCAAGTACTCCGGGAAATTTTTCAGTGATAGTTGTTGAGCGTCCCCATCTATTTTCTCCATGAACATAATACTCCTTGTCACCTGTACCTTTTAATAGAATATCCTTTTTATCATTGGAGATTTCAGAAAGTCTAACATTTACAGGAATTCCATTATCTTTTGCAAATGTTTTAAAAGTTCTAGTGAACCAAGTGTCATGAGACAAAAGATTTGAAAAAGGCAAAATTCCACCTTCAAGAATTGAAAGATTATTGTTAAAAACTAACTCTCTATCTACAGTTAGGATATTTCCAAGTCCGTTACAGTTAGGGCACGCTCCGTGTGGTGTGTTAAAAGAAAAAATACGCGGTTCAACTTCAGCAATTGAAATGTTGCAAACTGGGCATGCGAATTTAACAGAAAATAGATGGTCTTCCATTTTCTTAGGTGTCTGGGGAATTTCAAAACCTTGATCTTTGATAACAGCCAGAATAATTTCTCCTTCTCCAAATTTAAGTGCCTGTTCAACGTCTGTAGATACCCTAGAACGATCTGTTTTATCGCTTAGCATAATCTTATCGATAATTACCTCGATGGAATGCTTATTGGTCTTTATAAGCACGAGCTCTTCAGATAAATCGAAGACGTGTCCATCAACTCTAACCTGCTTATATCCTCTTTTTCTAAGATCTTCAAAAGTTTGGTTATATTCCCCTTTTCTATCTTTAACAATTGGGGCCATGATCATAGCTTTTATTTGTTTCTCGCCAAGGTGAGAGTGAAATCCCATAATTTGATCTGTGATTTGTTCAGGCGAAACTCTAGAAATTTCTCTTCCACAATTTGGGCAATGAGGATGTCCGATGCGAGCAAATAAAAGTCTTAAATAGTCATAAATTTCAGTAACAGTTCCAACTGTTGATCTAGGATTTCTGGAAGTAGATTTTTGGTCGATTGAAATCGCAGGAGATAAGCCCTCTATAAGATCAACATCTGGCTTTTTCATTACGCCCAGAAACTGCCTGGCATAGGAAGAAAGACTTTCTACGTAGCGCCTTTGTCCTTCTGCATATATTGTGTCAAAAGCCAAAGAGGATTTTCCTGATCCAGAAAGACCAGTGAACACCACAAGTTTATCTTTTGGTATTTTAAGATCTACATTTTTGAGGTTATGCTCCCTTGCTCCTTTTACAATAATACTATCCATATTTGAAGTTACTTTTTAGTAAGCTAATATTATAGTGGAAATTTCTAAGTCTGACAATCATTAGGGTCGCCAGGATTCATAAGCATAATAATCTCCAGAATTTCCTATACAAGCGAAAGGCGTATTCTTTAACATATTTTCGTTATGTCCCGGAGAGTCAATCCAGGCTTGTACAACATCCGCTGGATCTTTTGACATTGCTATATTTTCTGCTATCTCAGAATACGAGGGATAAGGTAGATTTTTTGAGTTCACCCGACTGGAAAATCCGTCATGATTAAATGCGCTAGTAATTTCAGACGCTCTTGTATTAGCAAAAGCACAAGTATGATTCTCTGAGGATACGGGAGATAAGCCCTTTGTAGCTCTAAATGCGTTAACTTGAGAAAGCAAATCACCTGAGTTGTTTTGAGTATTTGTGGTTATTGGTGTGCTTGGTTCATTAGGGGCAGAGGTAGGAGTAATTATTATAGTTGCTGGAGTTGCAACTGAAATTTTGGGCTTGGGAACTGTAATTTTACTTGAGCCAATTTGTGCTGAGTTATTTGATGCAACTGTTATGGTCTTGGGTCTTTCAATTATGACGACAGTTGAATTTTTATTGTTTTGAATATCTATTAAGAGAAGAACGTCTAGGATTATTATACAAGTAACAAGAAAGCTTTTATTGATTGTCCAAAACACCTATAGATAATAACAAAATGATTAATTTTTTCAAGACTTATTTAGGCTATTTATAGGATTTGAATTTTTTTGATATATTTTGTACACCTTGACTCTTAATTTTTCACATCTTAAGATGGTAAAAAGTTAAAAAAGCTTAAACATCAAAGATTAACAAGCTTTTTTTAAAGAAAATTCAGACCGCAAACGGATGAATATGAAAACTGTCCAAATTAATTTAGACTATTTAAAGGCCTAGTATAGAAATATACGGGCCTTTTTTGTGGTTTAAATTTCAGATTGAAAACCTAGCTACGGTTAAGATTGCCAAAGTTTGGAAATAGTGAGTTTAATAAGAGCTGTCCTCTTGTTAAGCAAAAAAGTGCGAAGTTTATCCTTTAAGTGAAAGGAGGTGAATTTAATGATAAGTTATAAAACAAAAATTGGTACTGCTTTTGCAACATTTTCTTTAATGGCTAGCGTTATGGCGCCAGCAGCAAGTGCAGATAGTACAATTACAGTCAGTGGAAATGGTAACAATTCAACAAATAACGTAAATGTAACAAACAATAATTCTGTAAATGTTACCCAAAATAACACTGTAAATGTAACTCTAAATATTACATCCAAGGCAAATACTGGAGGTAATAATGCAAGCAAGAATAACGGCGGAAATGTAACAATTGATACTGGCAATGCTACTTCAAATGTTACGATCGCAGTAGAAGGTGGATCAAATATGGCTAATATTCCTTGCGCTTGCGCTGCTACTAACGACACAGTGGACATCTTAGATAACGGAAACAATTCTAATAACACTGCAAACGTAACAAATAAAAATAAGAAAAAAGTAGAGCAAAAGAGTAAGGTTACAGTTTCTGCAACTGTAAAGTCTAAAGCCAAGACTGGTAAAAATAAGGCTAATGGAAATAACCAAGGAGACGTAGAAGTGACAACTGGAAATAGTAATTCTACGGTAGATGCTGTAGTTACTGCTCCAAGTAATGAAGTAACCTTAACTCCATAAAGAAGAGGTTTAAAGTCCCATAAAAGCCCTGCCTAGAAAGCGGGGCTTTTAGTTTGGCAATTTCCAAGTCCTATAGTTTGACTTTTATAGCCTCGATTGATATACTTTCCCATCATTATGAAAAGAAAAGAAGATCAACCCACAACTGAGGGACGAGAATTAGTACCTGATGATAAGCTTATTGCTCTTTGGGGACAGATACATTACACCTCTCATATAGCTGGTGAAGTAGCCAACAGAAATTTATTTACCCATATATTTAGGCATTCAGGGTTCAGTGTGAATGGAAGAAAAGTGTCAATATCTTTTGAATATAGACAACCTGGGGTTATATATAGGCTATTAGATACTTATGGATATAAATATACCCTTAAACCAGGAGTCGTTCTTAATGCAAGGCAGATTGCGGCTTTTTATCAAGGAGTTGCTGGAATAAGTATTGTAGAGCCGACAGGTAATTCATCAGAGCGAAGATTTGACTTAGCTATAAGAAGAGATGGAGACATAGTAGAATCTGCTATTGCAGAATCTACCCATAGATTAAGTGCGGAAGGCGTAGGTATGGTAACATCTCTTAGGCAGGGTAATGATTATTATAGACATTTGCTAGATAGAGCTTACGAAGATAGAGAAGATAGTCTGAGCCATGCTTTTATAACAAGATCCGGAGTTACTCCAGGTGAAATTGAGCCAGCAGAAAGATATATAAGCGCAATAGCAGAACGTCTTCAAGCTCAGCGTGTAGGTCCTCAGCCATTTTTCCCTGCTGCGACTCCAAGCGCTCAATAAGTTATTGTGTGATCTTGGGATTTAGTAAAGCCTACTTTTCGGGAGAAGCAAATATGAGCAATCGCTTCAATGATGTGCCTATTGGCCAGCAAGTTTGGAGAATTAGTTGATCCCTATCTTGTTTTAAATATTCAACTTCACTCGGCCACACTACTTTTTTCTCAGTAACTCTATAGATGAAGATTTTTCCATCTTTTTTAATCTGAATTTCATCATTTTTTTCAAGTTCTCCTAGTTTTAGAAAAATCGTATTATAATTGCTGATTTCGATCGGATTTCCTGAAGAATGTGCGAAAATAAATACACTTCCCTTTTGTCCTGGCAATGCTGTATTTTTTGCATGTGCCACCCCCCTTTTTAAAACTTCCTGATATTCATTTTCATTAAATGCATTTACATTAAAAGTAACTGGCGCTTGAGCATGAATCTTCGGAACTGAAATGTAATTGTTTGGTAAATCTTTTATATTTTGAATTTTTGGAGGAAATAAATAGATTGAGATTAAAGGATAAAAAAGTAAAAAGAAAAGTAAAATAGAGCCTAATATCAAAAAATTTCCAATGTTCTTGGAAATTTTACTTGTATTTGTTTTTTTAGATTTTTTCTTAGCCACGGGCGACATTATAGCACTAGCGTGCAAATAAGTAATTAGGGGATCTTCCGGACCGTAGCCGCAGGTACCCACCCAAGAAGAATAAAGCGATGTTTCCAATCATCATAAGTATCATAAAGTAGTCACCTGTAACTGGAAGTATTGCTCCTAATACTGATCCCCCATTTGAGCTAGTTCCTCCTGTTGGTCCAGGATTACTATTATTTGTAGGTCCAGGATTTGTGTTAGTTGTTGGAGGTGGTGTACCATCTGGAGGAGTTGTTGGATCATCATTACAGCAATCTACATCTACTAATCCAACATTTACGTCAGTGTTTTCTATAGTTGTCGCTAGTAATATGTCTCCAGTTGTGATTTCTACATCTCCTGAATTTTTATTAGCCTCATTTCCACCTGTATTAAGTTCCCAATTAGAATTGTTAACGATATTTGCGCTATTCTCAACGCTGATTTGTACGCTGCTGTCATTATTAAGGGTTACATTGTTATCTGAGTCCAGCGCATTGTTCGCTATTTTAATTGAGACGTTGCCAGGAGTTCCATTTGATGTATGAACTTCTTGAATATTAATTGAATTATTTTTTATGGTATCTACTACTTTTATACTTCCTGTATTGATAGTCACATCTCCAGAATTTTTATTAGCTGTGTTGTAGCCCGTATTAGCATATCCATTTACGTTATTTGTAATAATTGCATTGTTATTTACTGAAACATTATTATTAACGTTTGATGAATAGCTAATTCCATTGTTAGACCCAGAACCGTTTCCGCTTATATTCATCGCTAAATCACCTTGACAGCAATTATTTTCTGCATAAGATTGATTTATTCCAGCGTTAATTATGGTAGTTGAGGCATTTACGTCTCCAGTTGTTATGTTTGTTTCTCCACCGTTGTTTTCATTTGCGGTATTTCCACCAGTGTTTGCATTAACCTCTACGTTATTGTTAATCTGAGCTGTATTTTGCTGCGAATTAGTGTTGTTGTTTGATTGAGAGATGTTTACATTGTTTGTAGATCCATCACTATTTCCTGTCACAGAAATATCGTCCGCATATGCTAAATACGGATTCGTAAAAAGAGCCAAAGACAGTAATCCCAATAATATTCTTTTAATTTTCATAATACTTAACTTTTGCGGACAGTTGGCAGATAAAGGCAGGAGCTTATTTAGACAGTTTTTTTAAGAAACTTTTTGCGGGCAAGTATTCCGACTGCTAGTAATGGGGTTGCTAATAATAACCAAGCTAAGTTAAGAGTAGCTTTTTTGTTAGCAGAGTCTTTTGTGAGCCCAGCTACTATGTCTTTTGTGTTTGCTCCTGCTACTTTTACTTCTACATTAGAATCATTGTTAAATCCAAATACTTTAGGTAAGAATCCTGCTGCTGCGATAACACTTGGTCCTTTTGCTGCTACAGCTGTGTTACTTTGATTGGACGTGTTATTTGATGGTTGATTGTTTGGATTGTTATTTTCAACTCCTCCTTGAGCAATAACTGGTGAAATGTCTTTGTGGCTTCCTGGAGTCATGAAGTCACCTTTCCAGCTTCCGAACACATTTACAAAAGTAACTAGTAATTTTCCGCCTGCAATGTTGTTATTTACAAAGTTAACGATATTAGCGATTGCTTGAGCGTCTCCAGTTACTATATCTACTGGACCATTATTTTTGTCAGCTGTATTTTTTCCAGTGTTAGCTGAAAGATTTACATTATTTACTACATTTGCTGTGTTTGTTTGGGTTAAATTATTGTTTGTTGTGTTATTTACATCCCCGTTATTAGTTGAGTCAGGACCATTATTTGCATTTGTTACGTTTATTGTTCCGTTTGGATCGACTGCGAACTCTAGTCCATCCGAACCTGCTAGTACTGAGCCGTCTGGAGCTCCAAACAACTTTCCTACCCAGTTTCCTGCTTCATTTACAATTACTAACCACATATTTCCGCCAAGTACATTCATATTTGCGATATTTAGAATACTTGCGTCCACAGTTGTATTTCCAGTTGTTATATTTACGTCGCCCTGATTATTTTTACTTGCAGAGTTGTCTCCTGTTTCGGCTTCTAAGGTGAGATTATTTGTAATGTTCGCATCATTAGCTTGGAATACATTATTATTAGTCGTATTATTTACAGAGCCATTATTATCAGATCCTGCACCATTTCCAGAATTAACTACATTTGTGTCTCCTCCACAAGCGCCGCATGTTAATTGATTAAACACATCATCAGGCATAATTATGTCTCCAACCAAGTTTCCAAAGATATTTACAACTCCGAAAGCTACGTTTCCTGCGATGTTATTGTTTAGAAAAGTAAGTAAGCTTGCAGCTACATTTGCGTCTCCAGTAGTGATGGAAGAAGTTCCGCTATTATTTTTAGATGTTTCATTGTGACCTGAATCAGCTAGGAAGTTGACGTTATTTGTAACTGTGCCGTCGTTATTTTGAGTAGTGTTATTGTTAGTTGTTGTGTTTGATGTGCCTGAATTGTTTGATCCTGCTCCATTATCTGTATTAGCGATAGTTGTATTCCCACTGCATCCTGCTATGCAGTTAGCTCCGAAGTCGAGAACAAAATCTCCAAAGTGATCATCTACTATATTAAATTCTGAAACAGCTACTCCATCTACATTTGTATTAGCTGCATTTATTATAGTTCCTGAAACATTTGCGTCTCCAGTAGTGATAGTGGAATTTCCAAGATTTTCAGATGCTTCATTATCTCCAGTGATTGAAGCTTGAGTCATGTTGTTTATGATTACAGCGCTATTATTTTGATTAGTATCATTATTGTTAACAACTGTTGCAGACCCATTATTATCAGAGTTAGCGCCATTATTTGTATTTACAATTCCTACTCCAACATTTCCGCTACCTGCAGGTCCACCAGCTGATAAATTAGTATTTGTATTATTTATGATTGCGCCTGTGTTGTTTGCGTTGCCAGTGTTGATGGTTGTGTCCCCGATATTTCCATTTGAAGTTTCTCCACCATGTTCAACTTCTGTTGTTGCCTCATTAACTACAGCTGCTGGTGTTGGACTAGGAGTAATTGTAGGCCCTCCGTTTGCTTCCGCAGCAGGTTTTGCTTCGCCTGCTGGTGTAGCCTCTCCCTTATTTGGTTTGTCTGCTTTATCAGCTTTGTCACTGTCGTTTGTTTGTGCTTCTTTTGCAGGTTGAGCTTCTCCTGCTGGAGTTGCCTCAGTAGCAAGAGCAATAGTTGTAGCACCCTTTCCCAGAAGGAGTACTAAAATTAAAAATATTGCTATTATTTTTCTTATCATATTTTTATTAACTAAAAGCTAAAATTTGTTATTTATTTCTCTAAATCTCAAATTTTAAATTTTAATTTTTTTCGGTGTAGGGCTAAAGCGAAGTGCACACTCTAACCCTACAGCCAAAATTAAAGTCCCAAAGCGTCCATTAGATCGCTTAGATCAAAGCTAATATTGATATTAACTCCTCCTAAGTCTAATCCAGGCCATTCTGGTTCTTCAGAACCAACACTATTCATGTTAGCGCTGTTTGCAACTCCAACGTTAAAGTCTGCATCTCCGGTTTCGATGGAAGGATCTCCATTTGAACCTGAGTTGTTTTTGTTAGCGTCGTTGTTACCAGTTTCTGCGTCAGAGTTCTTTACGTTAGTATCGAAATCTGCGTCGTTATCTTGATCAACATCCTGGTCTGAATCAAAATCTCCGTTAACATTGTTATCGGATTCGTATCCATTTCCAGAAACGTCTACAGTAAGACCGCCTTGTCCAAATACGCATCCACAATTAAGGTCTGCCCAGTTGAAGTTAGCCATGTTGTCTACTGTTACGTCTACTGATGCGTCTCCAGTTTCAATAGAAACTTCTCCGCCATTGTTTTTGTTAGCGTCGTTGTCTCCACTGTTAGAGTCTGCGTCGATTCTGTTATCAAAATCTGCCTCATTGTCTTGATCAACTTCTACATCTGAATCAACATCAACAGTTATGTCGTTGTCAGAATCAGCTGAGTTGTCAACAATTTTAAGACTCATAGAAGCTTCACTGCCATTTCCTCCTCCGACTCTTGCTGAATTAGCATTTGCCCAGTTAGAAACTGCAACTTTTACAGAAGCATCTCCTGTTTCAATAGAAACGTCTCCGCCATTGTTTTTGTTAGCGTCGTTGTTTCCAGTTTTAGCATCAAGATATTTGATGTTATTATCGAAATCTGCATCATTGTCTTGATCGATGTCGATATCGTGATCTACATCAAGGTTAACAGTGTTGTTAGAGTCAGCTGAATTATTAGCGACTTTAACAGTTGTGTTTCCCTGATTGCAGCAATCTACACTAGCGTGATTAGTATTTGCTTGATTGACAACAGTAGCATTAATGCTAGCGTCACCAGTCTTTACCTTAACATCGCCGCCATTGTTTTTGTTAGCGTCGTTGTCTCCAGTATTAGCGTTACCACTTACGTTGTTTGTAAAATTTGCTGAGTTGTTTTGTGTAACATTGGTATTCTGAGTGTTGTTCACTTGAACATCATTGTCAGAATCAGCACTGTTCCCCGATATAGTTATAGTTGTACCTGCGAATGCTGCTGGTGTAGCGGCATTAGCTAAAATAGCTACGGTTGCGATTGCTGTTCCAATTCTTCTTTTGTAATCTGTCATTATATATTTCACCCCCTCTCTTTTTTTATCCCGTTTTGCGGGGATAGAATCCATTCGCCAGCTGGCGAAGCACTTTCTTTCCGCTTATCGTTTTCACAAAAAAACGGAGGCCTTCTCACTTCCATGGTAGGAAATGAAAAAGCCTCCGTTTGCGGTCAGCTATTTCTATTTAGTGTTAATTGTAACTTACAACACTAATTGCTTGGTTGTCAATACTTAAAATTTAAGTTTATCCCGGTTCCACTGCCTTTTCGTACTACTGCACCGGTTATTTGTCTTTTTGGGTTTGTTGGGATATTTGTTTTCTTTATGATTCTAGTGGAAATTTGAGTAACTTCTCCGTTTTGTACAATTACTTCTACACTTCCAAAGTGGATATTATCAATTGCCTGTTTGATTTCATCGATTATCGATTGATCGGCCATAAGATTATCTCTTAAGATCTAACTTAATTGTTTCCTTTTTACCAGTTAATTCTCCAATTAAAAGTGTTAATTCTTTATCAGTGTCATTGATTGGAAGTCCGATTCTTGTGTATTTTGTGGAATTTGCCTGAATTTGGATTGGATCATTGTGAATTTCAGGTGCAAGCTGTTCTTCTTTTCCATTTACTTTTACTCTTACATAATCTTTAGCATTAATTTCGATAGTTTTTGTGTATGGGTTTGTGATCTTTAGATCAAAAATTAAGAATGTTCTTCCTTTAATAGCTTTTGCTAACTTTCCCTGGAAAATAAATGAATCCTGTAAATTTGCTGATTCTACAAAGTATGAAATTTGAGCAACTGTTTTTCCTTTGCCATCTTTTAGTGGAAAATTAAATTCACTATTTATTTCTTGTGTTGATAATGGAGTTGGTGCATCAGCTCTTTGATCAGCTGCTCCAAATGACGAACTTCCTGAAGCGAATTTTCCGGCTACAAATGCTAAAACCAATAGGACTGCTACGATTGCGATCATTACATGATTTCTTTTAATAGTTCTTGGAAGATTTACATTTCTTAAAGTCTGAGAATTTGAGAACAGTGAAGATGTTCTGCCTTTTGCAACTGTGAACTTTCTTGAAAAGCTATTTAAGTTTTGTGTATTCATTTTTTCGATTAAAAAACCCCCATCTAGGGGGCAAGATTTTCGTCTCTGGATATTAACAAAATTTTTTAACCCTTGTCAAGAGGAATATTTTTTAAGTTTTTTTTGAGCACGAAATGTTATAATACCAAGCAATTCGAATGAAAATAAATTTTAAACTTATAAGTCTCTTGTTGTCATTTGTGCTTCTTACTGCTGTGTTTTTTGGTTCACTTTTTTATCCAATCGACTCAGATTTAGGTTGGCATTTAAAGTACGGAGAAAGTTTTTTTGAAAACGGAAAAGTCTTAAAAGAAAATACATTTTCCGTTCTTATGCCAGATTTTAAATGGAACAATAGTTCTTGGGGAACAGATTTAATCACATACCAAACGTTTAATAGATTTGGATTTTTAGGTCTCTCGGTTCTTAGTGGATTAGTCATAACGTTCACATTTTTATTTCTAGGAATTGCAGCGAAGATGGATATATTTGAAAAGTCTATAGCTTTTCCTTTGATTCTCTATTTAACTCTTCCAGTTAATCAAATTTCATTTAGGGGTCAGCTTTTAAGTTTACTTCTAATAGCAGTAATGTATTGGGTTTTATCTATATATAAAGACCTTAAAAATAAAAGATTAATTTTATTATTAATTCCATTTTTTACTATTTGGTCAAATCTTCATGGAGAATTTGTTTTAGGTCTTGCCTTGTTTGGACTATGGGTAATTATTTATTTAGCAAAAGAATTTTACTTAGATTATAGAAATAATTTTAAAGGATTAATAAGAGAAGAAAAGTTTTTAATAGTAGCTCTTTTTGCTTGCCTATTTTCTGTAATGATAAACCCATTTGGAATTGGTGTTTACGTAGAGACATTTGGGCATTTTGACGATCCATTGCAGGCTTCAATCGTAGAGTTTCTTCCACCTGACTCATTTTCATTTGTTTGGTGGCACCAATTAATTGCAGGAATATTTTTAACACTTGGGCTTGCGCTAAATGGAACAGGAAAAAAAACTTTTAATTTAGCGCCTTTTTACTTACCATCATTCATTTTATTTATTTTTACGTTCTGGATTGTAAGATATGCGTGGCCATTTTATTATTCATCTGTTTTTTTATTAAAACCTTTAATTTCGTTTCTAAAGCCGGAAAGCAAAAAATACCAAGTAATAATGTCTAGTATTTTTATTTTTTCATTCTTGGCCATTTCGCTTTACAGTAAGTATCCATTTAACGAATTTAAAAATATGAACTGGGATAAATATTGCCGAAGATCTATTAGCTGTTCGCCAGGAGCTATTAATGCGGTAATAGAAAATAAATTAAATAACGATAAATTATTTACGATTTATGATTACGGTGGATGGTTAATATGGAATTATCCAAACATTAAGCCCACAATTGACGGGAGAATGCATTTATGGAGAAATGAAAAAGGATATTCAGCTTTTGAATATTTTTATCCGTTAGAGCAGGACTTTGAGGATATCGATAAAAGTAGATATAATGCAGTACTTACATCTAACAGAAAACCTATCTATAATAGATTGATAGAGCTAAGACAGGAAGGA
>CAZBFH010000017.1:0-7825 GCA_964491185.1 uncultured Gammaproteobacteria bacterium
TTCTTAGTAGTAAGTGGGACACAAAAGTTGAGGGAGACACTGCTATTTCCATTAAATTATAGATCATTATCCAGCTTGCAACAGGCATCAGCAAATATTATATAATCATTCAGCTAATTATCAGCTAACTGCCTTATGATACAAAAAAGTGAATTTATTCTTAAAAAAATTATCTGTAAAAACAAGATCAGTATTAAGTTGGTTTTCGCGACTTAGCTTGATTAAAAAAGGTGTAATTGTCTTCATAGTTTTGGCAATTATTTTTGGAGGTTACAAGCTAACTGTTGGCAAAAATAATATTGAAACCCAGCTACAAACTGTAACGGTTGAAAAAGGGACACTAATAACAAGTGTAACTTCATCAGGAACTATTTCCTCTGCAAATAATATTTCTATTGAGACCCAATCAACTGGAGTAGTAAGTGAGGTTTATGTAAAAAATGGAGACTATATAAGTGCCGGTCAAGCAATAGGAACAATTACGCTTGATAAATCGAGTCAGCAAAAATATGCAGCCGCTTATGCGAGTTATCTTTCAGCTCAAAATAGCTTAAACTCAGCTAACGCGAAGATCAACTCCCTCCAATCCAGCCTGTTTAAAGCAAATCAAACTTTTGTGAATGGGAAAGGTTCTAGCTTGACTCCTGATACATCTGATCCAACATATATAATGCAGCGGGCAGACTGGTTACAGGCTGAAGCCGATTACAATAATCAGACTGGGGTTATAGCAGCTGCGCAGGCAAGCTTAAATAATGCGTCCTTAGAATTATCACAAACTTCAAATATTATAACTGCGCCAATTTCAGGTATTGTCACAAATTTAAATCTTGCTGTCGGTTTTCCCCTATCTAATACCCAAAGCGCAGACACATCCTCAAATAGTACAAATTCAAATATTGTTGGAAATATAACGCTTGAAGGAGCGGCACTTCAGGCGACTGTTAACCTTACAGAAATAGATGTAACTCAGGTAAAAGTGGGACAAAAGGTTACGATGACACTAGATGCTTTTTCCGACAAAACTTTTACTGGGAAAATCTCATCAATAAACACTAACGGAAGTGTATCTTCTGGGGTCACGACTTATCCTGCAACTATTACATTCGATACAAGTCTTGAGAATATCTATCCAAACATGGCAGTTTCCGCAACAATCATTACAAGTGTAAAAAGCGATGTTTTATTGGTGCCAAGCAGTGCAGTTAAAACCTTAAATGGAAACAGCTACGTAACAATTCAAAAAAATGGTAAAGAAGAACAAGTTCTGGTTGAAGTAGGAGAGTCAAATGATACGCAAACAGAAATCACCTCTGGTCTGTCAGAGGGTGGCACTGTTGTAGTTAGCACCACGAGTTTATCCCCAGTTGGTGGTAATAATTCCCAAAACTCAGTCTTTGGAGGAGCAGGATTCGGAGGAGCAGCTAGATCTGGAGGTGCTGGAGGACAAATTAGAATTCAGCAAATAAGATGATTACTATTTCTCACGTCAAGAAAATTTATAAGATTGGAGACGTAGAGACAATAGCACTTGATGATGTTTCATTTGAAATAAAAAAAGGTGAATTTGTAGCAATCATGGGGCCTTCAGGAAGTGGAAAGTCCACCCTCATGCACATTATAGGAGCGCTTGATACTCCAACTTCGGGAAAGTACATTTTAGATGGTGAGGAAATCAGTAAACTTTCCGATGATGAGCTTGCAAAGATAAGAAATAAAAAGATTGGATTTATTTTTCAGGCTTTTAATCTACTACCAAGAATAAATGCGCTTCAAAATGTAATGCTTCCAATGCGTTATGGAGGAATTGAGAAATTAAAAAGAAGAAGAATAGCTGAAGAATATTTAAAAATGGTTGGTTTATCAGACAGGATGAACCACGCCTCTTCACAGTTATCCGGAGGTCAACAGCAAAGAGTTGCTATTGCACGCGGACTTTCGATGAACCCAGCCATTATTCTCGCAGATGAACCTACAGGGAATATAGCTTCATCTCAAGCAAATGAAGTTATGGATATATTTAAAAAGGTAAACAAAGAAGGACACACCATAATCATGATTACCCATGAGCAAGACATAGCTTCTTACGCAAAAAGAGTTATTCACATAAGAGATGGAAAAATTGTAGGAGATAAGCTAAATGGAAAACATAATTGAAACAATTCAGGAAGCGTTTTTAACACTTACCCTAAATAAGTTGAGGACAAGTCTGGCGATGCTTGGAATTGTGATTGGAATAGGAAGTGTTATAGCCCTACTTTCACTTGGTCAAGCAACCCAAAAACAGATTACGAATCAAATTCAGTCGCTTGGAGCTAATCTCTTGACCGTTAGCCCTGGTTCGCAAAGCAACGGATCAGTAAGAGGAGCTATGGGTGGAGGAACGACTCTTACTAAGGAAGACGCAGATGCCCTATCTAATAGCGGAATGCCTACTATAAAAAATATTTCACCGGAGCTTTCATCTCGTAGTCAAGTTTCAACAGGACAAAGCAATACAAACACCCAAATTATTGGAGCTACTCCATCTTATGCTACGGTCCACAAAATAGAAGTTGAGAATGGAGCTTTTATTTCGGAAGCAAATCAAAAAAATATGGCTAAGGTTGCGGTAGTTGGGCCTCAAGTAGTAACTGATCTTTTTGGAGAAGGAACTAATCCCATTGGAAAAACGATAAGAGTCGAAGGGCAGTCCCTCATAATAATAGGAGTAACAGTGAGTAAGGGTGGAACAGGATTTCTTAATCAGGATAATATAATCTATGTTCCCCTCTCTACTGCGCAAAAACAACTATACGGACAAAATTACATATCTTCAATTGCAATTGAAGCAGCAAGTTCAGAAGTCATGACTCAGGCGCAAGATGAAGTGGGATATATGTTGTTGAGTAGGCATAAGCTTTCCGATCCTTCTGAAGCAGATTTCACGATTTTTTCTCAACAAGATCTTCAAGATACTATATCTGAAACTGCAGGTACATTCACTTCCCTACTTGCTGGAATAGCAGCTATTTCTCTTTTGGTTGGTGGCATTGGAATTATGAATATAATGCTTGTTACAGTTACCGAAAGAACTAGGGAAATTGGCCTAAGAAAAGCTCTTGGTGCAACAAAGAAAATCATAATCACACAGTTTTTACTTGAGTCAATTATATTAACTGTAATAGGAGGAGCTGTGGGAATGTTTGGTGGGATAATTGTATTTTTTGCGATTGCGAAATTTGCGAATTTCATCTTTACGATTTCTATTCCTTCCATTCTCCTAGCGTTGGCTGTAAGCGGAGGAATCGGAATTATTTTTGGGTGGTATCCAGCTAGAAGAGCAGCACAAATGGAGCCAATTGAAGCTTTAAGATATGAGTAATTTTAATACGGCTGGAAGGAGGTGAAGATATGAAAAACAATTTAATAATTGGAATAATTTTGACATTAGTTGCTGGAGGTGTGCTTGGATTTTTTGGAGGTATGACTTATCAAAAAAGTCAAAAGCCTAATTTAGAACAAAATGTCATGATGCAAGGAAACGGGAATAGACAATTTGGTCAAAGTCAAGGCATAAGGAACAGTGGTCCAACCGGCGGAGGGGCTGTTATGGGAGAAATAATTGATTCAGACGAAAACAGTATTACTGTAAAGCTTGAGGATGGAAGCAGTAAGATAGTTTTGATTGGAGCTAATACAAACATCAATAAATCTTCTGAAGGTTTAAAGTCAGATTTAAAGAATGGTGAAAAGGTTGCAGCATTTGGAACTACGAATGCAGATGGATCAGTTACAGCTCAGAATGTGCAAATTGGTGGACAGATGAGAATGATACTTAGGCCAAGTGGTGTTCCAACGCAGCAATAGTCTAACAAATCTTACGATAATTTATTGTTTACTCTTCTTAAGAGTGGAGCAATAGTTTGTTCTCTTGAGATAAATGTGGCCAGTAAACTTGGAAATTAGTCTAGTTTTTGAAAAAAATTTTGGGTGGATGACGGGGATCGGACCCGCGACCTTCTGGACCACAACCAGACGCTCTACCACTGAGCTACAACCACCATCACTATTTATTTATTAACCATTTAATATATTTCTTGCTTTTATACGATTTTAACTTTTTTTCTCTTAGTCTTGCTTCTTCTAATGTACTAAATTGTTCTTTATAAACCAAATTATATGTTTCTAAGACTCTCGTTGTGCGAGTATAGCCTTTAAGGTGTTGTCTTAGCCTTCTTTTAAGATCAATTGTAGAACCAATGTAATATCTATCTGTTTCGGGATTATGTAATATATACATCCAAAACATAAGAGTTTTACCAGACGCTCTACCACTGACCCCGATTTAATCGGGGCTGAGCTACAACCACCATGAATTTAATTATACCAGAGGGATGATCTAGCCACAATAAGGAGTCCTATAGTTTAGTTATTGATCTTTTGAACAGTTTGCGCTACACTTCCCTCTTATTATGTCTAGATCAAGATTTGAAGGGGAAATTAGGCCGCCAGTTCAGTCTAGCGGTGATATTGCGCCCCGTCCGCCAATGAGTTTGGTTCAAAGATTAGCTCATCAATATGATAGTACCCCTAGAACACCGGCTGTCTTAAGCGACAGAAGTGGAAGCGTAATAGGTGGAACGGGTGGAAATGTGCGCCCAGCTACACTTGCAGAAGTTGCACATGTCTTAAATGGTGGAACTCATGCTCCGCTTGATGCAAAATCATTAGAACAGCCTAGGGGAAGACAAAGCCATGGGGATTTTGTGAGAGCAAGTAGACAAGGTCAATCAGCTTCAGTTCCAGATGCACAGTTGCCTTTTGCAACAGATCATAAAAAGATTAAAGCAGAAAGAGAAGCTAGGAAAGCTGCAGCTAAAGCCTTAAAAAATAAAGGAAATAAAGGTAGAAAAACTGCTTAGTTTGGAAAAAACATTTTTAAAACATGAGGCGTAAATACTAAAAATCCTACTGCTATGCTACCCGCTGCTACGATCAGAACCATTCCCGCGGATACATCTTTAGCGTATTTTGCTTCTTCTCTATAATCTTTAGTAACTAAATCTACGACTTCTTCAATGGCAGTGTTAATCATTTCTGCTGATATTACTAAAAGAATAATCATGCAGATAATAGCTTTTTCGAATTGATTGAGTCCAAAAATAAAAGTAGAAATGACTACTAAAACTGCTATAACAATGTGTATGCGGATGTTTCTGTTATATCTGATGGCAACTTTTATGCCCTCTATGGCAAAGCCTACTGATTCAATAAATGTGGGTTTGTCACCTCTCATTTTTTAATAGACTTATATAATCTTTTAAAAATTATTGTCTTCTCAAAAAGAATAGCAGAACTGAACCATAGAAATCCAGCAACAAATCCGCCAATTACATCGCTTGGATAATGTACGCCTAGATATATGCGACTTATTCCAATAAATAAGATTACTATTGACGAAATAAAAGAAACAATTATTGTTAGATTTTTATTGTCTGTTTCCCTTAAAATAAAATAAGAAAAAGCTGCAAAGAAAATAAAGCTATTCATAGCGTGAGCGGATGGAAAACTAAGGCTGTTTTCGTGAATAAGTGGTAGATCATCTGGGCGTGGTCTCATGTATAGAAATTTTAAAATTGTATTTACTAAAATTCCTGAATAAAGAATTGATAAGTAGATTGCTACATCTTTTTTTCGTATAGCCCCAATAAAAAGAATCGTGATTATTGATAGAGATATTAGGGTAAGGCCACTTCCAAGTGAGGTGAAGAATTGCATTATGGGGGTTAGGGCGTCGCTTCTAAAACTATAAATAAGTTTTGTTACTGAATAATCGATTTGGAGGATATCTTGTTGTAGAATTTCATGGCCTATTTTTAAAAATAAATACATGGATCCAAGGCTCATTATAGCTCCAATTATAATTTCGACAAATAATACTAAAGAAAGATGTGATTTTTTCAAAAACTTTAATAATTTATTAATTTGCTTCATGATTCTTATTCTAGTATAGCAATGAATTAGAAAAAGTTTTTGGTACACTTAGAAGATGAGAAAAAAAGGGACTAGGTTCTTAATAATACTACTTCTAGTACCGGTTTTTATATTAATTATGCATTTTTTAAATTTATTAGGCTCAAAGAAACAATCGATTGAACTTGATGGAAGTAATCGAGAATATTTACTCCACCTGCCCAGGTATTATGATTCTTCTAAAGATTTGCCTCTAGTTATAGCGCTTCATGGTTACACAGATAGCCCAAGACTCATGGAATTTTACAGCGGATTAAGTAGAAAAGCTGAGAAAGAAAACTTTATAGTTGTTTATCCAAGCGGAACAAAAAGCGCCTCAGATAAGAATTTATCATGGAATGGTGGATCGTGCTGTGGGAATGGAGTTTTGTCAGATGTTAAGGATGTAGAGTTTATAAATAAATTAACTGACGAGCTAATAATTAAATATAAAATAGATCCAAAAAGAATTTATATAGCCGGTTTTTCAAACGGTGGATTATTGGCATATAGAATTGCTTCAGAAGCACCTGAAAGATATAAGGCAATTGCTGTGGTTTCAGGTTCAATTGGAGGAAAAGTTTATAAAAAATTACCCGAGTATGTTATTCCTGCTCCCACAAAACCGATTTCTTTGCTTTTAATGCATGGGATGAGGGATGGTCGAATTTCCTATAATGGCGGATTAAATGCAAGTAAAGACGGCGAATTTAAATCATTTAAAGACTCGAGTGAACTATGGATTAAAAATAATAAATGCGGTGGAAATTTAAAAACAGAAAATGATACTTCTATTCACGAATCGTATGAAAATTGTGAAGATGGAACTCGAGTAGAGCTTTATTCTGTTAAAAAAAGTGGGCATATGTGGTTTGGGGGAATTGGAGAGCTTATTAATAATCTAAAAGGAGAAAGTGTTCCTGCTACAAAAATTATTTGGTCTTTTTTTGAAACTGCAAAATAAAATTTGGATTTGCTATACTAATATTATGTTTCTTTTAACTCTCCCAATGAAAATCTTTGGACTCACAGGAACTATAGTTTTAGCTATAGTTTTGTATTGGCTTTTTATAGGCACTGGAATGAATTTAGATAGGAGTGGAGTTTGTTCGCAAGTGATTCAGAACGCTAAAAATCCAATTTCAGGTAAAGTTAAAAGTTTTTCTACGCCTTGTGAAGTGCCTGTGGGATGGCAGAAGATTTCTTCTAATTAATTCTTTCTACGGATTGGAGAATAAGGACACTTCCCTCCCTCCAGCTATCAGTATTACCATCATCAAGTTTTATGTCTGTTCCTTCTAGATCTACTCCCATAAGTGTTCCAAGTTCTTCCTTGTCCATGATTCTAACTCTTCCCTTGAGATGTACATTTACAGTTTCTCCAAGACCTAGTTCTGTGCCAGTTGTATCTTTTGGAAGTTTAAAATTGTCTCGTCCTACGACAATGAGTCTTTTGCCGCCATTAGACAAAAATCCTCCGCTTGAACCTACCGTAAATACTCTTTTGGTAACCCAATCAACTACTTTTGACTGAACCTCTACATCTAGACCGTCATAAACAAGAGGATCAGTAACTATGTTAGTTACAGAAATAATTTCCTTTTTTACAGCTGGAGTAGTTTTTGCAGATGTTGTGTTTGTCGTATTATTCCCAGTGTTTCTATTTGTAGTAGTTGAAGGAGTAATTCTACTTAAAACAAAAAGTATTACGAATACTACTATGAATAGTATTACGCCGACTGTTATAAGTATTTCTCTTTTCCCCATAATGATATAATAATATAACAATGAAAGTTGGGCAAGGAGGTGAATTATGGGAATTATATCTTGG
>CAZBFH010000017.1:7925-12953 GCA_964491185.1 uncultured Gammaproteobacteria bacterium
TGTACCCTTTTTTCTCGTAGCAAGATCATTGCATCATCGATTTTTTTATTTTCAGAGATTTTAGGAATCTCTCTGATTATTCCCATTTTCGATAACTTTCTTTCTCTATTTTTAAATAAAAAATTTAAATATACTTCTCTAAAGCTTTCAAATTTACTTTGAGAAAACAAATTTTTATAAACATCTTTTACGTGTATAAATCCCAAAACATGATCGAAATCGCCCTGATAGATAGGAAATCTACTGTGTGGATGTTTTTGAAAAATTTTAATCATTTGTTTTAGTGATGTTTCCTTTTCAAAAGCAATTACCCTGCTTTTTGGGATCATGACTTTTCTAACTGGTGTGTCTCCGAGTTTCAATACGCTATAAACCATCTCTGCTTCTTTTTTTTCAATTGCACCTTCTTCTGCGCTTTGGGCTAAAATCATTTTTATTTCTTCCTCAGAATGAACCAATTGGTGACCACTTGGCGCTTTAAATCCAATTAACTTTAGTACTAAAATTCCTGCTCCATTTAAAACATAAATAAAGGGTTTAAAAATAGTTGTAAAAATAAGAAGGGGCCTAATTATCCACAGGGAGGTTTTTTCTGCCTTTTGCAATGCAATAGATTTAGGTGCAAGTTCACCTAGAACTATGTGAAGAAAAGTGATGAGGGAAAAAGCTATAGTAAATGCTAAACCATGAGAAGAAATAAACGCTAAATTAGTTGGTAAAAATTTATCAAAAAATGGCTCAAAAAAATGTGCCAAAAAGGGTTCTCCTACCCATCCAAGACCCAGACTTGCGAGAGTGATTCCAAGTTGCGTAGCTGAAATATAAGTGTCTAAATGATTTAATGCTTTTTGAACTTGCTTTGCTGATCTATTGCCGTTTTTTGCTAGTTCATCAATTCTTGTTTTTCTAACTCCAACAAGTGCGAATTCGGATGCTACAAAAAATCCATTAAGTAGTACGAGAAGGATTATGAGGGCAAGTTGAGGAATGATCTCCATTAAAAAAAGAGTATATCATATCTGTTGTCAAATCTTTTTACTAAGATAACCTCAAGAGCTCTTGAGGTTATCTAAAATGTTTATTTATCTATCAATGACCCCTCCTAGGTCCACCGATTTTCATAAACTTGTTTCCCGTGAGATATTCTGTTGTTATCCCATTTTCTTTTGCCCAAGCTTCTAAAGCTATTCTTTCGGCTTCCATTTGAGTTATCATCTCTTCTGGTGTTTTGCCTTCAAAATTGCCTCTATTTGCCTGATGTTTTTCCCTAAGTTCTTTTTGCTTATTAATGATTAGAGTTTTTTGCGCTTCTGTTATTTTGCCTTCACTTACGAGCGTATCTAATCTTTGGGCATTTTTAGTTTCCATTTCAGCTTGTCTCGCAGTGTGTTCTTCGTCGAAAACTTTTTGAACTTCGTCTTTATTCAAGCCGAATTTATCTGCAATTTTTTGAACAATTGCATCGTGTTTAGTTGAAGAATTTTGTGCTGAAGCGCCTGTTACTGTAAGCAAGCCTCCTGCCAAAACTGCTAAAGCCATGACTGGAAAAAGCATTTTCTTTTTATTAATATTACTCACCCCCTTTCTATGTTTAACCATAGATATATATTAGAAGAGGAAACTTAAAAAAGGCTTAAGGATTTAGAGGGTTCTTCCGTGAAAGTCTACATTAAATGGAATATCTCCAGTATGTGGAAGATTTGATCCAACTGATATTTTAGTAACTTCAATTCCGCACAATCTTAATCCTCTTACTAATGCAAGGCTGGGAAAATCTTCATCTGGAACGTCTCGTGTTTCCCCTTGCATAAGTCCATTAGTATACCTTTCGACTAATGTTTGGTAAGTCGCCTCATGAATTATAGCTGCGTGTACGGTTTGGCCTGATCCTACTTGATCAACGAAAGAGCTAAGAAGAGCTTTTCCTATTCCTCTTCCCTGAGCCTCGTCATTTACCATTACATTTTCTATATTCCATCCTCCTGTTTCGTAATTTCGGACATAATCCATACTTCCAACTCGCTCGTTATTTATAAAAGCTTTTAGCGTGCTTGCATGCTTATAAGGATCTTCATATCTATGAACTATTTGAGGAGCTGGTCTTTCAGAAATTGCCATGTGGGTATTTTACCTAAAAAAAGCTTATAAATCAAACTATAGGTCTTAAATTATCGATTATTGAAATAATTAGTTAACGGTGTTAATATTCTTGGCAATATGTCATATCACGATCATGATAGAGGAAGTGGATTTCAGGGTAAGGGAAGATTTGCTGGTGTCGAAAGATTAATTCCTGAGGTACAGGAGCCCGTGGAAATGCTAGGGTTGCGGGTTCCAGAAGCTTCAATGGTTTCGCCTGGCAATCCTGATGTACGTTTAGCTAGGATTACCGGCGAGGTAACTCCCATAGGAATAGTTGGCGTAGAAAACTTAACAAGACCTACTGTGGTTACTGTATTTTCAGGATTAGCCACGCTTGCAGGTCTAAGGATTAGTGGGTAATTTTATAGTCAGTTACGCCCGCAAGGCCAGGCCTTGCGAGGCTAAGATTATAGGATTAGGCTTTCGGGAGTTCGATAGTAAATCTTGTTTCCTTATTCACTTCGCTTTTTACCGAAATTGAGCCGCCATGAGATTCAATTATTTTCTTTGCAATTGAAAGTCCAAGTCCATAACCTGCTTCAGATCTTGATTTGTCGCCTCTATAGAATCTGTCAAAAATATGAGGAAGATCTTTTTCGGAAATACCCATTCCGTGATCTGTAACAAAAATTTTGATTCTTCCGTCTATTTTTTTTGACGTAATCTCAACTCTACCCTTTTTTGAGGAATACTTTATGGCATTATCTAAAAGAATTACGAAAACTTCTGTTAGTCTATCCTCAACACCTTTAATTTTTATATCAGACGTATTATTCTCAATTTTTATTTGTTTGGATTTTGCTATTTTTTCAGTTTTTCGAATCGCTTCGTTTAACAAGGTTTTTATTGACACACTTGTCATTAGATTTTCATTAACAGGTTTTCCGTTTTGAGCAAGCTGTAGCAGATTGTTTGATAATATTTGAAGATTAATTACTTCCTCAAGATTACTTTTTAAAATTTTATTTGCTTGATTTGTGCTTAAATTTTTATTTCTAAGTGCGACTTCTATTTCTGTTCGAAGAGTAGTTAATGGAGTTCTAAGTTCATGTGAGGAGTCAGAAATAAATCTTTTTTGTTCTTCAAGCATAATTTGAATTGGCTTTAGGGTTCGTCCAGCTAAGAAATATCCAGCAGTACCAGCGATTACTAGAATAGAAACATTAATTAGCCCAAGCATTAAAATGAATCTTTCCCTTGCTTCGTTTATTTCTTCAGCATCGTCTCTGGTAAAGATTATAAAATTTGGATTTCCGTTCGGGCCTTTCGGAAATGGTAAAATTTTTCTTTCGAAATCTTTAGTAATTCTGTCCTGCATTTTTTCAAAGCGGCGGAATTCCGTGTTTGCGCTTTGATAAATTACCACGCTAAATAAAAGGCTTATCGCCATAATTATTCCTAGATACCAGAGTGTGAGTTTTATCCTTGCTGAATGAAACATATTACTCCCCTATTCTATATCCAAATCCACGCACTGTTTGGATTGGGTCGGGTTTTCCTAATTTAATTCTTAAATGTTTTACATAAACTTCTACTGAATTTGGCAAAACATCAGAATCATAATTCCAAACATGAGAAATTATCTGATCTTTTTTAATAGTTATATTGGGATGACGCATCAAATATTCTAAAAGAGAGAATTCTTTATTTGAGAGATTTAATGTTTTATTATTTCTTCTGACTTCAAAGGTTGAAGGATCAAGCTCGATGTTTGAAATTTTTAAAATTACTCCAGTAGAATTCTTAGGTCTCCTAGAGAGCGCGCGAATTCTAGCTAGAAGTTCTGTGAATGCGAAAGGTTTAGAAAGGTAATCATCTGCTCCAGCATTTAGTCCTTCTACTTTGTCATAAGTTTCTCCTTTTGCAGATAAAAATAAAATAGGAGTATGGATTTCTTTCTGCCTTACTCTTTTTACGATTTCAATGCCTCTAATTTTTGGAAGCATTTGATCTAAAATAATGAGATCATATTCCTCCCCAATTGCTAGATCTAATCCAGTTTCTCCGTCGTATGCTACATCGACTGTATATTTTTCTTGAGTCAGTCCTTCTTTTATAGAGTTTGCAATTTTATGTTCGTCCTCAACTATTAATATTCTCATTGAAGCTAGATTATAGCACTTTGCTTAATTTAAACTGAAAATTTAAATTTGATACAATTATGTCATGCCAGATATGGGTCCCGAATCAACTCCTCGTAATCCTTCAATGGTCACTATTCCGGAGGTGGCAGAGCCACAAAGATTTACGTATAAGGAGTTTAAGGAAATGGATATGTCTTTAATTGAGCCTGGGGCAATTATTGGAGGGATAAGTCCTGCAAAATTATTTGCTAGTCAGAGCTGGGTAGATTCACAAAAGTTAGTGAGTGCTTCCGAGGCTGAATTAGGGGAAGCTCTTGATGTTCCTGTTTGGGTCGGAGAGATTCCGATAAAAGATAAGCCTGGTGAATTTCAAAGGATAGTCGTTCTTGGGGACATGCATCATAGAACTTTGAAAGCCTGGCAAATGGGGATGAAGGTAAATGGTATAGTTATAGGCTTGCTTCCAAAAGGGCAAAGAGTAATGCCTCTTTCAACCTTTAGAATAAGAACAGGAGATCCATTTGCGGGAATGCCAGAATAATTACCTTCTTACAAAGAGAATTGCATTTGGAATGGCTCTTCCAGGGCCGACGCGATACCCTCCGCTCCAAAGAGCAGTTGACCCACCACTATCTAGATTAAGTGCGTTTTGAATCCCCATAGTGTGCAATACTCTCGCCATTTGTGCAGCATTCACACCATGAACAACTCCAATGTATGCAGTCGACCCTGTACTGCCAACAAAACTTCTGCTTCCCGTTCCAGCTCTTTTCACTTCATCATCTCCTCCAAAAACTACATT
>CAZBFH010000017.1:13053-22448 GCA_964491185.1 uncultured Gammaproteobacteria bacterium
ATTCCTGCAAAGGCGCCAGATCTTCCTACATAATCTCCTAATGCAAGCACGGGGCAATTATCCCGGCAGTCTCCTTCTGAAGCAGTGTCTACGATTACTCTAGTTGAATTCAAATCTGCGGCCACAATGTCTACTATAAATTCCCCAAAATCTGTTTTTACTTTTTGCCTGCTAAAACCCGATCCCGGAGCAGTATTATTAACTGCAACATTTGCAGTAGAACCAACGGCGCTTGATGCGACCGTTTTAGGTGCATCCTGATCTATCTTAGAGCTTAATTTGGTAAACTCTGCTCCAGCTGAAGCATAGTTTCTTTTTGATAATAAATTTAAATTTGCTGCAAATGTTTTTTCATATTCTGAGACATTTCTCTTAGCATCCCTTGCATCTATTATTTTTTCATATAGTTTAACTGCTTGGGTATAAGTTTTTTCAATGCTCTGAATCGTTGCTTCCAGATCTTTATTTTTCTTAAATTGATCCTCAGATTTTATTTTAGTAATTTCAGCTTGAATTTTTTCATTTGTTAATTTAAGCTCCTTATTAAAATCTGTAGATTGTTTGTAAAGTGTTACGAAGATTAATGTACCAATTATTAATATTACACCAAAGATTGGAGTGATTTTCCCAGAAGATTGACCCAATTTTGCAAGGTCAGAGTTTAAGTTTTTTATCACTTTTTCGAAGACTTTTTGTGACTATCCTCGATATCCTTATGAAGTTCTTTTTTTAAATCTTCTGCAGTTTTTTTAATCTTATCCTCAATGTGATCCACACGCTCTGTTAAGAGTTTCCAGATTTTTTCTTGATTATCCTCTGCTAGTAAAACTAAAAATTCTTGCTTATCTTTATCGGAAAGCTCTGATAAAACAGAATCCAAAATAGCATGATGAAGATTTTCTTGTGCAAGATCTATAAGATGCTTGCGTTCTTCTTGAGTTAGTTCCATTTCGGCAAGCGCAAGACTAATGGAGGAGGTTTCGATAACATGAGTGTAGAAATGTTTTTTCATAATATTATTGTAAAGCTTTAACAGGACCTAATGGAATAGCATCATTTGGATCTTCTATGAAAAAGTATAAAACTGGTCCTTTTGCAGACCCGTCCACACGTTCTAGGTGTTTCATGACCTCAGGGCTTCCTCCTAAATGCTTTCCTGTCCATTCAGCAGGGCCTGCATCTCCAATTACAGCAACAATTGCTTTCCCATTTTCAGGATTAACTACAAGCATTTTTCTGTATTTAAAAAAATCTCTATATTCTGCAACTCTATTATTAAAGTCGGGAGCTAAGAAAGTTTGGACAGCTATGTAGTACTTTTCGCGCATGACATCTTCCTCAGTCATATTTGCTTTTGAAGTTGCAAAATATCCCCATGCTCCAAGGCCTGGTGCCATTCCCGATGAATGATGTTTTTCTGCATCCTGCGTATTTCCGTCAAAATGCGAGCTCATATTGTCTCCTGGATATCTTGCTAAGTGTTGTTCAGATCCAATTAGCCCATAGCTTCTGTTAAGTCTCAGGCCATTTATTTCTGGCGCTACAGTCATTCCGAAATTTTTAGATAGAGTAGCACTTATTGAGGCTTCTTCTGTTTCGGTAAGCGGTCGTACGATGTCGGGCAATGTTTTTTGTAAATCTGTTATAAGAAAAACATCTGTATTAATTTTTTGAGCAGATTCA
Organism: uncultured Gammaproteobacteria bacterium; assembly: GCA_964491185.1. Taxonomy (GTDB): domain Bacteria; phylum Patescibacteriota; class Microgenomatia; order Levybacterales; family UBA12049; genus 2-01-FULL-39-10-A. The sequence continues at coordinate 14,737 of CAZBFH010000017.1, forward strand.
CTTGCGACTTTTATTTTTGCATTTATCGAATCTTTTTGGATTGGGGATGTTAGAAGAACAAGGCTTCCTAAGGAGCCAATTGCTAATTGCTTGGTGTTGTCCGCAAGCCACCTGAAGGAGTCAGAGTGTTTTTTAGCGATATTCTCTTGAAGGTCACGGTGCCTCTTAGTCCACTTATCTTTGAGAAACTGATAGTTAGGAGACTGCATATAAAAATTGTAACAAAAAATAGTTGTTACAAGCAATTTTTTGATCTACAATTGTTTTATGGCAAAAATATCAAATGAAATGAAAGAAAGAATGTTTGAAGTCGCTTTGTTTTTGGTGGGATTAATTGGACTTTTAATTCTTTTTACAGTTCTTTATCAGGGGCCAAGATTTATTTTTAATAGAGTTCTTGAATACTTCAATATCGCAGTGTAGATATTTTATTAAGCCTAGTTTTCCAAATTATAACCTCACCCTCTCCGACTATATAATATTTTTACTAGTCGCCAAAAAGAGTGAGGTTAATAAGTACTTTTCAGTAGTCGATTGGTTTACTTTTTCGACATTTTCATCCACCAATCGTAGAATAGCCATATTCCGGCTGCTCCTACTAATATGTATACAACCCATTCAACTTGTGGCCAAGCTCCTAGAAGCATATTTACTAAGTTCCAGTTAGCGTTCATGAAGCCACCTAGTCCAACGAGTCCCCAGTTAACAGCTCCTACTACAACCAAGAGAGTTGCTACTAGTTCTACCCATTTCATTGTGTCTTTGCTCATGTAATTCACCCCCCTTCGTAATTAGTCTCTACATAATTAGTTAGACATATCCCAAAAAATCTGTCAAGAGTCTGAAGTAATTTTCGGTTTTAATTTTGAGGGTGTTTGAATATTTATGTTCTACTTTTGTTCTATTGAAATGCGCATATTATTCACGTATATTTAAATTATGAAACTGCCCAAATATTTTAAGAAAATCTTCCGTATGTATGCCTACTGGATTTTGCTTTAAGACTGAGGTTTAATAATACTTTTATCGTTGTTTCTTGGTGAATTTACGACTTGAGAGACGGGAAAAGCTTCCATTTCATCTGAAGGAAAAGGTTTCAGGAATTTTAATATGTGTTCGAATTCTACGGTATCTGGATTAAGCCAATCATTTTCATCTTCTTTTCTAAGAATTACTGGAATTCTGTCATGAACGGGGCTCATAATTGAATTGGCTTCAGTAGTAAGCATTATAAAGCCTGTTCTTTCCTTTTTGTCTTTATCTAAATAGTCTACTAGGAATCCAGCAAAACCCATAAGATCTTTATTTTTTAATCTAAATAAATATGGCTGTTTGGATTTTTCAGTTCTTTTCCATTCGAAGAAATAGTCAGCTGGAATAATGCATCTTCTTTCCTGAAGAGCCTTTTTCCAAATATTGTTTGTTTCTAATTTGTCAGTCCTCGCATTAATTGTAAAATATTTATTGTATAGTAGTGCTCCCCACTCTCTAAGATGAACTGAATTTGGGCTATGTCTTTCAATTATGGGCATTTTAAGAGACGGGGCTACGTTATAATTTTCTTTAAAATCGAATTCGTTATTTTCTACATCAAACCTTTTTATTAAAGCTTGGGGTTTTGAAATTAATCCATATCGTCCACACATAAGCCTATTATACACCCCAAAAATTGATATAGATGTTCTACTTTTGTTCTGTTGTTTTTCGTAAATTATTCTACTATGCTAACTAAAGAGTTTCTGTCTATGATTGAGCATATTAATGAACAAGTTGACTGCATATGCATCTACGAGAAGCTAGGAGCAGTCGTAAAGCCTTATAAGATTAAGTGGAATGGCAGAGTTTATAAGATCACTACATTGGGTTATCACCACGTAAGGCGGGATGGAAGATATATTCATCACATTTTCTCAGTATCCACTGACACCTTAGCGTTTAAATTAAGATTGGACAGTGAAACTTTGCACTGGTATGTAGAGGAGGTTAGTGATGGAGCTCCCAATTAACCGAAACAAACCTTTAACGATGCATGTGGATTTAAATTCTGCATATGCCACAATTGAACAGCAGGCAAATCCCCTTCTTCGCGGAAAACCTCTAGTTGTAGCGGCATACTCCACTCCAAGTGCTTGCATAGTAGCTCCAAGTATTGAGGCAAAAAGATTTGGAATAAAAACTGGCATGAGGATAAGAGAAGCAAGGCTTTTATGTAAAGATATTGTGGTAAGAACTCCTGACCCTGATAAATATTTTGATGTAAATATAAGATTAAGACACATATTTCAGGATTACACACCTGATTACCATCCAAAATCCATAGATGAGTTTGTTTTAAATTTCTCAAGTGTTGAAAAACTTACACCAGACTTGATTAAGATTTCTTATGAAATTAAAAAAAGAATAAGAGAAGAGATCGGAGATTGGATGAAGTGTAATGTTGGAATTTCTACTAACAGATTTTTGGCAAAACTAGCGGCTTCGCTTCATAAGCCAGATGGGCTTGATGTGATTAACCATGAGAATCTGATGGATACTTATTCTAAAGTTTCCTTGATTGATTTAAATGGAATCAATGTCAGATTTGAAGCGAGACTTAATTCTAGGGGAATTTTTACTCCTTTAGATTTTTATAATGCCAAATGTGAGCTTCTTCAGAAGCAGGTTTTTAAGAGCGTAATTGGAAGATACTGGTATGAAAGATTAAGGGGACATGAAGTTGATGACGTAGAGTTTGAAACGAGAAGTATTGGGCAGCAGTACGCACTTCCCCGCTCCACAAATGATCCTCGTGAACTTTCAAAACTTATTCTTAAGCTTTGTGAAAAAATGGGTAGAAGGCTGAGAAGATTTAATATGGTTGCACATGGAATACATGTAAGCCTGATTTATGATGATTGGACGCATTGGCATAGAGGGAGAATGATGGATTCGGAAATGTATACCACTCAGGAATTATTTACTAAAGCGCTATTCGTATTAAATCAAAGACCTGATAACAAATTGATCTCTAAGTTAAGTGTTTCATGCTACTCCTTAGAAGAGTCTGGAAAGTCTCAAATGTCTTTATTTGATTTTAATGATCAGAAAGCAAAGAGGAGAAAAGTTTCTGACGCGATGGATCAAATAAATGATAGATATGGAGAATTTGTTATTACTCCAGCTCTAATGATGGGAATGGGCAGTCAAATTATAAAAAGAGTGCCGTTTGGAAATGTTAAAGAATTAGAAGATCTGTATTACATAAAACAAGATATAATAAGTTCATGAAACAAAAAGAAATTGAAAATTATATTAAAAAAAATCCTAAAAAAGCAAAATTAATAAAAGAAGCTGTTCATCTTGGAGTGAAGCAATATAATGAGGTTTTTCGAAAACTTGCGTTAAATTAAGCAGACTCTTTTGGCTTCATCTAGAATTTCGTCTCTCTTGTTAAGAGGAATCGAAATTTGATTTATTATTTCTGGATTCTCGCAGATGCTTTTTACTAATACTATATTTTTTGCGAGTAATTCTTGCTTTTGAGGCATAGATAGGAATGACAAAGATGTAATTGGATAAAGTTTATGCTTCTCTACTTTTTCTCTAAGACTCTCCCCTTCTGGGTGCTCCCAGCTTAAAACTTTAACCTCCTGGCAATTAGCATAAGCCAGAGCATCCACGGTAATCTTGGTGTTAGTAACCAGCATAACTTTTGTAAAACCATGTTTCTCTTTTAAATCATCAAATCTGGCCTTTGTATATAAAGCTACTTGGACATCAGATCTGCTTCCCGGTCGATTATGGAATTTACACTCAACCATAATCTTCTCGGTTTCGTTTTGAGCAATAATATCTACTTCGTGTGTTACGCATTTACCCATAAGAACTTCACCTACTATGGTCTCAAACCCTTCCATTTTTAAAACCTCAGCAATGTAAGCTTCAAAAGGAAAACCAGTGGGGCCTAAATCCATGAGGGCGCGTTTTAAAGAATATTTATTTTTATAGTAGGGGCTTTTAGTGTGGCCTAAATATTCTTCTAAGTGATAATAAATTTCATGCGTTGGGATATTTTCGTAAAGGTTTGATTTAATATGCTCGACTACTTCTTCTTGGAGATTTTCGGGGATTCCTGCACGGTGAATAGAATCTATTAATTTTTTTTCTGAAAAATCCTCAGATTCACCATTCGCTTTTATAACTTTGGGCATAAGTTAATATTATCAAGAACTTAATCTTTTGAACACATAAAAATTATCCTGATGGTAAATAAGCGAAAAATTTGGATCTTGTAGAATATTTTCCAAAGCCTTTTTCTCATATTCATTTGCAGATTTAGTAATTAAAAACAAGACCTTATCAGCCTGTCCAATTCCATAAGGGACGACGTAAATATTTTTTCTGTGAGAAAGATGAGAAGCCAAATTATTTGATGCACTTACTGATTCTTCTTCTGGAATTTCATTAATTTGCTCATCGATAACGCTTCTAATTAAAAGAGGTTTATTGAACATATCAAGATTTGGTTTTAGTGCGCCTGGTAGCGGGCCGTAAGTATACGCACTAATTAAAGTGGTCATAAAAATTAATACGCCAAATGCCAAATATGGAATTTCCGGAATAAATTTTATAATATATTTGATTGCGAAAATTGCTGAAATAAAAATAAAAGGAGTAACTGTCGAACTATATTGATAATAAATCTGGTGGAGTGTGGGATTTGTTGAAAGTAAATTTATTCCAATATCCGGGCCTGCGAAGATTAAATAAATTGGAGCCAGAAAAGACAAATATCCAAGCGGAAGGAAAAGCTGTTTTAGATATCCAATTCTGTCAGGAAGAAGTAATGTTTGAACAGTTTGAATTGGGTGCAGAAATATATTTTTGATAATATCTCCCGGAGAGCTACCGAAATCTGAATAATATTCCAGAGCGAAGTGCGCACTTCCTAGTGAATGTGGAATTGCAATCCAAATAAGATAATAAAACAAAAATGTAGAAGATGTAAAAATTAGAAGTCCTAATTTCCGCTGTTTAGAAATGAATAAAATATAAAGACCCATAAGTGCAGTTATGAACCAAACCTGCTCTTTAGTTATTCCAGCAAGTATTAAAAAAATGAGCGTTAGAGTGAAATATTTTTTTTGAATAAAATAAAAAGCTGCCAACAGAAAAGTTGTAGCAAGAGTTACAGAATGAAAATCATAAAGATTCGTGTACTGCACTGCGGGATTTAGAAAATAGCATAGAGAAAGAACGACTGATAATGTTCTATTCTCTAGTGTTTGACGCGCTATTAGATATACAAAAATTCCTCCGAGTGAAAGAACCAAAGTTTGGATAAATAGAAGCATACGAGGATCTTGCCAGAGTGCATAGAAAGGAGAAAGAAGTACTAGGATAAAGTCAGCATGAAAAGCAAGCCTAGAAACTTCGCGAGTTCCATTTGGGTCAGTTAATGTAAAAAGATTTCCCTGTGTCGTATTCCAAACAGTCTGAGCCATGTTGCCCAAGTCAAATCTTCCAGTGTAGTAATTGTCGTATCTTAAAAAGCTAGCGATATTAAAATAAATAGAATAAACGAATGCAAAAACTATTACAGCTAATTCCGCCCAGTGATGCTTTATTTTTTTAAAGGTAATTTTTTCCATAAGAAAGCAAAAAGTAAGAAAATAAGCTCAGATACTATTAAAATGACCCTTGAAAAAATAGCTATTAGCGCCCCCTGCGGGATTAAAATACTTTTTGAAAGACCAAAAGTAATAACTGCTTCTCTTACGCCCAGTCCAGACGGAGTTAGAAATGAAAGGTAACCTACTAAAAGAGAGAAAGAAAAAAATCCTACGTATTCTAAGAACTTTGAAAAATCTAGGGAAATTAAGGAGTGTGCTGCGAAGAATGTACCAGCGCCAAAAAAGAAACAAGACGCTACATAAATAGTAAAAAATATTAAATTATCTGTGGGTTTTAGGATTGGAAAAAAAGTTTTTAGTTTTCCGAGCGGTAGATTTTCAGAAAATAAAAATACCAGAGTAAAAACGATTATCAATACTGAAAATATTAAAGAAATATATGGAATGTTTAGATTTAAATAACTTGTAATCAAAGGGACCGAAAGAATTGATAGAAATAAAGAAGCAGAGATTACGAGTTCAATTTCGTATAAAAGTCCTTTGGCTATAGCTTTTTTTGGTACACCCATATCTTCGAACAGTGAAACTCTTCCTAAAAATGACCAAACATTTCCCGGGACAAATCTTTTAAGTTCTGAAAATTCCCATCTGTAAATGGTTTCTCGTAAGGATAATTTATATCCTTCTTTTTTTAAAAATAATTGCCAAGCGAAAGCCCGAAGATAAAACCAAAAAAAGAAAAATATGAAACCAATTAGAAGAAATGAAATGTTTATGTTGGAAATATTTAATATCGCTTCTCCCCCGCTTTTGATTAAAAAGCGAGTAATATAAATAATTGCAATTATTGAAAGTGGCCAGCCTATTAAAAATTTCCCCCATGAAACAAACTTAGAATTCATTAAGATAAATTATAGCATCAGGTTACGAATTATGGAGTAGGAGTAGGGGTTAGTGTTGGTGTGACGCTTGCTGATCCCCCGCCTGAGTAGTTGAAATTTCTAGTTAAGGTTTTTTGTGTTGTATTAACTACGCTTTTTACTCTAAGGTCAAATTTTATTTCTCCGCTTGGAAGATTATAAAGCGCAATTGAGCGGTCATCATATGAAGACCAGGATCCGTTATTAATTCTATAAGACCAGACAACCTCACAGAACCCTTCAGGTGTATAAACGATGTCAACTGATACTGGATTTCCTGACACATCATCCCCTTCTTCTGGGTTAACTATGCTGATATTGCCTATTCCAGGTTCACAAGCCTCGGTTGTGACAATTATCTCTTTTTCATTCGGAGCAGCCTGGGTTATGATGATCGTTTCATTTTTTGGTGCCTCAGTCTTGTCTTTATCTTTTAAGTTATTGAGATTAAGAATTATAACGGTTAAAAGCACGGGAATAGTAAGAAGTGCCGTAAAAAACTCGATATGCGGCTTTTTAGTGTGAAATTCTTTTACGGATTTTTTGAAACCCCTCCAGCTTCGCGATAAACCTTCCATATATTAATTTAGCCTTAAATATTGTATCAGATTGATATATTATTGCAAATTCAGTTTCAATTTGTCCTTATGTTTTTAATTAGATTTAGATTTGACTTTGTTAACATTTAGGCCTATAATAATAGCGTTATGAGTGAAACATTGTTATATGGTTCAAGCGCTAAAGATTTTAAGATTCCAAAGGTTGCGATTACGTCCGACGATGGACCTCATCCGAGTACAGTTGAGGATTTTTTAGGTGCATTAAGGGATGCAAAGTCTCCTGCGACATTGTTTTGGATTACTGAAAATGCCAAAAAATTCAAAAGAAATGATCCTGTTAGATTTGGCAGAGTCCTATATGAAGTTCAAGATGCTGGGCACGAAATAGGATATCATGGTCCAAGAGATTTTACGCCGACTTTTAGAACTAGAGCGCTCACTGGTTTTGGACCAAGGCATTTAAGACGGTCCTTATGGGAATTAGAGGGAATAACAGGAATGGAAATTAAATACTTCCGTCCGCATACACTTCTACAACCTATTGCAGTAGCTACAGCCAGAATCGCCGGTTTAAGAACTCCCATTCCGGATCCTGTTAATTTTGCTGAAGGAGATGCTTC
>CAZBFH010000018.1:0-19478 GCA_964491185.1 uncultured Gammaproteobacteria bacterium
GGTTTTGGTTGGGGTTTTTCTTCCACTGTTTTTACTTCAGAGGTTTCCTTAGCTTCTGAAGTAGAGTGAGCAGGATTTCCTACAAAAATATCAGGCATGTTTGTGCGAGCGTATTATATTATACGTTACTTTTTTTCAATATTAAAGAACGCAAATCCAGATTGGGGAATCGATAAATGACCTGGTGCTCTTAAGTTAAAAGCACGTTTAAAATCTTCTCCTGATAGAGACACACCATTTATGGTTACATTTGATGTCGTTCCATTTCCTTGTGAGACAGAAACACTTGTTGCTTGACTAATTCCTCCCTGACCAGATACTAAACCTCTTAGCTCATCCATGCTATAAGGGTTTCCTCCCCAGCAATCCGTTGTAACAGGGGTAATTCTAGAAGTATCTATTCCACCAGTCCTTAATGCGATTGCAGCATTAACTATGTCAGCCATTTCGGTAGGGGAAAGCCATGGATTATTTCTTCCACATTTTGCAGAGGATACGCTATAGCCTTGGGTGTACCAGGCTTTATAAAGCCATGGTGAACCACCAATCTTGTCGTATGCTTTGTCTATGAAATTTCCTCCGCCACTTCCATCTGTTGTGTCCCAACCACGGGTTGAAGTGAATCCTCCATGAGTTGATGCATAGTATGTTACTACGTCTTCAAGAACTTGCCCTTTTGTAGATTGTACGGCTTGTCTCCAGGCTTCGGGTGGATTTGAAGCTTTGCCGTCATTATAGACTTGGCAAGCTTCAGTTGTGCAGATTTCTTTTCCTTCAACCTTATATCTATATGCGTATGTTCTTGCAGCAATAGCTTGCGCTTTTAAAGCTTCTGGATGCCAGGTTGAGGGCATTTCTGCGATTCCCATTAGGTATCTATCTTCAAAACTCATGCTTCCAAATCCTGCGACTTGAATGTCTCCGCCAGTATCTTTTCCGACTGGATCTTTTCCATAATAGGCATTAAGAATTTGATTTGCAGATTGTCCACTTTGTGCTCGACCCCGAGCTCCATATTGACTCATTCCTTTTCGGTGAGTGTGTGCACCAAAAGCAAAAACTGCAAAATATCCAGATGGAGCTGCTTCTCTAAATCCCGTGATTGAAGCATTATAGTCATCGGCTAAACTGCTATCGCCAATAGTAGCTGTAAATGTTCCAGATCTAGCATTAATAATTTCTTGTTGTTTTGCAGAAAGAGCTGCAATTTGTCCTGTTAAGGATGATTGATAATTTTTTGCTTCGCCAATAATTTTATCTAGATTTGCTTTCACTGAAGCTAATTTTACTTTTTCACTTTCTAGATCTGCCTTTTTTTCCTCAAGAGTATTAATTGAAAGAGCAATGTTTGTAATAATCATTTTGTCTTGGTCTGCTGCAGCCTTTTGATAAGCTAGTATTTGGGTAATTTCACTTGCATTATCTGAAGAAAGGAACACCAAAATAGGAGAGTTATAATGACTCTTAATATAGTAGTTTCTAATAGCTAGATTTAATTTGTCAGTTTGAGTTTCTAGATTTCTGTATCCTTTGTCAATATCATTTCCTTTCTTAATTACATCTGACTCTATAAACGCTACTCTAGACTTAATACTTGCCACCTGTTGCTCTAGGGGAGTAGTTGCAGACTTTGAATCATTTAATGCCTTTGTTAAATCAGCAATTTGTTTATTTAAATCATCAAGCTCATCGCCTCTGGCTTTTCCAACACTAAATACGAGTGAGAAAATGAGGAGAAACGCAAAAATTAAAAAGGAAAATTTGGGCATTAGATTATTATATCAAATCAAATGTTGATAGATAGATTTTCTTATGATATTATGGCAACCTAGTATGGAAGAGATCTCGTATTCAGGTTCCGCCCAGCCCTCAAAAAAAAGAATTTCAAAAAGAGTTGCCCTATTTGGAATATTTTTTGTAATTATTCTACTCCTCCTTGGAAGTGTCGCATATTTTGTTACAAGCGGAAATTCAGCAAATGATGAAGATAGTACTTCTATAACTTTAACTGAAGAACCTCAAGACTCTGTTGTAGAAGAAGAAGAGCCTACAGAAGAGCCTGAGGAAACTGAAGCTCCGACTCCATCAAAAGCGCCATCCAAGGCACCGACTAAAGCTGCGACAGCAGACAGTCCAGCAAGCGAAGGATCAGTCGCAGTTCAAAATGGTAGTGGGGAATCAGGCGTTGCTGGGACTGCAGCTGACATAATAAAAGCGGCTGGCTTTACTATTGCTTCAACTGGAAACGCTGATAATTTTGATTATACAGATGTAACAATTCAAGTAAAAAACTCAAAGAAAAGTATTTTAGCTGATTTGGAAGATGCATTGTCTGATGACTATACAATCGCAGATACCTCAACTGATCTTTCAGAGACGACAACTTATGACGCTTTGGTTATAATAGGTAAGTAATGATAATTCCGACAATCCTCGAGAAAAACTGGGAGGAGATTGAGAAAAAATTCCAGATCTATAAAGGTTTTGCAAAGTCAGTCCATATTGATTTCCTTGATGGAAAGTTTGAAGAAAATTTAACTTTTCTTGATCCATCCCCGTTCTCTAAATATTCAACCTATTTTGATTTAGAAGCACACCTAATGGTAGATGAGCCAATTAATTATCTTGAAGAGTTGTCAAATGTTGGATTTAAAACTTTCTTAGGACACATTGAAAAAATGAGTGATCAGGTGGAATTTGTTTCTCGAAGTCAGGAGTTAGGAGGAGTTGGGCTGGCTTTAGATATTGACACCCCAGTAACTGATATAAAAGTATCTTTTGAAGATTTAGATAGAATTTTACTTATGGGAATACATGCAGGTGCTTCTGGTCGTCCTTTTGATGAGAGAGTATTCTCTAAGATTAAAGAAATAAAGGATAAAAATTTTACAAATATTCAAGTTGATGGGGGAGTTAACGATGAGACTTTACCAAAACTTAAAGAAAACGGGGCAAGTATGTTTTGTGTAAATAGCTTTTTGTTTAAAGGGGATCCGAAAACCCAGTTTCGCTTGCTTCAATCTCTTTAAGGATTTGGTCTTTGTTCATTAAGGCTAATTGGTCTACAAAATCCTCTGTTTTCAGTTCCTTTTATAAAGTATTCATTTTTTCCACCACATGGACGCGCAACTATATTCGCAGGTGGAGTATATATTTCGTCTTTTGGATTACTTTTACTTAATAAATTATTCATAATTTTATTCCAAATAGGAGCTGCACCAGTTATTCCTGAAGCTAGGATTGGATTCATTGGGGCATTATTGTTGTTTCCTACCCAAACAGCAGTAAGAATTTTTGGAGTATATCCAATTGTCCAGTTGTCTCTTTTATTATCAGTTGTTCCCGTTTTTACAGAAACAGTATGTTTTGGAATATTTAACGGTGAATTAAGTCCAAACTCCATTGCTCTTGCCTGATTATCAGCTAAAATATTTGAGATTATAAAAGCAACTTCTTCGGGAAGTGCTCTTTTTTCTTTTATTTCATTTTTCTCTTCAAGTATTGCTCCCTGATAATTGGTAATTTTTAAAATTGGATTCAGTTCTACTTTATTTCCTTTATTAGCTAAACTTCCGTAAACAGTAGCCATGTCTGTCATTTTTGCTTCAGCTGCGCCAAGTGTAATTGCTAGCCCATAATTTTCAGGCTCTTCCCATGTGGTGATCCCCATTTTTTTACCAAGACTCACCATGGCTTGAACTCCAACTTGATTTAAAGTTTTTACTGCAGGAATGTTTATAGAATTTCCAAGAGCATTTCTTAGAGTGACATTGCCATGAAACCTGCCGTCATAATTTACAGGAGAGTAGGGAGGAGAACCTGGGGAGGCAAATGAAACAGGAGTGTCTTGAATACTAGTTGCAGAGGTATATCCATTCATGAGAGCTGCTGAATATGTAACAACTTTAATAGTAGATCCAGGTTGTCTTAAGGCAGTTGTTACATTATAATTTCCTCCATCTTCCGCATAGTAATCTTTTCCACCAACCATCGCTAAAATATCACCATTTGTGGGATTTGTGATTAGCGCAGCTGCATTTGAGAAATTAAGGTATCCTGCTTTTTCCACTTCATCTGTAATGATTTTTTGAGCCATATCTTGAGTTTTAAGATCAAGACTTGTAATGACAGTTAGCCCCCCACGCTCAACTACGGGAAGTCCATATCGTTCAATTAATAAATCTTTTACATACATTACAAAATGAGGCGACTTTATATTGTTCTGATTTGGTTTAAATACTAATTTTTGTTTCTCTGCTTTTTTGGCTTGGTCTTTTGTAATGAATTTAAGCTGAACCATTCTTTCTAAAACATCTTTTTGTCTATTTTTCCAAAGATTAGGAGACTGACTATATGGGGAATATATAGATGGTGCTTGTGGGAGGCCTGCCAGAAATGCACTTTCTGCAAGAGTTAGATGCGTTACATCTTTACTGAAATAAGTTTGAGCGGCAGCTTCTGCTCCCCAAGTAGTACCTCCGTATGGAACTTGGTTGAAATACATTTCTAAGATTTCATCTTTAGAATAAATTTGTTCAGCCCAAACAGAGAGAATAACTTCTTTTATTTTTCTCTCAACTGTTCTGTCCGGAGAAAGAAGTCTAGCTTTTACGAGTTGTTGGGTAATAGTAGAGCCTCCTTGTAATGGTTTACCAGATAAATCTGCGTATGCTGATCTGGCGATTGCTAGAATGTCAAATCCAGGAGTCGTGTAAAAATTCTTATCTTCAATAGCAATTGTTGCATTTCTAAAGTCTTTAGGGATTTTAGAAAGAGGAACGTTTGTTCTATTTTGATTTGCATAGATTTGATAGAGAAGTATTTTATTTCTGTCATAAATTTTTGTGGTTTGTGCGATTTCCTGATGGGAAAGTTCAGCTGGATTTGGTAGGTGTTTTATGAAAACATAAGAAATTATTGGAAGAAAAATAAATAAAAATGAAAAAACTGTCCCCATGAATGCATACTTGAACCTTGTTTTAAAAGGCAATGTTGTAGGAATTCGAGGGCGTCCTCTTTTCTTATGTTTTTTAAGATTAGGCGCATGAAGCTTAGGCAAATTTATTTTTGGAAATTTTATCTTCGGAAGATTAAGCTGGGGAACGACTGCTTTTGGTGTTTTAATTATTTGGATTACTATATTTGGAATCTTTAATTTTGGTAATTTATATTTTGGAATATTAAGTTTTAGATTGATTTTTGGAAATTCAAATTTAGGAAAATTAATTTTTGGCAATTTTATTTCAGGTTTTTTTATCCTTGGAGTTTGAAAATAAATATTCTTTTTTTGCGTTTTTTCTAGGCTAAATATTTCTTTTTCCTCAGATTTTTTAGTAAGGAGCTGTGAAATTTTACTATTTAAAATTTTTATTATTTTCCATGGGAATAGGAAAATAAAAATGGTGACATCGCCTATAAAAATTAAGATTTTCCCAATAAAAATGATCACAGATTTTAATATTTCCATAATTTATAAATGAGCAGGAGAGATAAGTGCGAATTTAGCCTCAGTTTTTTACCAAGTCCAAGCTGGATTATACAAAATTACAGGCTCAGTTTAAAGGGGTACTTTAAGGATTTGGGGTTGGGGATGGGGAAAGTTCGGGATGATTACAGTCTACGCAATATCTATCTCCTGTATCATCAGTTATAACATAGTGTTCTTTAAGCTCTAGGTTGTCGGTTTGCTTTGGATCTTTCGGAAGATCTTGAGTCGTTTTATCTACGAATACGTTTGTTTTTCCTGGATCTCTTCTTTTAGGAAATTTATTCCTTACAAAATAATCTGGCCTCATATCGCATGTTGATCCTTCAGCTGGAAATAATCCTGACTGACGACAAACATTTAGTCTTACTGCGTTTTGAGGCGGAATAAGAGGCGCGGTTTTTTTGCCTTGAAGTAAGAATTCCATAATTTCATGCCAGATAGGGGATGCCCCAGTTATCCCAGAAACAACTGCTCCCATTGGCGTATTGTCATTATTTCCAACCCAAGTTGTGACTACATATTTTGGGGTGTATCCAATTGTCCAGTTGTCTCTATAGTCGTTTGTGGTTCCCGTTTTTACAGAAACAGTTTGGCCTGGAATATTAAGAACTGAATTTGTTCCAAACGCCATTGCCCTTGCTTGGTTATCGGAAAGAATATCAGAAATTATAAAAGTTACTTCTTCGGGAAGAACTTTTTTACCAAAGATTGGAGACTGATTTTTCTTTTTTTCAAGAGTTTTACCACGGCCATCTTTAACTTCGATAATCGGATTTAAATCTACTCGATAACCTTTATTAGCAAACACTCCAAAAGCTGTTGTCATATCAAGCATTGTTACTTCTCCTCCTCCAAGAGTTAGGGAAAGTCCATACCTCTCGGGATCTGTAAAAGTATTTATTCCCATTGCTGTTGCTGTAGCCATCATGGTTTCAACAGTGTTAAGTTTTAACATTTTTACAGCTGGAATATTTAGAGAGCTTGCTAGAGAGTCTCTAAGTGTGACAACTCCATGAAATTTGCCGTCATAATTCTTAGGACAGTAACTTGCTCCACCTTGATTGGGGAAGCAAATCTCTTTATCTACGAAAACTGTAGCTGCAGAGTATCCATTTTGAATTCCTACAGCATAATTAATTGGCTTTATTGAAGACCCGGGTTGTCTTAACGCTAGGGTAATGTTTACATTCCCATCAATTGAAGTATCGAAATAATCTTTACTTCCGACCATTGCCAAGATATCTCCATTCGAGGGATCGCTTACTACTGCTGCGCCATTTGAAACTCTCGCAAACCTAAGCTTTGCGACCTCTGTTGCAACTGCTAATTCTGCGAATTCTTGAATGCTTGAGTCTAGAGTTGTTTGAATTTGAAATCCGCCCTCTTCTGTAAACTTTTCACCGTATTTTTTCTCCATAAGATCCCTTATGTAGAGAACAAAATGCGGAGCCTGAATGTTATTAGAAATATTTTTATATTCTAATTTTTGCTTTCTTGCTTTTTCCTCTTCTTCCTCGCTGATATAGCCTTGTTCTCGCATTTGTCTTAAGACTAATTCTTGTCTATCTTTTGCCAAATCAGGACGAGATCCAAATGGAGAATAAAGAGTAGGACTTTGGGGAAGTCCTGCGAGAAGTGCTGCTTCAGCAAGAGTTAGGTTCTTAGCGCTTTTACCAAAATAAGTTTTGGAAGCCGCTTCAATTCCGTATGCAGTTCCTCCGTATGGAATTTGATTCAAGTACATTTCAAGAATTTGAGACTTGGAATACAAAACTTCCGTAACGAAAGCTAAAACAATTTCCTTAACTTTTCTTTGGATAGAGCGTTCTGAGGTTAATAAGCTACTTTTTATGAGTTGTTGTGTAAGAGTTGACCCTCCTTGAATAGGTTTTCCAGAAACATTTGCGACTAGCGCTCTGGTTATGCCCCTAATGTCTATTGCGCCGTGCTTATAAAAGTCTCTATCTTCAATTGAAATTGTTGCCTCTTGAACGTATTTTGGGATATCTTTTAGTGGAACTTGAGTTCTGTTTTTGTTTGAATAAACTGTGTAGAGGAGTTTTCCATCCCTGTCAAATATTTGACTTGATTCGGGAATTGAGGTTGGGTTATTTAGTCTAGTAGGGGAAGGGAGATCTTTAAGTATAAAGTTGTATGCGAATGCTCCTGCGATTATTGCGAGAATAACAACTACAATACCAAAATATCTTTTCTTTCTAAATTTTCGATAAAGTTTTCTTATAGTATCCATCAAATAATAATATCACCCCACAAGACAAAGAGACAACAATTTATCCCGCATCTTTTTTGTTTGAAAGTTCTAATTGAGATCAATAACCCTTAGAAAAAAGACGCGGGATGAACTATAATAATTTTGTGATCTCAGTAGAGCAAATTCAATCTTTTTTACATTTTCTTACAATTCCATTTGTAAATCTTAACTTCATCGATCTTGCAATTTTTATAATAATTGCATTTTATGCTCTTGAGGGTTACGCGCTAGGTTTTATAAAAGGATTTGCAGATTTTGCAAGTTTTTTGATCTCATTTTTATTTGGACTCACTTTTTATGATATTTTTGGAGACTTTTTAGTTAACACTTTTAATATTCCGAAAGGATTTGGAAATGCATTGGGATTTTTTCTTGCTGCTTTTGTTTGCGAAATTGTATTAACAATTTTTTTAAGAAACATTATTCTTCCGTTTGTTTTTAGAAGACTTGAAAAAGTAAATTATCCTAAGAAAGCTGAAAAAATATTAGGCATTTTCCCTGGAATTTCTTCCGCGTTTGTACTCCTATCATTCATTTTAACGATGGTTGTTGCTCTTCCGCTGTCTCCGTTTATGAAAAATTCTGTTGCAGCTTCAAAATTAGGAGCGCCACTTGTTTCAAATATTCAAGGATTCGACAAAGAGCTTAACGACGTATTTGGCGGAGCAGTAAATGATGCTCTAACATTTTTAACAGTTGAGCCAAAGAGCGATGAGCTTCTAGAGCTTAATTTTAAAACAACAGAAGTAAAAACTGACAGAGAATCTGAAGTAGAAATGCTTAATTTGGTAAATGCCCAGAGGGCTAATATTGATAGAGCACCTTTAGAAGAAGACCAAAGCTTAAGAGAGGTTGCTAGGGCACACTGTACCGATATGTTAAATCGTGGATATTTTTCTCACTATACGCCCGAAGGAAAGTCACCTTTTGATAGAATGGCTGAGGCGGACATAGTATATAAATTTGCTGGGGAAAATTTAGCTTTGGCTCCTAGCACTAAGCTCGCAATGCAAGGACTTATGAATAGCGCAGGGCATAGGGAAAATATTCTTTCAGAGAATTTTGGGAGAGTGGGGATAGGGGTAATTGATGGGGGGATTTACGGGGAAATGTTTTGCCAAGAATTTAGTGATTAATTTATGACAAATTTACCGAGTTTAGAATTGGGAGACATTAAAAATAAAAAAGTAATCCTTCGATATGAGTGTGATGTTAGATTGTCAGAAGACGGGGTAATCCTAGATGAAACAAGGCTAATTTCAGGTTTTTCCACGATTGAATATCTTCTAGAGAATGATTGTGAGGTTGTATTAATAGGTCATTTAAGGCGCCCTGAGGGGTGGGAAGAAAAATACAGTCTTCTTCCTGTTGTTAAATGGTTTGCAGATGAATTTGAATCAAGCGAATCTGAGCTCAAAATAGATAGGTTTAAGGGTTGGAGAATTAAGAAGGGTCTTAGCGTATTAGAAAATTTACGTTTCTTTAAGGAGGAAAAAAATAATGATGCTAATTTCGCAAAAGATCTAGCTGGGCTTGGCGAAGTTTATGTTAATGAGGCGTTCGGTTCTAGTCATAGAGAGCATGCTTCAGTTGTGGGGATTCCTAAATATTTGCCTCATTTTCCAGGTTTTCACTTTGCAAAAGAAGTAAAAGTGTTGGAGAGTGTCATAAATTCTCCAAAAAATCCTCTTACTATTGTATTAGGTGGGGCAAAGATGGAAACGAAGCTTCCGATAATTGCAAAAATGCATGATATCGCCGATTACATTTTAATTGGAGGGAAAATCACAGATGAAGACAGAAAAACAATCGAAAATATTAAAAGCGATAATGCGAAAATCATAATTGCGCAATCTTCAGAAGACAAGAAAGATATTATAAAAACGAGCTTGAGTGAATTTGAAAACATTATTTCTCAGAGTGAAATGGTTGTCTGGAATGGTCCAATGGGGTACATTGAAGGTGGATTTGAAGAAAGTACTCTTCGGATCGCAAAAGCAATTGTTAATAGCGATGCATATAAGATTGCTGGAGGAGGAGATACTGTAGCTTTTTTAAATAAGCATAATTTATTTGATAAGTTTGACTTTGTCTCAATGGGGGGAGGAGCGATGCTTCAGTTCTTATCAGGTATTCCATTGCCAGGTGTAGTAGTGCTTCAAAATAACTCTTGATGAAATAAGCACTTAGATTTATACTCTATTGATGACACCCCAGGACCTTGGAGATATAAGAAATATTACCGTTTCAGGCCGAATTGCCTCTGGTTCCACAACTCTTGCAAAAAATTTAGCTGATACTCTTTCCTGGCGTCATGTAGAAGGTGGAGATATTTTTTGGGAAAGAGTTAGGTCTAGGCTCGGACTTAATCCAAAAGATACAGATAAAAGACCAGATGATGAAGATAAAGTTTTTGATGAGGAATTAAAAAAGATGCTAACGGATGAAAAAAATCTGATTCTTGAAACTAAATTAGCTGGCTTTAATGCTCAAAATATTCCTGGGGTTTTTAAGATTCTTGTTGTTTGCGAAGATTCAGCGGGTGAAGATCACATGGATATTAGGATTGATAGATTGATAAATCGCGAACAACAATCTCTTGAGACTGCAAAGCAGGAGGTAATTGAAAGAGAAAAGAATGACATAGAAAAATGGAGGAGAATGTATGCTGGAGGGGATCAGAATTGGATTTATTGGGACAGGGGATATTATGATTTCGTAGTGAATACTTATTCTCATAATGCGGATGAAAGTCTTAGTTTGGTTTTGAAGCAGCTTGGTTTTCCGAAGAAGTCTTCTTGAAATTAAAATTTTATAGTGCTAGAGTAGGCTAGTTCCGCTAGTGGTAATTATGAAGAGCTTAATTAGGTTAATATCGGGATTCATTTTTTTCATAATCTTGGTCGCTTCTCCTGTTAATGCGCAGGTAATGGAGATAACTACAAAACCTACTGAAAGCATCCCAATGCCGACAACAAGTCTTGCTCCCAGTCCAGTTCCTGAAACAATAGAATACCAGCTTCCGTATCCTGGGATTCTTCCTGGAAGTCCACTTTATTCCATAAAAATGATTAGAGATAGAATTATCGAAACTTTAACTTCTGATCCCTTTAAAAAAGCCCATTTTTATTTGCTTCAGTCTGATAAGAGGACAGCAAGTGCTTTAATGCTCTACGAAAAAGGGGATGACAAAATGGCAGAAACTACATTAACAAAAGCTCAGAAGTATTTAGAGAAGTCATTATCGAGAGCAACAGAAGCAAAAAATTCCGGAAAAGATGTAGGAGATATATTTGCAAGAATTAAGGATTCAGCGGTAAAACAAAAACAAGAAATAGAAATAATTAGTGGAAAATCTAAGGAAAAAGAAGCGTCTTTAGTAGATGACCTAAAAAAGATAAAAAACATTGAAAAAAATGCAGATCAACTTAAGCCGTAATTAATAGCTTTTAAGATATATTGCGCTAATTTTTTACCCGCCCTTTTAATTTTTAAACACATTTTATTACCCGTTTTTTTCTTAATTTTTACTTAAAAATTGGTCTCATTTAAAAATGAGGCTAGAAAAACGACTGATATTTTTTGATCTAGTAATTGTTAGTTGACACCCCACCGTTAGCGGCATATGATCGATCTTGGCACTAGATTTAGTGTCGGAACTTTAAGAATTTGCCCGGAGATAATATAAGCTATGAAATGTCCATATTGCGGTTCACGCGAAACAGAAGTTGTAGAAACTAGAGATAGTGAAGACCTAGAAACTATAAGAAGACGACGAAGCTGCGTTAAGTGCGAGAAGAGATTCACTACTTATGAAAGAGTAGAGAATGTTAATTTGGTAGTTATAAAAAAAGATGGACGAAGAGAGCAGTTCAATAGAGATAAATTGCGAAACGGAATCAGTAGATCATGCGAAAAGACCACGGTTTCAGTTGAAGACTTAGAGAAGATAATTGTAGAAGTAGAAAGAGAATTAAGAGGGGCAGATTCAGTAGAAGTAGAAAGTAAAAAAATAGGGCAAATGGTGGCAGGTAGGCTTAAAAAGTTAGATAAGATCGCATATATTAGATTTTCGAGTGTTTTCAAAAGATTTGTAGATATAGAAGACTTTGAAAAAGAAGTCAAAAAATTAATAAATTAAAAATTATGAAACTTGACGGTGTAAGACAAAAAGTATTTTTAGATAGATATTCCTTAAAAGATAAAGAAGGAAATCCAATGGAACAAACTCCAGATGAAATGTGGAGAAGAGTCGCCAAGGGAATTGCTGGACAAGAAAAGAAAGCTGACCAAAAACATTGGGAAAAGAAATTTTATGATGCAATGGATGGATTTAAATTTTTACCAGGTGGACGCATCTTAGCTGGAGCTGGTACTGGATTTGATGTTACATATTTTAACTGCTTCGTTATTCCTTCCCCTAAAGATTCCAGGGACGGAATTTTAGATAATCTTAAAGTCATGATTGAGATTATGGCTCGAGGTGGAGGAGTAGGAATTAACCTATCAAGTCTTCGTCCAAAAGGATCCCGCGTCAGAAAAGTAAATGGTTTTTCATCAGGCCCAATGAACTGGGCAGAGCTTTATTCGCTGGCTACGAAAGATATTGTTCAGCAGGGGGGTTCTCGTCGTGGTGCTCTTATGCTTATGCTTCATGATTGGCATCCAGATATTGAAGAGTTTATTACCGTAAAACAGGATTTAACTCGCATAAATGGAGCTAACTTATCAGTTTGTGTTTCTGATGCTTTTATGGAAGCAGTAAAGGCAGATGCTGATTGGAAATTAGAATATCCGGATCTTGATGATCCAAAATATGATGCAAAATGGAATGGAGATTTAGAAGGTTGGAAAAAGCTTGGAGGGAAAGTTCAAGTTAAAAAAGTTGTTAAAGCAAAATATCTCTGGGATCTTATTTGTACAGCAGCTTGGACTTCAGCAGAGCCAGGTCTTCACTTCTTGGATAGAAGTAATAAGAGGTCAAATACAGCATATTTTGAAACCTTAATTGCAACAAATCCATGCGGAGAGCAGCCTCTTGGAGCTTGGGCGGTCTGTAACTTAGGAGCAATGAATTTGTCAGCTTATGTAAATGAAAAAGGTGAATTTGAATACAATAGATTTGGAAAAGACGTAAGAGTTGCAATGAGATTCTTAGACAATGTAATAGATGATACATATTATTTCTTCAAAGAAAATGAAAAAGTAGCAAAGGATATTAGAAGAACTGGTCTTGGAATCCTTGGTTTGGCTGATGCTTTAATAAAAATGAAGCTAAAGTATGGAGCGCCAGAATCAGAAGCGACTATTAAAAAGATTTTTGAAACCCTAAGAAATGAAGCATATGATGCTTCTGCTGATATAGCAAAAGAAAAAGGCGCATTTCCTAAATTCAATAAAGAGAAATATCTAAAGGGATATCACATTCAAAGACTTCCAAAAGAGATTCAAGCAAAAATTGCAAAGAATGGAATCAGAAACGCAGTTTTGCTCACAATTGCGCCAACCGGAACGACAAGTTTGATTTCGGGAGTTTCTTCAGGAGTAGAGCCAGTATACGAGTTTGAGTTTATTCGCCGCGATAGGTTAGGAGAGCACAAAATGTATCATCCTCTTTATGAAGAATGGAAAAAAGAGAATCCAAATTCAGAGAAGCCTGGATATTTTGTTTCGGCAAATGATTTAACACCAGAGGAGCATGTTACGGTTCAGGCGATCGCTCAGGAATATATTGACTCTTCTATTTCTAAAACAGTTAATGCTCCAAATGCCCATACGGTGGACGACGTAAAAAATCTTTATATGTCAGCTTATGACAATGGACTTAAAGGTGTGACTTATATGAGAGATGGAAGTAGGGAGGGAGTTTTGTCTCGCGTAGAAGAAAAGAAAGAAGAAGTAAAAGTTCCAGATGTCGCAAATCACACAGTGCGCGCTCCTCGTCCAATGATGATGGAAGGAGTTACATACAAGACTCAAACTCCAGTCGGGGATACTTATATCACTCTTAATCACGATCAAAACAGGGAACCATTTGAAATGTTTATAACAATTGGCAAAACGGGTTCTGATGTTGCAGCTATGGCTGAAGCATTAGGACGCATGATTTCCTTGAATTTAAGTCTCGCAGGCAACCTGCCGCCGCGCGAGAGAATTCGCCAGGTTATATCTCAGCTGTCTGGAATTGGAGGAGCAAGAAGTGTAGGGTTTGGCGAAAATAGAGTAAGGTCCCTTCCTGATGCTGTTGCAAAAATTCTTGCAAGGCAATATGCGTTTAAAGTAAATGGAGTAGTAGAAGATAAATTAGTACCTCCATCAAGTAATTCTGATGCTCAGGCAAAACTGACAGCCGATTCTCCTGTTGAGGTAAAAGCTGAACAGCAAGAGGAGATTTCAGTTCTTCAGCAGCTTCCTCTTCAAGAAGGAATCACAATTGACACAAAACCAAAGACTAATAATTTTGATATTTGTCCAGAATGCGGAACCAGTGCTTTCGTATTCGAAGAGGGATGCGGCAAGTGTTATGCTTGCGGTCACTCCGAATGCTAGTTTAATAATTAGTCACTAGTAATTAGCAATAAGTTAGTTTATATTATAAATCCAATAAGGAAAGGGTAAGTGAGGCGTAAATCCTCCACAGTGCCGCTACCGTAGAGCCCGATTTAATCGGGATAAAGTCGGAAAACCACCTTATGTAGTTTCTCGAGCAAGTTTTTTTTGGCGAACTTCTCGGGTATTGAGAAGTTTTTTTATGGTGAAAATACAAATAAATTTAGTAGATATAAAAAATAAACTTTGGAAAAGTAAAGGTTTGTTTGTTCTTGCATTTGTCTCTTTGTTTATGCTTGGAGCTTCGGTATTTAGCGTAAATGAAACAGAAGCAAATAAGAATAAGGAAGTATTAGGAGTAGGTTCTAGAAAGGTTGAATTAGCTTCAAAGCCGATTATTTCAGTTTCATTAACTCCAACCGTAGCTCCCTCAATAACGCCAAAATTATTGCCATCTGAACCTGTAGTTCAGAAAATTTCCCCAACTCCTACAACAACGCCAAGTAATAACTCATCTTCTAATGTAACTCCTTCGCCTACTTCTGCGCCAAGTGTAACTACAGCGCCAACAGTAACACCTTCACCGACCCCAGCGGGATTAAAAGTTGAAATAGGAGTAGATTATGCAGGGCAGAAATCTCCTGACTCGTATAATGTAACTATTAATCCTGATCAGACAGCTTGGGACGCAGTTGTTGCCGTGATTGGAATAAATAATATTAAGTACACAGATTATGGAGGGGATATGGGTAAATTTATAACTTCTTTTAATGGGATTGACGCTGGAGAAAATCAGTTTTATGAATTTAGAGTAAATGGTGCGTCATCTAATATTGGAGTCTCGTCGTATAAATGTAGCAACAATGATAAGCTTGATTTTGTATTAACAAGTTTCTAGAATGAAGGATTTTAAAAATTACCTTGGTCCATTATTTATTATCATGATTGCAGTCTTAATTAGACTGTTTCCTCATCCGGCAAATTTTGCACCGATTGGCGCAATGGCGCTTTTCGGAGGAGCTTACCTTAACAAGAAGTACTCACTGTTTATAGTTTTTATTACTCTAGTCATTTCAGATTATCTGCTTTTATATATAAATCCTTATTCCTCGCAATTTATTAACTTCTCAAAAATATATTCACCTCTATCATTAATTCATGCATCAACACTAACTGTTTATGGTAGTTTTTTAGCAGCTGCTATTATTGGAGTATGGTTAAGATCCCATAAGTCAGCTAAAAACATAATTGCTGCCTCTTTATCGTCCTCTATTCTATTTTTTCTTATAACTAATTTTAATTTCTTTTATGCAACATCTCTATATCCTAAAAATATTCAAGGAATGTTCCAGGCTTATGTGATGGCAATTCCATTTTTCAGAAACACTCTTTTCGGAGATTTGTTTTATGTTACTTTATTCTTTGGAAGCTTTGAGGCTGTTTTAAAATTGTCAAAACAGAATATCTATGCCTATTTATACAAGAACAGGTGATAAAGGTAAAACTTCACTTTTTGATGGGAAAAGGGTATTAAAATCAGATAAAAAAGTTGAAGCCTATGGCACAATTGATGAAATTAATTCTATGATTGGCGCAGCTTCCGCATTCATAAAAATAAAATTAATCAATAAAGAATTAGAAGAAATCCAAAACGATCTTTTGGAAATTGGAGCTTCTTTAGCTGTCTCTTCCACTTTACCGGCTCCCCAAATCGCCCATAGGTCAACGGAGTTTGAGAAATTAATCGATAAATTAACTCGCCAAATGTCTCCTTTAAATCAATTTATTCTTCCAGGTGGGGGAAAGGGAGGATCTCTAATTCACGTTGCGCGTACTATTGCTAGACGAGCCGAAAGACGCATTGTAGAGCTCGCTAAGACTGAAGAAATTGACAACACTATTATTGTTTACTTAAATCGTTTGTCTGATCTATTGTTTACAATCGCGCGCTATGTAAATTACAAAGAAAAAAAGAAAGAAAATATCTGGAGAAAAAAATAGTCAAGCTACCTCATATTTTGTAATCTATTTGTAATGATTATTTCAAGCCGATTAGTCTTCTTGTGATAATATAGTTATATATGAATGAAGATCCAAATTTAGTAATTAAAGACCCAGTAGTTCCTGCAGTAAAGCAGCCAGAAGTTACTGATAGTGAAGTTCAGCAGGTGGCAGCTGATGTTGAAAGTTTAGCTATCTCAAGTATTCCTCATTTGGTTGTTCCTCCAGAATTAAAAAACTTCGCAGAACCAGTTTTGACACATAATCTTTCAAAGGCAGAAGAGGTGCCTGGGGTTCAACAGCATCCGCCAGCTCATTCCACAATCACTGGAGATGTAATAAGTTTTCCTGATCAATTTGACACACGAGGGGGTGCATTGGCTGCAAGTAGCGGAAAAGCCACTGATGGTGATGCGGATGCGGGCAGGGTTTTCGTAAGGCAATATTTGAGAGGTAGAATAAGAGTGCAGGATGCGCTGAAAAAGGCGGCTTAAATATGACAGGAAATCCTTTCGCATTAATGTTTAATCTGATGTTGGCCATTTTAATCCTTGGTCTTCTTTCTGCTGCGATTGGGGGAATAGGTTACGTTTTGGCGCTTAGGTATAAATTCAGGAATAGGGAAAAAGCTTCTCTTGATTCGACACTCCTACAAATAGCATTACCAAGAGATAATGAGATAAAGATTGATGCAGCGGAGCAGCTTTTTTCAAGCTTTGCATCGCTTCATAAAAGCGGAAAGCCACAATGGTTAGTAGATCAGCCTGTTCTTTCCTTTGAAATTGTTGGAATGCCAGGAGATATTAGATTTTTTGTTTCCGTTCCAAATAAATATAAAGATTTTATAGAAAAACAAATAAATGGTGCATATCCTGATGCTGAGATAAAAGAAGTAACTGAAAAAACATCTCTAAAAGAAGGATTTGTGGTAGGAAATGACTATAATATCTTCGGGGAAAATTCAAAAGTTGCTTTTGCTCAATTAGGGCTTAAGAAAGATAATTATGAGCCGATTAAAACATATAAAGAGTTTGCGGTAGATCCTTTGTCTACTATTACTTCAGTGCTAGCAAAAATGACTGAGGGAGAGGGAGCAGCGATTCAGATTCTTATTTCACCTGCAGAGTCAGCATGGAAAAAACTAGGTAAAGATCATGTAACACACACTAAAAAAGAAGAAGCAAATCCAGAAACAGCTAAATATTCAGTTGATGCAAAAGAGCTTGAGTCAATTGAATCTAAAGTCAGTAAGCCTGGATTTAATACGGTTGTTAGATTAGTGGTTGCATCCTCAACTAAAGAAACAGCAGAGGCACATTTAAGTAATATTAAAAATGCCTTCAGTCAATTTAATGGTCATAATTCCTTTACAAAAGTAAGCGTAAAAAGACAAAAAGCATTTATGGATGATTTTATTTATAGATATCATCAAAAACGCGGTGCTCCTTCGATTTTAAGCTCTGAAGAGTTAGCGACAATTTTCCACTTTCCTAATAAATCAGTAGCTACCCCTCATATTTTCTGGGTTAGTTCTAAAAGAGCTCCAGTCGCCGCACATGTGCCTACAACTGGTCTTTTCTTAGGGAAAAGCGTCTATAGAGGTCTTTCTCGTGATGTGCATGTAGAGAGGGACGACAGAAGAAGGCACATGTATATTATTGGAAAAACTGGAACAGGAAAAACAGAGTTTCTTAAGCAAATGATTCTTCAAGATATTAAGAATGGAGAGGGAGTAGGAGTAGTAGATCCACACGGAGATCTTATCGAGGACATATTGCAGATGATTCCACCAGAAAGAGCAGAAGATGTTATTTTATTTGATCCGTCTGATACAAGCAGGCCTATGGGACTTAATATGTTGGAAGCTGATACTGAAGAAGAAAAGCATTATGTGGTGTCTTCAATAGTAGGACTCATGTATAAGCTTTATGATCCTAATAAGACTGGAATAATCGGACCTCGTTTTGAGCATGCGATACGTAACGCGATGCTTACAGTTATGAGTAGAAAAGGTAGCACTTTTATAGAGGTTGTTAGAGTGTTAACTGACGCAAATTTTGTTCAAGAGCTTCTTCCTTATGTTCAGGATCCAATAGTCCGCAGATATTGGACAGATCAGATTGCTCAGACTTCGGATTTCCATAAGTCAGAAGTTTTAGACTACATTGTTTCCAAATTTGGACGCTTCGTTACGAATAAAACCATGAGAAATATTATTGGTCAATCAGAATCTGCATTTAATATGAAATATGTAATGGATAACCAGAAAATTCTCCTTATAAATCTTTCTAAGGGAAAGATCGGAGAAGAGAATTCTAGCTTCTTAGGTTTGATTCTTGTTCCAAAGATTTTAATTGCCGCTATGAGTAGGCAAAATATGCCCATGGAGCAAAGAAAAGACTTTTTCCTGTATGTGGATGAGTTCCAGAATTTCGCAACTCCTGATTTTGCTCAGATTTTGTCTGAGGCCAGAAAATATCGTTTGGATTTGATCGTTGCTAATCAGTTTATAGGGCAGATGGAAGAAGAGGTTAAGAATGCAATTTTCGGAAACGTTGGAACACTCGCCGCATTTAGAGTTGGTGTAACTGATGCAAATTATCTTCAGCATGAATTCCAGCCTACATTTTCAGAAGCAGATCTTATAAATATAGATCGCTTTAATTGTTACATGAGAACTGTTGTAAGTGGAGAGCCTGTTCCTCCGTTCTCATTAGATACTACAAAAGATATGGATCAAGAGCAGGCTGCTAAAAATCCGAGAGTGGCAGAACTAATTAAAGAACTTTCTCGACTTAAATACGGAAAAGATGTAAATGTAATAGAGCAGGTGATAGGTCAACGCGCCCAACTCTAAGCCTCAGTATTTTGTATAAAGTATTAAGTATTTAGTATAATAGGGAACGATTTAGGGTTTACCCTGAAAAATTACGTTTAATTTTTTAGGGCTAGTAGCTCAGTGGTAGAGCGCTACTCTTATAAAGTAGATGTCCTTGGTTCGATCCCAAGCTAGCCCACCCTTTAACTAGATTCTTCAGGTAATTTCTGTCCTCCAATTTGTTGTGTACCAGAAATCGGCGTGGTTAAAGCATCTCGTATTTGAGCTGCAAATATTTTAGCGGGGGTAAATGCTTTTTGATTTCGGAATTCAACATATTGACCTAGCTT
>CAZBFH010000018.1:19488-20042 GCA_964491185.1 uncultured Gammaproteobacteria bacterium
TCCCAGCTACTGAATGTAGCATATGGACGAGAGATCGGAGGTTGATCTTGATGGTCTTCTCGCTCTAGCTTGCCAAGTGGATTTGTTGTATAGCCAGGTTTACTTTCAGAATGAATAAGAACACTTCCTCCCTGGGTTCGCTCTAGTTGGATTATTCTTTGTCCAGAGCTAATTTCTCTGATCGCAAATGTAACATCTAATGGATTAATACCCGCATCTTTTACTTCAATGATTCGAGGTTGTCCGATTTTTATATCAGGATGAGCCATATTATAACTCTGAGAGGACTTGGGACTCTGCGGCTCTGTCTGGAACGTATTCTAAATATCTTTCTGTAGTGGATAATCTCTTGTGGCCTAGGATTTTGCTTAGTAAAACAATTGAAGCTCCATGCTTTAGGTGATGAGCTACAAAAGTATGTCTTAAATCGTTTACCTTAGCATTTTTGATCTCAGCTAATCTAAAATATCTTTCAACTGAAGTTCTAATATTTCTAATCAAGAAAGGTTTTCCAGATTTAGTAATAAATAAATGATCTTCTGTAACTTTTGGGC
>CAZBFH010000019.1:0-19884 GCA_964491185.1 uncultured Gammaproteobacteria bacterium
TTTCATCTTTTTAATATTCGACTTCTTTTACAAACTGACTATTAATAAATCCTTCCACGGTATCGGTTTTGTCAGTAAATAAAATAAGATACCAATCCTGTTCTTTATCTAAGAAGGTATAGTTTTCGCCATAAATAGCCTGACCTACAATTTCAGAAGATGAATTTTTCTCTTTATAAACATTAACTTTCTTGTTGTCACGATTCTTAATCGTGATTGCTTTAATCTGGGTATCAGATGCTCCCAGGAGTTTTTCTTTATCAATTTTACTTATTATTTCATCAGCTGACTCTTCGTCTTCAATTTTAGTATTATTTTTTAATTCTTCTAATTCATCAAGGATTTTATCTGTAGATTCATTTTTTTCATCACTTAAATCTGTTACTTCTTGTTCAATTAGGCTAAGTCTACTTGCAACTGAAGAGGGCACATCGGAAGTGGGAGCAATAAGCTTGTTGTTAATAAACGAAAAAGTAAACATACTAGTCGAGCTAATAAGTAGTGTAAATAAAATTGCGAGAGAGACTTTCGTTAACTGTTCTTCACTTTTAGCTTCCTTCGGATATTCTACAGCTTTTAATTTAGATCTACCAAGAATAATTGTCCAAAAATAAATTCCGATAGGAGCAACTAATCCTGCTAGTAATAGGCCATAAGGTTTAGGAGCTAAAAAAATCGACCAAAAGAATAATCCACCAGAAACTAAGAGCGTGTAGTAGGCGAGTATTAGTTGAAACTTTCTCATCAAAATAAATCTTATTATATTTGCGAGATTTGAGCAAATAGTCTAATGCTTGTTTGAAATTGATTGAATTTAGCTTGACAGAAAACCACTTAAAAAGCTATTCTAAATGGGTGAAAAAAGTAGTAAAGTCTATTAAATCTTTCCCCAAACCTACTAGAAACAGGCGAGTATTTATAGCTTATTTGGTGGTGATTTCATTATTTATAATCCCAGTAGTGGCATATAGCATGAAGCCTGAGAGCGCTTCTGATTTGGCTCAAAAGGAAATTGATACTATAACTGAGAAAGTGGGACTCCTTATGGATATCCCTTCAGAAGCTCCGACTATAGCTAGTATTTCTGATGCCTCTAAATTACGCAGTCAAGCTTTTTTTGCAAAAGCTCAGAATGGTGATAAGGTTCTGATTTTTAATGCCGCGCAAAAAGCTGTTCTTTACCGACCTTCCACAAATAAAATTATTGAAGTCGCTCTATATAAACCTCCTGTTGCAAATACACAGACTCCGGTAGGGGATGTTGCAGGTGCAGCTGTGAGTATTGCACCCACACCACTTCCAACGCAAAGACCATTCTCTTTGCAGGATTTAATTGGAGATAATAAACCAAGTGTTGCTCCTACTCAAGCCTCATTCCAGCCCACTTTTGCTCCTCAGGCGGTAACAGTTACCCCTACTCCAGCGTTATAGTAAATTGATAGTTTTAGATACTATTTATAGCGTTGACACTAACTCTATTTGAAGCTATTCTTGAGGTTGTAAAAGCTTAGCCACTAGCCGTGGTTTTATTGTAGTTAAGCTTTAACTGCCTAAATGAAAAAGAATTTATCTGTTTTTAAGCATAAGATGCTTAAAATATGTCAACCTATAGAGAAAATCTTAAGACGAAGTTTAAAAATCTTTTTTATCCCCATTGTTTATCTGCATAATTATTTAGTTTCATGGCTTCCAGAAAACAAAAGACATAAAATTCATCACTTCGAGAATAAAGTTTACAAGAGTAGGGGAGCGAGACGTGCATTTGTAATCGCAGTCGTAATGTTAATTATTCCATTGATTTTATATCAATTGCGTCCACCAAGTTATCTTCCATATTCTGAAAAAGTTACGGATGGAGCTTGGATACTTAGAAATAGAGATCCTCAGAGTCATGTTTTTGCAAACAATCCCACAAAAGGACCAGATCTAAAAGAAAACAAAAGCGGAGAATATAAATGGAGTGTAAATCTAAAATCTGGCACTGTTTTCTCCTTTGGAAAACAAGAACAAGATGGGGTTTCTCCTTCAGTAAAAATAGTAAGTCGCGACGGATATTTTGTGGAATATTTACCAAAAGGATTTAATGGTTTTGTAAATCCTAAAGTTAATGGAAATAAAATTGAGTGGGAAATTTATCCTGGAGTTACAGCTCGCTATGAAATGTTAAGTGACCGCGTAAAAGCTGATTATGTGGTAAGTAAAAGAGAAAATATCCAGGCAGGAAAATTAGAATTTGACTTCACTTCTGGAAATGATAAAAATCCTGACCAAATTTTAACTGGCGAATTATTCCCCGATGGAGAAATTGCTTGGAGTACGGAAATTGGCCAACAAATGGAAACTAAATTTACGATTCCAAAACCTGTAACAAAAGACACTAAAAGTAAAAACATTGGAAGTAAGTATCTTTTAACCCAAGGTCAAAAAGGAAATTATTTACTATCAATAGTTCTTTCCGAGAAAGAACTTAGTAATTCATCATTTCCAATAACAGTTGATCCTGTGGTCATTGATTCTGCAGCTTCAGCTACTGGAACAGCATACGGAAATTCAAGAAAAATTATTAGAGATACCTGGGGGAATTTGATTACGCTTTTTGATGGAGGAACTGGAGATGATAATGTTTATTATAAAAATTATAACTCTTCGACATGGACAGATGCAGCAATAAACTTAGATGGCGGAGCGGGAAATTCAAATGGAATAGCAGCTGACATAGATAGTAGAAGTAATATTCATGTGGTACTGGTTAATAGTACTGATTCAGATCTTGAATATTCCAAGCTCACAGTTACCAGAGGCGGGAGTAACACAATTTCTAGTATCGCACAGGGTACGGTTGAAAACATAGATACTTCTGATGTTACTTCAAGGCCTTCGATTGTGGTTGCAAATAAAGGTGCAGGACTCGGAAAAGAAAAAGTTGTCATTTCATATAACGTAAATGGCACAAATAGAGGTGAAATCAGGACTTTAACTAGAGACGTAGTGAATGGTGAAACTTATTTTAATACTGTTGATAGTACATCGGGATTGGTTGGTTATTGGAGGTTAAATGAACCCTCTGGAACAAATGCGAATGACGAATCTGCTACTAATAATGATGGGACTTATACAAATACACCTACGCTTAGCGCTACAGGAGGATTAGCAAGCGACAGTGATACAGCTACTTCATTTAATGCTTCGCAAAGTGAATATGTGACAATTCCTGACAACGATGCATACTCCGTGACAACAACAGGAGAATTAACTGTTGAAGCTTGGGCTCTTGGGACAAGTCTTGAAGGAGGAGTTATAGTTTCTAAGGGTGCTAGCTCTAATTATGAATGGCAGATTACTCAATATCAATGGTTAGGAGGCGGTGGAAATGGAATATATTATCAAGGAAATCATAATACATCGGGCGGTTCTGGGGTAGCAGATGCTGGAAATGAAACACCAGCAGAGGAAACCTGGCATCACGTTGTCATGACATTAAATGATAACACAGATACTATGATCGTATATATTGATGGGGTTGAGGCAGGTCGCGATACGACATGGGTCGCTAATCCCTCGAATGGAACCGCAGCCTTAAATATTGGCAGAAGAGCTGATAATTGCTGCTATTTTAACAGTACTATTGATGAAGTAGCGATATACAATAGAGCATTGACGGATGATGAGATCGAGAGTCATTGGGATCTTGGAAGTACATGGAAAAATGCAAGCGAAGAGAAATATTCACAAGGTACTATTAGTGACACAGAGAAAAATGGAGGTGTTGGTTTGCCTTCGTCTGCTACTCTCAAAGGAACAGCAGATGCTTCCTTGGTGGTTTCATCAACCACTACTCATCACAACACCTTAAATCAGCTCCCGGGAAAACCTAGAAGAAGTCCGGATAGCGTAATGAAGGACGCAAATGGAACATATTCAAGTCTAACTCAAACAAATGATAATTCATCAACTACTGCAAATAACGTCGGGGGTTTGACTACGACTGACTATCTGTACATAGGTGATGATAAACCTTTTTCCAAAGCAACTATTGATTTTAACGAGGTAAACAATGCGAATACCTCCACACTTTCTACGGCCCAATATTGGGACGGAACAACGTGGACCAGTCTATCAAATTTTACAGATAATACTTATAACGGAACTTACACTTTTTTTAATGATGGATCACTTCTTTTTGACCAGCCCACTACTTGGACTACAACTACAGTAAATGGAGTCAGCGGAAAATACTGGATAAGAGTAAGACCAAGCGCGGCACTTCCTTCAACGGTTAACATTAAAGAGATTTATGTTAACGATAGAAATTCTAATTCTCTTATTATTTCAGGTGGAGTAGATAGTACGGATGATCTGGGAATTTCATATGTTCCATGGGACGATATAACAGACAGCAGATGGGAAAATAATATGGCCTCAGTCGGCGCCTCTTTCAGGAATGGAATAACAGCCATAGATACTCTAGGAGGGAACTGGACTGGATACACTAATTTTCCGTTAAGTAGCACAGTCGATTATTCTAACAGTAGATTCTTCTTGTCTTATGTAGAGGATACCGGAACTGACGTTTTACATGTTAAAAATGTAGCAAATAATAAAGATCCATCCGTTGCAGCTAACTGGACTGATACTGGTTTTCCAACTGTTACAGAAGCCTCAGATCTAGCTTTAAATCTTAGTTCTGATGAATCTGATGTATATCTTCTCTATGTACTTGATCCTGGTACAAATAATCTGGTTCTTAGAAGATGTTCTGGAATCGCAGTCTCATCAAATGGAGTTTGCGATAATACAAATGATTGGGGAAGTGAAGTAAATATTTATAATGATACGACCGTTAGTCATCCCTCTGCAGTTGCTACAAAGGTTACCTCCGATGTGGTTGGTATAGATTTTCTTCTAACTGATACTACGGATTCAGACGTTTTATATGAGCGTCATTTTGCTGACCTAACTGATAAGAAGATTTCCGTAGCTGCATCTGCAGATGATGCAGAGCATAGTGACTGCACAAATGCTTCAGAAGATGACCAAGTCTTAATTGGTACTTTTAATGCGTTGGGTCTCATCTCAGGGGGCGGAGGAGTATGTGCTTCGGGGGATGTAGATTATAATTTAGGTTTAAGATTCCCAAGTGTTTCAGTTGCTCCTGGAGCAAAAATATCATCAGCATATGTAGATTTGAGAGTAACCGAAAGAACTGGCTCTGCTCCCATTTCATTTACCATATATGCGGAAGATGTTGATTCCGCAGCTTCGTTT
This sequence comes from uncultured Gammaproteobacteria bacterium, assembly GCA_964491185.1. GTDB lineage: Bacteria > Patescibacteriota > Microgenomatia > Levybacterales > UBA12049 > 2-01-FULL-39-10-A. The sequence continues at coordinate 5,266 of CAZBFH010000019.1, forward strand.
AATGCCTATACAAACAATTGTCCATCTGCAGGACTTAGCACCAGCTGTATTGGAGACAGAACTAGAACTACAAACAGTGCTTCTTATTCAATTAATTTTGATGGTTCAGGTAGCACGGGGACTTCATATAGGTTAGATGTTACGGATTTAATTCAAGAAGTAATATGTAGAGGAGTAACTAATTCTCAGCCTTGTATTGGAGATTATAATGGATCTGGAACTTGGGCATCAGGAAATAATATAGCTCTTCTTTTAGTTTCAAATGTTGACTCAGGTTCAACGAATTACGTTCAGTTTGTCACATATGATGATTCAAATGCCGTTATGCTAGATCCTACTCTTCAGATAAATTGCGAAGGATCATGTTCTACTTCTGCTGCTACTTCTAATCCACCATCTTCAGTTTGGTGTAATGTAGGAAGTACTGCAAACGGGGCTTCGGATTGTAATGGAAATTGGAAATCTAGAAAAAAAGTTACGTTTGACAATAGAGCTTCAGCTGAAAATCTTACCAATTTTCCAGTCCTTGTTAGACTAGATTCAAATACAATCGATTATGGAGAGGTTCAGAATGCTGCTCAAGATTTAAGGTTCATAGATTCAGACGGACTCACACTTCTGGATTATGAAATTGAAAAATGGGATGAAGCCGGAGAGTCCATAGTATGGGTGGAAGTGCCCTCAATTACTCTTGGAGTCGCGACTGATTATGTTTGGATGTATTATAACAACTCTCAGGCCTCTGCTGGAGCAAATGATCAAGGTACATGGAATACCAATTATGAGGGCGTATGGCACTTGAAGGAAAATCCGACTAGCACCTGTTCTGGAGCGAATGAGGCTTGTGATTCTACTTCAAATAATGCAGATGGGGATATGCTGGGTAGTATGACTAGCGCTGATTCCATTAATGGTTTAACAGGAAACGCAATTGATTTTGATGGATCAGATGATAGCTTTACTGGAAGCGATGCAGCCTTCCCATCAGGAAATTCAGCTAGAACCGTAGAGGGATGGATTAGAACTACATTTGCGGGAGACTCATTTGCAAGAGCAATTTTAGGTTACGGAACAGGCGTCGATCCTCAGGATTTTGACGTGTATATTGCAAATGGAGCACTCTGTATGAAAATTCGCGTAACAGGTAGTTGCTTTACGACTACAGGTATTGTAAATGATGGTAATTGGCATCATGTAGCAGTGTCTTACGACGGAACAAATTTTGAAGGTTATATCGATGGAGTAGAAGTTGGAAGTGATTATAATCCCGGTACAAATCCGAATACAGTTCTTGCCGCTTTCTACATAGGTCTTTATTCAAATTGGTTCAGCGGTATGCTTGATGAAGTTAGGATAAGTAGTAATGACCAGTCAGCGGATTGGATAGAGGCTAATTATTTAAATCTAAAACCTGATTCTACATATGTCAGTATTGGAGCTGAGCAGGCTCAGGTTGAGCAGAAAGACCAACTCACTCCTTACTCTACGGAAATTATAGGAACTCCTGGTTTGGTAGGATATTGGAGACTAGGGGAGTTAAGCGGAACGAATGCTAATGATTCTTCAATTACAAATAACGACGGAACATACACAAATACTCCTACCTTTGGAGGGCAGGGAGCTATAGTTGGAGACACAAATACTTCTACCTCATTTGCTGCGGCCAGTTTAGAATATGTAACAATTCCAGATCACGCAGCGTATGATTTTGGAACAGGTGACTTTAGCTTGGAGGTTTGGGTGAATAGATCGGCAGCCCCAGGAGCAGCGCAATTTATATTAGGTCATAGCGGAGATAATAATGCAGATGATTGGGAGCTTTTCTGGCGCGGAGGAATAAATGGTTTATCATCAAGAATAGATGCTGTATCCTGTGCATCCGGCACGTCAACTGATATATCGGACAGCGCTTGGCATCATGTGGTGGTGACCATGGATAGAGACGGGCTTTGTACTTGGTATATTGACGGGCAAGTATCTGGAACTCCAACCGATATCTCTTCGGAAAGCGCAACTGATCTTACAAATACGAGCCCACTTTATATTGGTAGGCGAAATTCTGGAAGTTATTATGATGGACCAATTGATGAGGTTGCAGTATACAAAGGAGTAGTGCTGACTTCTGCTCAAATACAAAGACATTATACTATTGGACGTGGGACTCCTTCAGTTGGAGCAAAAAATTATTCAAAGGGATTTACTTACACTACTGGATCAGGGAGTTATTTTGACCTAGATCATCCACTTTCTTCAGCTGAATATGTGAGTGTTGAGGGTAATGATAATAATTATGCAGTAGTTTCTGGTGATCTAAATGTAAATGCTTCAACTTCTGCAACCCCAACATTTATGTTTAAAATAAATAATCCGAATAATTTAAATACAAATAGTATTAATGCTACGGCTGTAGTTAAATCCTCCGTGGCTACAAGCATTAAGCCAGTTTCGTTGCAGATTTATAGAGGAGGTAGCACAAATAACTGGGTAACTTTAGTTTCCGATAGTTCATCTTCGCCCGATACTGACTTGACGCTTGCATATTCATTAACTACAAATTTATCAGAATATTATTTTAATGAGTCACCGGGAATTGGAACAAGATACGCAGCGTGCACAAATAACACTGCTAATTGCTGGGCATATCTGAGAGTTATTCAAGACGCACCTTCCACATCCAGCAATGAAGTCTTAAGTCTAGACATGTTTGATGCACAGTTTACTAATACATCCCAGCCGGCTGTAAGAGGCGGAACAAGGTTAAGGGGTGGTTCAAGGTTACGATAAATTACACTTCTCAATTAAATTTTAGATACACCCTCTGTTCTGCTAAAGCGATTTAAGTATTAAATTTACATCAAAACACCTAAGTAGTGCTTAATGATTTATTTGTATCGATTAGATAATTCTAGGAGGTTAGAGAGGTAAACATTTTAATTATAATTTAAGGAAAGATTTAATATGAATAGTAAAAGGAGATTTGACTGCTAGTAAAGAGATACGAGCACCTGCCCAATGCCCGTATCCCTATACTAATAAGCAAAAATCCTCTTTTTGATTGATGAATTATCCAGCCCTGACAACATAAATTATGTTTTTTGGCCTCATCAACTTTTCTTGACAAGGATCATATTCTTTGTTACAAATTTACTTAGCATTTAGTTTTATTCCTGCCTGAAAAACTAAATGTTATTTTGAAGAGCATTGCTTTTCGTACCTTGTATTTATCATCCTGAGTAACGAAAGCGATGCTCTTTTTTTGTCAAAAAGAATAAAACCTCAACTTATAAAAGTACTACTGGTAACTCAATTCCCTTATCTGTCAATTTCCTAAATTGTTCTCTTCCAAGTCTTATTAAAGCTTCTTCTCGAGAGTTAGTAGACTTCGAATTTTTTCTTCTTAAAAGTGAAAAGAATTGATTAACCATAACTATCTGAATTTTAACACACCCTGTCAATAGTGTCAAACCTATAGCAAATTGAGGTGACAAAAAGCGTAGACCCGTAGTAAAAAGTATACAGTTTAGATTGATATGACAGGATAAATTTTATTAGAAAAAAGATGTGGATAACTTTGGGATAAGATTTTGGTTAACGTTTGCCGCTTACTATTTACAAAAAAAACAATAATTTTAGCATTAAAGATTTGCTAGGAATTGATGATTGAGAATAGTAAGATGAAGCTTGGTTATCCCTGTCTGAGGATAGGGGAGAAGAGTGTTTTTAGTGAAGGTTTATATTCATAATTTGTTGTTGAGTCAAACAAAATCTTTATAAAAGAAAGTTTCTTTTCTAGGTTAATAATTTGTTTGTCTTTAGTAAGCTGCCTCGCGTTTAATAAGTGATCTTTTAGGTTTGCGAGTTCCTTGTAGACTCCAATTTTCATGAATACATCCACATAAACGAAGGGGTAGTGGGTGTTCTTTTTAAACTTTAGAATATCTTTTGGAAGTCTTGTTTTGTCTATCATAGTTGTTTCAAATTTCATAGAAGCGCCAGCTAATAATTGTCTATAGATATCTTCGTGTATCTCGGGAAAATCTGTTTTAGTGAGCTTTTTATTATCCTCATCTAATAGTATAGCCTGAGATCCGACAGCTGCTACTTTTGGATTTTCTTTTAAGTATTTAACTTGTTTACTAATTCTAGTTTTCAATGCAATTCCCTGAGAGTCCATAAAGGCTATGTAGTCACCTTTGGAAAGATTTACGAGGCGATTTAGGGTAGAAGCTAGGCCGTATCTTTGGAGGTTTGAATAGACACGAAGTCTTTTGTCTATTTTTTTATATCTTTTTAGTATTTTAAGGCTTTCATCTCCTAAATAGTCTACTACCGCGATAATTTCTATATTTTTGTAGCTTTGAGATGAAAGGCTTTCTAAGCAGTTTTCCAGATATTTCTCTGATTTATAAACTGGTAATACGATTGAGACTAAAGGATTTTTATTCATATTTTTTTGGGAGAAAATTTATCGGTGGGACAGAAGTTTTTTTATTGTTATTTAAGTAAATTATATTCTTCTGATTTAATAAAGTCAAATAAATCGTGCGTGTAATTTAATAAAATCATATAGATTCAAAATATTAACTAATTATTCAGAAGATATCAATTAAACCTTTTTTCTAATGTAGAATCCTGCTAATCCAAGAGGGAAGAGTGAAAGGAGAGGTAGTGCAGCTGGTCCTGTTGCTGGAGTTTCTTTCATTCCACTTGGTGCCTGCATAATTGGGAATCCACCCTTAGTTGTGATCTTTGGATGTGAGGCTGGGCCTTCTGCGCAAACACTTTGTTCTAAGCAAAATCTTGAGTTATCATCAGCTTTAAGATTACCGCTTCTAACTGAAGCATAGTTCACAACACAAGTTGATTTTCCAACGTTATCAACTGTTCCAACAACCATGAATTTTCTAGATTCATTTGGTTTAAGATTATTAAATTTGAAGCTAAGTGTTCTTGTTTTAGGATCGAAATTACCAGGTCCTGAAGTATAAACAATATATGAAGGGAGCTTATCAATAGCTGTAACTTCTTTTAAAGTATCTTTACCTTTATTAGTAATAGTTAATTCGAAAGTGATTGTGTCTCCAGCTTTATATTTAGCTTGAGCTTGAGTTAAATTGTCAACGAATTTATTAGAATTAGGTTCTTTAACCTTTTTATCTACAGAGATTTTATCTTGGGGAAGACAGCTTTCGCCGCCACCATAAATTGGCTTACAGTTTTCTGAGCCTGCTGCAAAAATTGTTACCGGTGCAAGCAGTGCGAAAACGAACACTAATACTATAATGATAAGGTTTTTCATACTGAAGAGCGTATTTTAACAAAACTCTGGGCCTATGTCAAACATTCATCTTGACAAAATATATCAGATATGTTGTATAATACGTTTACTTCTAAAAGCCCGCGGTGGGCAAGGAAATCTCAAATCTCAGTCGTAAATTTCCATGTGTCGAAATTATTGAAGTAAATACTGCCAAATCAACGAATTCCATTATGCCAATAAATAAAAAAATACATGTTGAGTCAGCTGATGTAAATCAGGATGATCCAACCCAAGAACCAGTTCAGGATTCTTCCGAATCAACAGCTGTCGATTCTTTAGTGGGAGAGCCTGAAATCGTATCATCTGAGCCTAAAGATGCTCCCTTAGAGCCTAAAGCTGAAGCAAATGATGCGGTTAATACTTCCTTTGATACAGTTAATCAATCACAAAATCAGCCTCAACAATCACATGATAATTCAGCTCAAAGACCAATGAACAATAACTATTCGTCTTATCAAGCGCCTCGTCAGGAGCAGGCATATGAAGTTTCAGGGTATTTAGATATTCAACCAGAAGGACACGGATTCCTGAGGCCTAAGTTTATCCCATCAGCTCGCGACATATATATTTCACAATCTCAAATAAGAAGATTTATGCTTCGCTCTGGAGATTTAGTAGAGGGTCTTGGAAGACCACCAAAGGATACAGAGAGATACTTCGGCTTACTCAAGGTAGAAAAGGTCAATGAGCTTCCTGCAGAGGAATCTATGAGGCGTGAATACTTTGACGATTTAACTCCAATTTATCCAGCGAAACAAGTAATTTTAACTACTGGAAAAACTCCACTCTCAACAAGAATGATAGATTTAATGGCTCCAATTGGTTTCGGACAACGTGCAATGGTAGTTTCTCCTCCGAAAGCAGGAAAAACTACAATCCTTAAGGAGATTGCGGCAGGAATATCTCAGAATTTTCCAAAAGCTCATTTAATGGCAGCCTTAATTGGAGAGCGCCCTGAAGAAGTGACAGATATCTCAAGCTCAGTTAAAGGAGATGTTATTGCATCTAATTTTGATGAGCCACCAGAGAATCAAACAAGAGTAGCTGAAATCACGCTTGAACGTGCAAAAAGATTAGTCGAAATGGGAATAGATGTTGTTATATTGCTTGATTCTATTACAAGACTAGCTCGCGCATATAATTTAGCGGTTGCTCCAAGTGGAAGAACTCTTTCAGGAGGATTTGATCCAGCAGCTCTATGGCCAGCTAAGAGATTTTTTGGAGCAGCAAGAAACTGTAAAGAAGGTGGATCATTAACTATTATCGGAACTGCACTTGTTGATACGGGTTCGCGTATGGATGATCTTATCTATGAAGAGTTTAAGGGAACAGGTAATTCTGAAATACATCTTGATCGTCGATTAGCTGAAAAGAGAATTTTCCCTGCAATCGATGTTGAAAGATCTGGAACTCGTCAGGAAGAATTAATTCTTCCTCCAGAGCAACTTAAAAAGACAGTAACTTTAAGACGCATGCTTTCAATGCTTGGAGATGGAGAAGGAACAGCTACTATGATTGAGCGACTTCCTTCAACTGAAACAAACGACGAATTCCTAGATAGCCTCGGAAAAAGCTAAGTCAGTTTGACTTTAGACCCTATTTTTTGTTAAGATTTCCTTTACTCCATGCTTAAAAAACATCCATTTTTGGCAAAAAATCCTATTGATAGGTTTATAATTCAGTTTACGCAGTTTACTGAGTTTTTTTCAAAGTATTTAAAAAAGAAGGTTGTAAGATCCTCCGTCTATTTTGAAAAGAATAAGAATATACTTGTGAAGTTTTTCATGATGAAAAGAGGTCGTTATAACCGACCTTTTTTGCATATTTCAGCTATGGCAGTCTTAGGAATAGGTATGGCTTTTTCTCCAATAATTGCAGGAACGTATCCAGTTTTTTCTCAAGAATCTCAAAATCCTGAAGGGGAGGCGCCTCAAAAACAATCAATTATTGTTGGGGATAATGTTTTCTCTACTGATATTTCACGAAAGCCAAGAGATAAAGTTATAACTTATACTGTTCAAAAAGGAGATACGCTCTCAACCATTGCTCGTAAGTTTGGGGTTTCCGTTGAGACAATCCAATGGGAAAACGATTTATCTGGAGAGGGGATTGCGGTTGGAGATGAGCTCCAGATTCTTCCTGTAACAGGAGTTTCATATAAAGTTACACAAGGAGAAACAATTTATACAATTGCTAAAAAGTTAGATACGGAGCCTCAGAAGATTGTAGATTTTCCCTTTAATGACTTCGCAAATCCGGAAACTTTTTCTTTAGTTGCAGGCCAAACTCTTATAGTTCCTGATGGAGTTAAGCCTTCCGAGCAGTCTACGTATGTTCGTCCACGTCAAGCAATTATTGCTCAAAGTCCTTCCGCGGTTTCATCTGCGGGATTTGCTTGGCCAGTTAATGGAGGAGTATCGCAGTATCCTGCCTGGTATCATATGGCTCTAGATATTACAGCTGATGTTGGAACTCCGATCGTCGCAGCTAACACAGGCACTGTTTCAAATGTTATTTTAGGAACTTGGGATGGGGGATATGGTAACAATGTTTACATAGATTCTGGAAACGGATATAAGACTCATTACGCTCATATGTCTTCTGTCTATGTTAGCCCAGGTCAATCAGTTGTCGCTGGAAAGACTGTAATCGGTGCTGTTGGGCTTACTGGAAGAACTACCGGACCACATTTGCATTTCGAGGTTATTCAGAATGGGGTTCTCGTAAATCCTCTCGGATTCCTACAATAGTTATGGTCGAATCTTCAAATACTCAAGATAAGAAGACAACTTACGAAGCACTTGTAGGTAAAAATCCTGATGTCTTTTATATTCTCAGCGGAAGTACTAGGCAGAGAATAAATAAAAAAGGTATAAGGGTGGGCGTAGATACGGCGACTTCTTACGCAGATTCTGATGGAGCTGGAGCATTGGGAGGAAAAGCACGAGCTTTAGCTGCAGTTGAACTTTCCTCATTTTTTCCTAATTCTCTAATTTATACAAATAGTGAATCACCGGGGCATATTTCATGGGAAGTGATGCAAAGAGAATTAGTGGGACACGGTGTTGATAAAGATAAAATTAAAAATGGAAAGGATGCTTCAACTACGGTTGGAGAAGTAATTCAAATGGTGGAGTTAGCTGAAGAAAATGGTTGGATTAAGGTACGAGGAATTACAAATGAGCATCATGTTGAGAGAGCAACAGCGATACTTGAACATCTAGAGGATTTAAGGCATCTTTGGGGTGATAGGCCGGAATTTGAACAAATATTAGCTCAGTTTAGGCTAAGAGGGGTTGATGTCCGGTTTGTAGCAGCAGAGCCAATTCTAGAAAAACGTAGTCCAAGATATAAGAGCCTGATCGCGCAGGCAAGAAATACTCCTGAATACCAGAAAAGAGTAGTATCTGAAGCAAGAGGAGTTGAGATATTAACAAATAGACCTTGGACTTACGGTATGCCCCAGCCGATTTCTTCTTAGTTAGAAATATTAATTCGGGCCGGTGGCTCAACGGTAGAGCACCTCCATGGCATGGAGGGGGTTGAGAGTTCAAATCTCTTCCGGTCCACACTGTTTTTAGCTTCAAAAATTGAACACAATTTGCTATTTTCTATCTACTTGTAATATAATCCCTTTAGTAGCCCATGGACACTGTATAAGTTCTCTGGGAAAATAGATGAACATATCCCAGAGGAGAGCCTCAAAAATACATTTTTATTTCCTTACTCGACTATCCTTCGTTGCGCCTTTTGGCGGATTTCGTCGGATTAGCGAAAAGGGGGTGAATTAATTTGGCATTTCAAGATCAAAATTTAACATGTCGCGATTGTGGAAATCAATTCGTTTGGACTGCATCAGAACAAGAGTTCTATCAGTCTAAAGGGTTCCAAAACGCACCTGTCAGATGCCCTTCATGCAGACAAGCTAAAAAAGCTAGAATGGAAGGCGGACGCGGTGGAAACAGTGGTGGACCAAGACAAATGTTTGAAATAACCTGTTCTAATTGTGGTAGAAAAGACTCAGTTCCTTTCCAACCACGAGGAGACAGACCTGTTCTTTGCGGAGATTGTTTCAGAAAACAAAGAGATAATGGATCGGACGACAGACGTCCTTCACATGACTCTAGACCTTCTGAGGATAGCGCTCCACAAGAAGAACAGCAACCCCAAGAGTAATTACTCTTCCAAAAAATTAACGAGAGCGTCTTAGCTGGCGTATTTTTTGGCACTAAAAATACTAGATTTATTCTGTTTACAAATTTTTAATAGAGGATTAATTAGCTGAAGTTGGAGCAGGGGAAGCCTTTGGACTTGGTGTAGGACTAGCTGATGGTTTTGGAGCTGGGATTTGAACTGGTGGATTTTGTTCTGGAAGTTGAGCTTGTGGTTGACTGATTCCGATTTGTGAATCTCCTGATTGAGCAACAGGGGTTGAGCTTATTTTAGCTTGTATAGCTGTGATTTCATTATTAATAACGTCTACGCTTGCTTTGTCTTCTGCTACTAAGTTTCTTACTGTTTGATATTGAATTAGGGCATTCTGAAGATCTCCCTTTTGTTCCAAAGCATGTCCTAAGTTGTAGTATGCATTTGCATAATCAGGTTTAAGTTGAGCTGCAAGCTGGAATTGTCTAATTGCCTCATCCCATTGACCTAGTTGATAGAAGATTCCTCCATAATTAATATATTCCTGTGGATTGTTTGGATCAAGAAGTATTGCTTGCTGATTAGCAAATACTGCGAATTGATCTGCATTTTGACCGAATCCAATTAGGCTTCTGTAGATTGATGAGAGATTCTGCCAATTGATTGCAGTCTGAGGGGAGATGGTGGTCGCATTTCTTCCGCTATTTATAGATTGCTGAATCAATTGGTAGATTGTTTGTTGTGTTTCAGTAGTTACTGTTTGACCTTGTGGAATGCTTAACGCTAGGTTATTTGCAAGTGTTAAGTTAATTTGTGAGAATATTCTATGGAATCCATCGCGCTGTGGGAACATATTTATAGCTCTGGTTTGGAGCGTGTATGTTTTTTGAGCGTCATTTGCTGCAGCAGCTATAAATGATTGCTGGAATAGATAGTCTGAAACAAAGAACTTAACAGTTACGAATCCAATTAATCCTACGAATATGATGGTTCCGACGAAGACTCCAATTGGAAGTAGATTTTCATGCTCTGAGTTGTGTCTTGCTCCTGGATCAGTGAGTGCGAATACGCCCTTTTTAAGTGTAACTAATTTTAGTTCAACATCAAAAAATCTGTGTCTTTGTCCTTCGACAAGTCCTTGTTGTGCGCTATATAGACCTAGTACTACAAATAGAAGTACTAAGCTTGAGAATGAGAAGGGAAGTATGAAAGCTGCAGCAACGATTAAAACTAAAGGAATGAATAATGGTCTACTTCGGAATATTCTATAAACTAGGAACAAGAATGATAAGATTCCTAGTAATCCTGTGGTAGCGATTAACTCTAATGCGAAGCTTGAAGATCTAAGGAATGAGAGGCTCCATAGTGTTTCATTTAAATTAATCGTTGCAGGTTTGAATCTTGTGAAGTCTGTTAGATATGTTCCAAGGCCTGACCCCATCAAAAATCCTTGAATTACTCTTCCTGTGTCCTGTGAGATAGCTGCAAATGCTGTTTGGAAGCCTATTTGATATGGAAGAATAGTTGGTTTTTGAAGTGTTATCACTCCTAAAATAGTTACTGCTGTTCCAATCAGGATGAATAATGCTCCTGCTACAAATATTATTCTGTTTTTCTCGACAACTCTTCTTTTAAGCGCAGGCCAAGCCATCATTAGGCACATGCTTAAAATTGTTATTAAATATATTGCTTGATCGAAAAGACTTCCAAGAGGAGTAAAGGCCTGATTTTTAGCGAATACAAAAGGAAGAGGATAGATCTTTACATATGAAAGAACAGTAATTGCTGAAACTGCAATTGCTCCTGCAATTAACGCTCCCGTTAAGAACATTATGTCTTTTTCTTTGCGAGCGCTATTTGTGATTAAGAAGAATAATAGTATTGCAAATAAGAAAGGAACAAATGCGATTAATGAATCAAATCTATTTACTGCAAAAATTGAAGAAAGGAAAGCAGCTGTTCCAAACAGTGCTAACGGTAAATCAAAAGGAGTTCTCCTAAGTCTTACGGCTCTATTTATTAAACCTTTAGCTCCAATTAGAAGTATTCCTGCTAATACAACTATAGAAAGAAGAGCTTGTTTTGGAACAATGTATGCGTCAGTTGTGAGGCTTACTATTATAATAGGGAATAGAAAGAGTAATGCTCCCAATAATAGCGTAGATAAATTCTCGATTCTGGCAGATAAAAGCGATCTATTTTCCATTTATTAACCTACTTTATTCCAGTAAAAGTATAATGTCAAGAATAAAAATTGGACAAAACTAGATCAGTTGATGATTATCCAATTGAAAGGCACTTTTTTATTGATAGGATTTGAAATTCCTACGGTAAATGATTTTCCTGGAACTTGTCTTAATAAGTAAATACTCTCGCTTTGGGTTGAGGTTTTTGTAGTTATGTAAATAAGTGAGTCTTCTGTGACTAGAGAATTTCTAATAGTTAATTCTTCTCTGTTAGGTTGGATTTCCGCAGTTCCAGCAGATCCAGTCGCGATAACTTCAGTCGGAGAGAGGGCAAGAGCCTTATTTACTATATTTAAGTTAAGCTTATTGAATGTTCCAGATCCTGATGCATTCAAGTCTCCTTGATTATTTACTGATAATAGAGCCGATGCGCTTGAGTTTCTAATAACGAATGATGAATTGTGATTTTCGCTTTCAGAATCTCCATCTCTCTTGCCTAGCTCCAAAACAAAATCTCTTCCAGGGAGAGGGGAGACAAAGCTTGCCATTAATTTTCCCTTAATGTCAACATCTTTTGCAAAATATGCGTTCCCATCAACCTTTAGATTTCCATCAACGTCAATTTCTACTAATCCGCCAACTAATGAAACTCCGCCCTGTCTTAGCGGCTGTAGTTCTAGATTACCGCCTAGCACATTAATACTTGTGTCTGCTAATGAAAGTTTGGAGCCAACAAATAATCTATCAGCGACTGATGCTTCATAGAAGCTTGCTGGCCCAAATGCCATAAGTCCCTGCTCAAATGTAGCTCTCATTGCTACGAGATTATCAAAGCTTGCGCTTCCCGTAGCTTGGTAGGATTGAGCTGAAGAGGAAGCCGCATAGTAATTATTTGTTATGTAATTCGCAGATACGCTTGAAGCCTGGATATTTAATCCTTCAATTTGATTAGCAATTATTTTAGTAGCTCTGAGTGTGCCTGATATCGTGGCATCATTCGTAGTAATGCTATCTGATTTGAGCTCACCAGACAGAGAAGCATTACCCAGAGCGTCGATCGCTGCGATAGTCTTGCCCGATAGGTTTTGGATTTCAAAGCTTGAAGAAGAATCGTCTGAATTTAGTTTTACTGCGAGAGTTTTTCCTGTTTTTGGAGTAATGACGTCAGTGGCTAAGATAGGAGCTACTATTATAGTATTCTCTTCTTGCTCTCCAACAACATCTTCAACTATTGAAGCTATATATTCTCTTAAGCTTTGGCCAGCTATAGATATGTTCTTGCTTCCAATTACGATTGATTCTGTACTAAGCTGTGAAAAATCTCCTATTGTTGAAGCTAAAGTTTCGGTAGTGAGATTTTTCACGGAGGCTGAGCCGGTTACCAGAAGTTTTCCTGTTTCAAAATATCCAGATTTAATTTTGGCTGTTATTATCTCTGAAAAAGCTCCAATTCTTTGGACAGTTTCGCCAGTTTGTCTCTTCACCTCAAAATTATCGTTAATTGTTGGCGCTAGCGTTAAGTATCCACTATCTGCTAATTGAATATCAGGATCATAAAAAGTTGGTCCAACTTTAACTAATATTTTGCCAGTTCCATTTCCCGAAAAATCTTCTAAAGCAATTCCAACTACTTGTCCTGCATTAGATGCTTTTACGCCAAAGCCTGAGTCAAGAGAGGAGGCTGTTATGAAATCTCCTGATTTAATTACTCCACTGGATGTGCTTACTCTTGTCGCTACTAATCCAGTTAAACCTACGGTAATAGAAGCGTCTCCTTTATCAGTGCCTCCTGTAAATGTTGGAAATTCAGATGCAACACCAACTATGCTTGAATTTGTGCCTGAGCAAGGCGCTATCTTTCCTGATGAATTTTGACAGACAACAGTACCCCAATCTATGTTCTGATTTGGGTCTTTATCTAAATATTCTGCAAAATCTGCAATTCCATTTGTTTTATAATTTACGTTCTTTGCTCCATTGCCTTGAATTGATCCCACAATTCCTATTCCTGCTTGTTCAAAACTTATCCAGTGATTTGTAGTGCTTGTTGTAGCAGCAGTATTTCCAAGTTTTACCACAATTCCATCTGCGTCTGTGCCTGTATTGGTATTGTAAAATTGTGCTGCAGCAGTTGCGGCTTGTGAATCTTGAACGTCTAATCTAAATGAAGGATCTGAATCTCCCATACCAATTCCTATAAATCCAGCATTAGTCATATTGAGTCTAGTTGTACTGGTATTTGTTGTTGTTCCAGTCAGAATTCTAAAATGATCGGCAAAGGTATCAATTGAATATGCTGTCGATCCACCTGAGCCAGGATTAAGCTGGATTTGTCCACCTTCAGTCGTGGAATGATATCCAAGAACTAGATTTGATTCAGATGGGATTGTGGTTACTGTTCCAAAAGCTGCATTTCCTATGCTGTCAAGTTTAAATACTGTTGTTCCTGACTTAGAAGCTGTAAGAATATCCTGATTTTCGATTTGGTCAAATACAGCTAGGGCTTTTCCAGTAGCTCCGAAAGAAAGCGGGCGAGTGACATAAAACTGAGAGGTAGGTGCAGTTGTTCCTAAGCCTAAAAGATTAGTTGCGCTTAGTATCATGCTTGCAGTAGAGTTTGTTCCAAACTGAATATCCTGTGCTTCTCTAAGTCCGATTAAAAATGAATTTGTGTCAAGATTTGAAAAAGCTGTTCCTGATGGGTCAGTATTTGCAGTTTGAATGGTTCCGATAATTGCACCATTTGTGGTTGTTAATCCGTCGTCATTGAATAATACATATGCCCCTCCTGGCTCTGATCCAGCGTCGCTAGTGTCAGAAAATAAATGAAGACCTGCTCTTCCTTGGCTTCTTATTGTAATAACTTCATCAATTCCTGTTCCTGAATTTGCTCCAATTTCTAGTCTAGATTGTGGTATTGAATTACCAATTCCTACATTTCCTGCTCTATCAATCACAAAATGTGTC
>CAZBFH010000020.1:0-18909 GCA_964491185.1 uncultured Gammaproteobacteria bacterium
ATTTGGATCAACTTGGAAGCCTAATGAAAACCAATATCAATTGGCCTGCAGCTCTAATTTTTTATGCTTTATTTATCGTGGGACTTATTATTTTTGTTATTTCTCCAGCGATGGAAAAAAAATCATTAATGCATGCAGTAATTATGGGAGGCCTATTTGGATTCTTCGCTTATGCTACTTATGACTTAACCAATTTAGCAACTCTTAAAAACTGGCCTTTCACACTTACAATTGTAGATATGATTTGGGGAACAGTTCTCGCAGCTTCTGTATCCGCAATTACTTTTTTGATCGCTTCTAAACTGGGTCTATGAACTATTTCATAATCCTTGCTTCAATTCTCTTTATCTACATGAATCTGTGGTTTTTTCTTGCATTACGCAAAAAAAGAAACGATGTCGCAGATGAAGCCTGGGGACTTGGATTCATAGTCTTAGGGTGGGGTGCATTGTTTATCTCAGGAAACATAGAGCTTCAGAATTTTTTAGTAAACACACTAGTTAGCATTTGGGGACTACGCCTTTTTCTACATATTCACGCTCGTCATAAAGGAAAAGAGGAGGATGGACGCTATCAAGTCTGGAGAAAAAGTTGGGGAAATTTATTTATTGTTAGATCATATTTCCAAATTTTTATTTTACAGGGATTTTTTCTATTCTTAGTTTCAACTCCAGTATTAATTACTAATCAAAACCCCGCTCGTTCAATAAGCCTCATTCTCTTAATTGGGACAGGCATTTGGATAATTGGATTCTTGTTTGAATTAATATCAGATAGACAGCTTTCACTATTTATAAGAAATCCAGAGAACAAAGGAAAACTTATGACTGAAGGGCTTTGGAAATATTCAAGACACCCAAATTATTTTGGAGAAGTAACACAATGGTGGGGTATCTGGTTAATAGCCTTAAGCGTATCTAACGGAATATTTGGGATCATAGGTCCAATAACAATTTCAATTCTTATAATATTTGTTTCTGGAATTCCGCTTCTTGAAAAAAAATATAAAGACCGATTGGATTTTGAAGAATATAAAAAAAGAACAAGTATATTTTTACCGCTACCTCAAAAAAGAGTTAAATAGAAAGTCATCTGCTACAATTAAATTAATGCCACTCCAGGATAATTTTAGCTTAAGAAAACTATTAGTTATTGATAATCTAAAAGATGAAACGATTTATACGATTATTGGCAGAATGGAAGTCTTACTTAAATATTTTAAAGAAAACAAAAAGCATAATTCCCTTGCGCCATTTCTAGAAACTTATCTCTTAGTAACAATTGCAGTTGCAGAAAAGTATAATTTAAAAAAATCATATTTTAGTGAATTTAAATCCATTGAAAAACTTGATATTTACTTCGCATCTCTTTATTTTAGTCCCGTATTAAATTTTATAGAAACTGGAAAATCCACTAAACCTTGGCAATCATATTTTAAGTATATTTCTGACAATAATGGAATTCCATTCCTTCAAATCATACTAGGAATTAATTCTCATATTAACGCTGATTTATTTACTTCAATTTCAAAATTAAAATATTCAAATGAAAAAGATTATTTTCTAGTAAATGACATCTTAATGGAGGTGATTCCTGATGTCATGAAAATATTAATTAAAAGACATGACTTACTAGGATTTGGTAGCTTAGTTTTTAAAAACTTTATAACAAATGAATTTCACATGGTAATTGAAAAATGGAGATCAGACGCATGGGCAAATCATCTAGTTAAAACAAATCCACATTACATAATTGAAAATACAGAAAAACTAGGCGAAGAATTAACTAATACTATTACAGATATATATAATCAAAAAAATCCATTAGGGGTAATGAAAATTAATCGACTTTCTGTAAATAATTTTTAGTTGACATAAAAATCTTAAACTGAGACCTTATTTAAATGAAAGATTTACTAAGACTTATTGGATTGATAATTTTATGCGAGGGAGCAGGAATAATTGGCTCTATTTTTACCTTCAATTCTATTAACACATGGTACCTCACCTTAGAAAAACCCTTTTTTAATCCACCTTCATTTGTATTTGGACCTGTCTGGACAATCTTATACCTTCTAATGGGGATCTCACTATTTTTAGTTTGGGGAAAGAAAAAAACTAACCTACAATGGTTCTGGGCTCAGCTCGCACTAAACACAGTCTGGTCTATAATTTTCTTCGGTTTGAAAAATCCACTGCTTGCGTTTATTGTATTAATATTTCTTTGGATAAGCATATATCAATCTATTAAATCTTTTAGGAAAATAAATAAAACAGCTTCCTATCTTCTTTATCCATATTTGGGTTGGGTAAGCTTCGCTGGACTTCTCAATTTATCCATTGTACTTTTAAACAAATAATTGGTGTTATAATCACAAAATGTATTACTCACACTCTTGCTCATATTGTACACGGATATTTTATACTTTCCATAGCAGCAAACACGAAGCTTCAAAAACTCTATATCACGGAATAAGAAAACACCTAGTAGACTACAATGAAGATCATAAAGAATTTCAATTTGATGACGGTGCGCAAATTGACATTAACGAAATCTATATTGCTGTAACCGAATCAGATGATCCTCCCTCAGGAGGCTACGAATTATAATAATTCATTAATTTCTTTTCTATATTCCTCAGGAATTATTTTTGGATAGTTAGGTAGAATCGCCAGATTTTTTCCACATCTTATTCTTTCTCTTTTTGTTTCTTTTGATTGCTTATCTGTAATATTTCGCCAACATCCATATTGCTCTTTTGACATATGCATGTTTCCAGTGCAGTTTAAATTTCCACATTTGCATACATGAGCACATGGATTACAGTGCTTATCAATTGGAGGTAACAAATAAGGAATTGTCAGCTCTTCACCTTTAACAATTTTTCTTAACGTAAAAGCTAAGGTATGTCCTTTGTAGATATAAAAAAAACAATTCGGAACACATGAATGATTAATTAAATGTGGCCCAATTTTTTTTAAATCTGGGGAAACCACAGCGCGGTCATGATAATACATAAGATAAAAATTATCTTCATCTACAATTGCTTCTTCAGGACGCAGTATTTTCCCTAAATAATCGCCTATTACTAACCCTTCAGAAATATCTTTTAACGCAAAAACCCCTTGACCCTTTCCCTTTATTTTTTTAATTTCGAAATAATATTTTGGAATTAAAAACATATCGCTACTCTACCATAATTTAATCTTTGATATAATTGTGATATGAAACCTAAAAATTCTCACGTAAAACTCAGGGAAAATGAATATGACGGGATTTCTTATGCTTCACCTACTTGGGAACAAATGGGTGAATACACTTTTAAATTAGCTGAAGAAATTCTTGAATCTGGGGAAAAATTTGACAGAGTTGTGGCGCTAGCAAAAGGTGGATGGACATGGGCAAGAACTCTTATGGATTACTTAGGGGTCGATGAAATTTCTTCAGTAAGATTTAAATCCTATCAAGGAATTAATGAATCCATGGAACCACAATTAATTCAACCTCTAACTGATTCCATTCATGGACAAAAAGTTTTACTGTTTGATGAAGTAATTGATACCGGCGAAACAGTAAGTAAAGCTTCAGAATATTTAAAAGTTATGGGAGCAAAAAATATAAAGATTGCTTCCCTATGCTACAAACCTCATTCATGTATTACTCCTGATTATTTCGCATTTGAAACTACAGCTTGGGTGGTTTTCCCACATGAAATTAGAGAATTCATAGAAGCTTCAACAAATAAGTGGAAGAAAAATAAAATAAGTGAAAACGAAGTTATAAAACGACTAGACAAAATTGGAATACCGGATGAACAAGTAATATATTTTTTAAAGAAAATTAAATAACCACTAATTTAATTAAAAATGAAAACATATAAATCTATTGACGAATATATTTCTGGATTTCCTAAAGAGACTCAGCTAATTCTTGAGAAGATAAGAAAAGCCATAAGAGAAGAAGCGCCAAGCGCTACGGAGAAAATTTCCTATGGAATGCCCACTTTTTATCTGAACGGCAATCTTGTTCACTTCGCTGCTTTTAAAAATCACATTGGCTTTTTCCCTGCACCCTCTGGAATAGATAAGTTTGAAAAAGAGCTATCAAGATATAAAACCGGAAAAGGAACCCTTCAGTTTAAATATGACAAAGAAATTCCATTTGATCTTATTGGAAAAATTGTAAAATTCAGAGTAAAAGAAAATTCAATATAAATCCCCATTTCCTATTCATGTAATTCAACTTCTAGAGCTATTAAAAACCATACAGCGTAAGAAAGTTAATTAATTAAACTTTGTGGTATAATCTCATAATGCAAAAAAGTGAGCTAGGTCGCAAATTGATGGATTTCGCACTTGGAAAAAAAATTGAAGGAACAGTCGCAGCTGTTCTTAGAAATCCAGACCCTGGATCTCAAAGATATATAGTTGATACTGGTGAAAATCTAGTTGACGCTAGGGTAAGATCGTATCACATGATGGCACCATTGGTTCCGATATACTTCTCACGACCAACCTTACAACCGGGAGATATTTTTGATTCAAGAACATTAAGTGCGCGTCCCTGGATAAACGGACAAATAATTTAACAATCTTCTTTTGTGTAATATCCAATTTTTGCTCTTATAATTGACAGAGCAAAACCACCACATCCAAGTTTCTCTCCCAAATCAGAAGCAATTCTTCTTATATAAGTCCCACTCGAACAAGAGACTCTAATTTTTATCTTCTGGAATTTTCTATTTATATTTTCTTTTTCAAAATTTTTCCAATTATCAATAACTTCACTTTGCCTAAAGTCCCCATCGATAAGTTTTACTTTTTCAATAATATTTTTTACTAAATCTGAGACAATAATTTTTTCAAAATCTAATATATCAATTGAATAAATCTCGATCTCCCTTTCTGGAATTTTTATCTCATCAATTTTTTTATTTCTTGCCCACCAGTATAAAGATTTCCCGTTTATTGCTTTTGATGAATAAGGAGGATATTTTTGTTTTTGTTTTCCTAAAAAAATTTTTATGCATTTCTCAATTTCTTGTTTTGTAAATTCTCTTTCATCGATTTTTTCTATTATTCCAAGTCCATCAAAAGAGTCAGTAGAAATTCCGAAAACAATCTCAGATTCATAAATTTTTTCTAGATCTTCATATTCATGTCTTTTTTTATTTTCATCACCAATTAAAAGAAGCAAAATTCCTTCTGCCATTGGATCAAGACGACCTGCATAAGAAACTGTGCTATTTTTAAACTCAGGTTTTATTTTTTTAAACTCTAAAACTGCTCTTAACGGTGTCCACCCAACTGGCTTCCAAACTGGAATAATCGAATCAAACATAATATTAATTAATATTCCCTTTATAAATTAATATTGGCCCTGAAACCTCCGGTCTTTTGTATAAAAGGGCAGCGGGATTTTCACTGTGACTATCTAGGGCATTCGATGAAGACGCTGCAACCATCGCAATATCGTCTCCTGGACAAGCAGCAACAGCACCTATCCTTAACACAAAATTCATAGCACTTGCTCTTAGCCCAGTTATTCTTGGTTTTGGTTTATAAAATAAATATGGATCATCTATTCTACTTTTTTTATATTCCATTTCCGGATTATATCATAGCAATTTAAACAAGCTTTGTTATACTAAATTCATGCAAAGAAAGACATTTGCATTCCTAGCTTTATCTTTTATAATTTGGCGTCTCCTACTTTTTGCTCCAATTTTTGTTGCAGAAAAAAAACTAGACTACAGATCTGGATATGAATATACAAATATTAACGACGCAAGAAATTCAAATGACAGAAATATTACAGATAAGCTCTTACTTTCTCCGTGGGCAAATTTTGATGGCCTTCACTACCTTACAATCGCATCCAACGGATACTCTAATAATTACGGCTTCTTTCCACTTTTACCAACTCTAGTAAAACCCGTTGCGAATATTTTTGGTGCCAAGCAAAACTTCGACAACGCGTATTTTTTTGCTGGGCTATTAGTTTCTAACTTAGCTTTTTTTCTTTCCCTTATTGCTTTTTATAAATTATTGTCTTTGGATTTTTCAGAAAAACAAACAAAAATTTCTATTCTAAGCTTACTTTTTTTCCCAACTTCTTTTTTCTTAGGATCAATTTACAGCGAAAGCTTATTCTTATTACTACTTTTTTCATCTCTTTACTTTGCTAGAAAAAAACAATGGCTTCTAGCGAGTTTTTTAGGATCACTCCTAACGCTAACTAGATTTGTAGGAATCTGCATTTTCCCAGTTCTAATTTATGAATTTTACAAAAGTCGCGATTGGTCGATTAAAAACTTCATAAAAAGTGGCATATGGGCAACACCTGCAGGTCTAATTTTTTATTCAATCTATAATCAAATACAAGAAGGTAACTTTTTATATTTTATAAAAGCCCAAGGAAATTTTCTTAACAATAGATCTGTTGATAGCTTTATTTTCTTTGGACAAACAATATATAGATACATAAAAATATTACTGACAACCTCTACTAATCAATTTGAGTGGTGGATTGCTCTTCTCGAGATCGGGAGTTTTATTTTTATTTCTACTGTTACAGTTTACGCCCTAAAAAAAAGAGTTCGTTTTTCATATATTCTTTTTTCTTTCTTAGCAGTATTAATTCCTGCTTCGTCAGGAACATTTAGCGCATTACCTAGATACATCCTAGTTGCATTCATAATATATATTTCCGTAGGAATAATTGGGGCAAGACTTAGACTCATTTATTTTGTAATTTCAATCGCTCTTTTATCAATTTTAACATTCTTTTTCTCAAGAGGATATTTTATTTCTTAGCTTCATAAATAACTGGTATAATATGTCTCCATGAAAAAAATATTTTTATTATTTACGGTATTTATTTCTTTAACTATAATCTTTGCCTACTTAAATCAATTTTCCGCTCCTGGAAAGAGCATCAAAATTGAAATATTCACTTTAGATTCAGATAAAAGAGACGTGACCAGCTTAAAACTTGAGGAAGCAGGTTTTGTAAAATCTATGACTGCATTTGAAGTTGCTATGACAATAAAAGGAAAAAATAAAATTGAACCAGGCGGATACTATCTTTCCAAAAATATGGATGTATGGGAAATAGCTAGCGCACTATCAGATGGACCTGATTTAAAATGGGTAACTGTTCTTCCTGGAATGAGAAAAGAACAAATCGGCGAAAGACTTAAGGAAACATTCAACTGGAGCGATGAAGAATTAGAAAAATGGAACAAAGAGTATACTACCCAAAAAGATGAATACACTGAGGGCGTCTATTTTCCTGATACTTATTTAATTCCCGTTAAAGAAAATGGACAATTAATTGCTGCAAGAATGATAAATAATTTTAACAATAAGCTTGCGGACTATTATGATAAGTTTGCTGAAAAAAATATCAAATGGACAACTGCAATTAAAATTGCATCTCTCATTCAAAGAGAAGCAGGTAGCGAAAAGGACATGCCTTTAATTGCTGGGGTTCTGTGGAACAGACTTGATAACAATCAAAAACTTGATATTGATGCTACTATCCAATATGCAAAAGGAAAGACTGACGGAAAATGGTGGTCAGTAGTAACTGGTTCTGATATAAGGAGTATTGATTCACCGTATAATACCTATAAATATTCTGGTCTCCCGCCTTATCCAATTTCTAATCCAAGCATCGCAGCGATTAATGCTGTTCTTAATCCTGAAGAAACAGATTGCATATTTTATCTCCATGACAAAAACAGAGAGATACATTGCTCAGTTACATACGAGGAGCACTTAGAATATATTGAAAAGTATTTGTAATTAGTGCCAGAATTTTCGCTGCCCTGTGAAGACCATTGGAATACCAGATTTATTTGCTTCATCAACTGATGCTTGATCATTAACACTTCCTCCTTGCTGAACTATCGCACCTATTCCAGCTTTTGCAGCAAGCTTCAAGCTATCATCAAATGGGAAAAAACTATCACTTGCTAAAATTGCTCCTTTTACATTTTTACCCGCTTGCTCTAATGCAATCTTCGTAGATCTTACTCGAGAAGTTTGCCCAGAACCAATTCCTCTTGTCATGGGTAAATCTTTATCTACCACTAAGATAGTATTTGATTTAATTCTCCCAATAAATCCCCAGGCAATCTTCATCTGCCTCAATTGAAGTGTAGTTGGCTTTTTTTTAGTTACCACTTTCCAATTCTTAAAATTTAAATCATCATCGAAGTCCTGTGCTACAAATCCTCCATCAAAAAATCTTAAGTGCTTATTATTAGATCTTCTTTTAGGAATTTTCCCAAAGACGTAGACTCCTGTACTTTTTCTAATCTGTTTAATAAACTCTACTGCTTCGTCTTTAACGCTGGGTGCCGCAATAATATCGATTAAAACCCCATTTTCTTCTTTAAATCCGGCAAATGTTTTTGCTGTTTTTAGATCAATTGGCTCATTTAAAACTATAACTCCACCAAATGCAGATTCTGGATCTGCGGCAACGGCTCGCTTAAGCGCTTCTGAAGGATTATCCGCAAGGGCAACTCCGGACGGACTATTATGCTTTATTACAACTGCAGCTGGTTCTTTAAAAATTCTTACTGATTCAAGGCCTGAAGAGATATCAATAAAATTAGTTGCAGATAAATCTCTCCCTGTAATTTTTTCAAGTCTTGAAAGTGGACTGTTAGTGTTTGGCTCTATATACACTGCGGCTTTTTGATGAGGATTATCTCCATATCTAAGATCAATAATTTTTCTACCAGGAATCGCAATTTCATTTACGAAATTATTTTTCCCAAAGTCTAAGTAATTTGCAATTTGTGAATCATAAAAAGATAAATGTCTAAATGCTTTTGCGCTAAGATTTAGCCTAACATCTTCATCAATTTTTCCACTACTTAATAACTCTGAAATCTTCCCATAATCATTCGGGTCAGTTATCACCAAGACATTTTTATTATTTTTCGCAGCTGCCCTAATCATAGTAGGACCTCCAACATCAATATTTTCTATGGCATCACTTAAGCTTACTTTAGGACCCGAAATTGTTTTCTCAAAAGGATAAAGATTACAGACTACTACATCAATTGATTTTATCTTTAATTTTTTTGCTTCTTTTACGTGTTTCAAATTTTTTCTATCAAATAAGATTCCACTTTCTATTTGAAAACTAATCGTCTTCATTCTGCCGTCAAAACTTTCTGGATTTCCAGTTATTTCTTGTATAGGAATTGTTTTTATTCCTGCTTCGGTTAATGCTTTTGCAGTTCCACCAGTTGAAATAATTTTATAATTTAATGTATCTATTATTTTCGCAAATTCAACAATTCCAGTTTTATCAAAAACACTAATTAATGCGAATTTATTTAAAGATTTTTTTAGCGTCGTTTTGGCAGTTTTTGAAGACTTTTTATTTATTACTGCCATAATATATACAACTTATATATGAAATTTGCCTGTCAAGTCAAGGACATTTTAAAAGTGATATAATTTCAATCGATATGGCTGTTAAAAAAGTAATCCAAGCTGGTGATCCAAAATTAAAAGCAAGTAATAAAATTGTTAAAGATTATAAATCTCCAATAATACAAAAACTAATTAAGGATCTTATCTCAACAAATAAAAGTGCTGACTTAATTGGAATCGCATCAACACAAATTGGCGAAAATTACATGGTTTTTATAACGCATTGTATTAATACAAAAGCAAGAAAACTTGGGAAAACAGACAAATTAAGAATTTACATAAATCCTAAGATTACATATAAATCAAAATCTGAAAACTTAATATATGAGGGGTGCGGAAGCGTTGCCAATGGAGCAATCTTTGGCCCAGTACTTCGTCCAGAAGAAATCGAAGTTGAAGCAACTGATGAAAAAGGACAAAAATTTAAATTAAGAGCGAATGGAATCTTAGCAAGAGTTATTCAACATGAATACGATCATTTAAACGGGATTGAATTCTTGCAAAAAGTTAACGACTATTCAAAGATAATTGTCCAGGAGTACTATAGAAAAAATATTAGAAATTCCCACTTACAGAAAAAAAATTCTCTTATTACAAAACTTGATTTTAAGTTTTTAGATTAAGACTATTCAAAATATTCATATATTGCTTTTGAATATTTCGCGATATTTTCTGCAGCTTTTTTATAATCCTTTGTATCAGACAAAACTACTATTATATAGTCTCCATTTTGAGAATAGACAATTCCACCGTCGTGTTTTGATCCAAATAATTCACCTGTTTTATGTGCGACTTCTACGCCATTTAAATATTTAGGAATTCTGTCATTCAGTGTTTGTCTTTTTAATAGATCAATCATTAAGCCTGAATAATCAGAATCAATAATTTCTCCCTTATATAAAGATTCAAAGAATAAGCTAATGTCTTGAGCCGATGTCTGAGGTGGTTGCTTATAATTTGAATTTGTAAATTTAGAATCTTTAATAAAATTGACTATTTTTTTACTACCGACTTTCGAAGACAAGAGAACTGCTGCATAATTATCCGAAACAGTAATCATCTTCTCTAATGCCTCTCCAACAGTCATGCTTATCTTTTCTGGTTCTCCACTAGTTGGATCTGGAGTAAAACCAACTGGCGTTGGCGTAGGAGTTACAGTCGAGAGCGTATCGTTGAGAGAACTTTTCTCTGCGCTTAACACATCGTCTTCATTAAGTTTTCCATCTTTAATTTCTTGATATACTGCGGCCATTACCCAAAGCTTATAAAGACTCGCACTGTCATATTTTTTATTAGGATTATATTTGTACTCCTCATCTGTTTTTAAATTTTTAATAATCACTGAGTATTCACCTTCCTCAGAAGCAATGTATTGATTTGTTATTTCACTAAGCTTACTTTCCTTTGTTTTCTCTGGGACTAAAGTAGGTATTAGAGAGTTGTTTGCTGAAAGAACCTTTTTACCCAAAGGCTCCTTGTCCTGAGAAGAGGCCAATTTATAAATTGATATTGGAATAAGAACTAGTAATAATCCTAAATAAAGTAATCCGTAATGTATACGATTTTTCACTCTACAGATTTAAACATAGATTGAAAATCTAAACAAGTAGACATAAACCATTCTTACGCTAAAACTAATCACCATCGGGGGAAAAACGAATTGCCAAAAGCCTAACAAAAATTAATACCACAATCATTATAACCAAAATAATTACGCTTATTAAAGTTGGGCCTTTAAACCAAAGCGAAATTATCTCGTTAAGCATAACTATGAGAACTGTATCAACTATAAAAGTTACCTTTACTCGTCCTTCGCTTAAATAACTCATTACAGTTCTTATTACTTCAACAACAGCAAGAAGAGTGATTACATTTAACAGTAGTTCTCTTAAAGACTCTTCTACGCTATGATCAAAAAGCAATTGCAAGCTCAAAAGTGTTTTAACTATCCCACCAAAAAAACCAATAAGGGCAACAACTACTAAAAGTCTTAGAAAAAAAGTAATTAGTACTGGTAGAAAAGATTTTGAGAAAAGAAAATTATTTATTCTTTTGATTGGTTTTCTTTTATTTGCCATTTATAAAGCAGGCAAAAATATATTAACATATTTATTTTAATATTCCACACTGAATTAAAAGTAGAATTTCTACTATAATTAAAGAATCATGCTTATACTCATTGCTTTTGCATTTTTAGCTGGAATAATAACAATTCTTTCCCCGTGTATTCTTCCGATTCTCCCAATTATTTTATCGGGAAGTTTTGGATCAAAAAGAAAACCATTGGGAATTGTGATAGGCTTTGTCCTAAGCTTCACGCTATTCACGCTTTTCCTTTCTGTATTAGTTAAGGCAACCGGAATTTCCGCTGACGTATTGAGAATAGTTTCAATAGTAATAATTTTAATTTTTGGAATAAGCCTTTTACTTCCGCAATTTCAAGTTTTTATGGAAAGATTATTCTCGCGTCTTTCCGGAAAATTTGCAGTCAAAGGCAATCATGAAGGCTTTCATGGTGGAGTATTTATAGGCCTAAGCCTTGGTCTCGTCTGGACTCCTTGTGTTGGACCTATAATCGCCTCCGTTATTACACTTGCTGCAACAAGCACTGTTAATTTTGCGGCTTTTTTCATAACTCTTTCATATGCCCTAGGCACAGCAACTCCAATGTTTGCAATTATGATTGGTGGGCGCGGTCTTCTTCAAAAAATTCCATGGCTACTTCCAAATACTGAGAAAATCCAAAAAGCGTTTGGGATACTTATGATATTCACAGCCGTTGGAATCTTTTTTAATATTGATAGAAAATTCCAGGTTTTCATTTTAGATAGATTTCCCTCTTACGGAACTGGGCTAACACAAATTGAAGAGAACAATACAGTAAAAAATCAACTTAATGAAGTATTTAGGAGTCGAAGCGATAATTCAAGTTATCCTTCTGCAACTCTTGGAAATTATGGGAAAGCTCCTGAAATAATTCCTGGAGGAGAGTGGATTAATTCAAACCCTCTTCTAATATCAAGTCTCCGCGGAAAAGTGGTTCTTGTAGATTTTTGGACTTACACCTGCATAAATTGCATTAGAACTCTCCCATACTTAAAAGATTGGAATGAAAAATATAAAGATAAAGGACTTGTAATAATTGGTGTCCATTCGCCTGAATTTGAATTTGAAAAAAATTTAAATAATTTAATAAAAGCAATTTCTGACTACGAAATCACTTATCCGGTAGTTCAGGATAATGATTTTTCTACTTGGCGTGCATATTCCAATCAATATTGGCCAGCAAAATATTTAATTGATAAGAATGGAGAAATTAGATACTTCCATTTCGGTGAGGGAGAATATGACGCCACTGAAAAAGTAATTCAAAATCTTTTAAAAGATGCCGGAAATGAAATATCTGCAGAAATTAACAATGACGAAAAAAAAGTAGCTTTTGAATCACTATCTCCTGAAACCTACTTAGGATCAGAAAGAATGCTCTATCTTCACCCAAATGGAAAAGCTTCAAATGGAGACCAATCTTTTACTTTAGAAAAAAATGTTCCTAAAAATAAATTTACACTTGGTGGAAAATGGAATGTTTCAAATGAATATTCTACAAGCTCCTCAAACTCTATTCTTGAATATAATTTTAACGCAGATCGAGTTTTCTTAGTTATGCGCTCTTCTGATGAAAAACCAAAAAAAATAAAAGTTTATATTGATGGAAAACTAATTACACAAAGCCAATCAGGAGTTGATATAAAAAACGGAATAGTTACTGTTAATTCTGACAGACTTTATGATTTGGTTAAATTGAACAAAACTGAAAATCATACCCTTAAATTAGAATTCCAGAATGAAGGAGTAGAAGTTTTCGCTTTTACTTTCGGATAATTATCTTCCAGTTCCGCGTCTTATTCCTTTTTTTCTTTTTGCAAATGGGCCTTTACCAAGTGTTTTTCTTTTAGACTTTGCCATAATTTCCTCCTATACCTATTTTACCATTAATTTTCTTTATATTCATCTTTAATATCTTTTCCGTATTTTTCTAAAAGCTTGTGAATTTTTGGACCAATCACATAACTGCAATACATCGCATCTTTATTTCGCTCATAATAATTTTTATGATAGTCATCAGCTTCGTAAAAATTTTTGAATGGCTCAACTATTGTAACGATGGGTTTGGAAAATACTTTAGCATCTTCTAATTCATGTATTAAAGCTTCTGTTTCATTTTTCTGAGCTTCATTATGATAAAAAACACTTGATCGGTATTGTGGACCCATATCATTCCCTTGTTGATTTGGAGTCGTTGGATCGTGGGTATAAAAAAAGACCTCAAGAATTTTTCTAAAAGGACTTATTTTCGGATCAAACTCAATCTGAACTGCCTCAGCGTGCCCAGTATTACCCTCTGAAACCTGTTCATAGCTTGGGTTTGGTAAATCTCCTCCTGAATAACCCGGCACTGCGGACTTAATTCCATTAAGTCTTTGAAATATTGCTTCTGTACACCAAAAACAGCCTCCTCCGAATGTTGCTTTTTCCATATTGCCATTATAATACCTTTTTTATGTTATAATTTAGCCATGAAAAACACGTTTAATCCAAGTCTATTTTTTGATCTTTCCAGCTTCAAACATAAGTCAATTTTCGAAGTAGAAAACGTCTGGGAAGTTCTTTCTAATATCTCAAATTTTATTAAAAATAACTCTTCGCAAAATGTTACTTTGGGAGAGGGGACAGTCGTTGAAGAAGGAGCGCTCATCAAAGGCCCGGCAATTATTGGAAAGAATTGTTTTATCGCACATGGAGCATATATTCGAGAAAATGTTATTTTAGGCGACAACGTACACATAGGCCACAGTGTGGAATTAAAAAATTCGGTTGTTCTCGATAACACACATATCGCTCACTTTAATTATGTTGGCGATAGTATAATTGGAAATGATGTTAACTTCTCAGCTGGCGCAATTACTG
Organism: uncultured Gammaproteobacteria bacterium; assembly: GCA_964491185.1. Classification (GTDB taxonomy): domain Bacteria; phylum Patescibacteriota; class Microgenomatia; order Levybacterales; family UBA12049; genus 2-01-FULL-39-10-A. Next base: position 14,427 of record CAZBFH010000020.1, read on the forward strand.
CAAATTTTAGACTAGATGGAGCAAAAATTAGAGTAAAACACGAAGGTGAAGAAATTGAAACTGGTCTTACTAAATTGGGCGCTATAATTGGAGACTTATCAAGAATCGGAGTAAACTCTGTTTTAAACCCAGGAACTATACTTTCAAAAAAAACTAAAGTTTTTCCGTTAACAAATGTATTTGGAGTTCATTTAAACGAAGAAACTATTAAATGAAAGGCAAAATTCTCCTCTTTGATATTGATGAAACCGTATTTAACCCTAAATCTTTTCTTGATGATTTTTATAACGATTTGATAGAAGTTTTCAAACTCAACGAAAATAAATTAAATATAATAAAAAATATTTACCTTGAAACAAAAATTGAGATCGGATATTTTAATCCAACTAACTTCTTAGATAAGCTTATTGAAAATTTTCCAGATATAAATCGCACATCTCTAGAAAAAATCTTCTGGAATATTGATTTATTTAATAAAAACGTGTATAAAGACGCTTCAGTCATTAAAGATTTAGGAAGAATTGGGAATATTGGAATTTTTTCTAAAGGTGAAGAAAGTTTTCAAAAACAAAAAATTTCTTTTCTTTCCGGACTTATAGAAACTGACGATATTCATATTTTTAAAAATAAACTCGATAAAATTAGTGACATATTAGAAATTTATCAAGATCTAAATATTTATTTTATAGATAACGAATTAGAAGTTTTAGAGGCGATAAGAAAAATAAATACAGATGTAAATTTAATTTTAGTTGATCGAAAAAATGAATTTGAAAATTCAGATATAATTAAGATTAAAGATTTAACAGAATTAAAAAGTTTAATATATGACTAAGATACCAAAAGTTGTAACAATCGGAGGAGGCACAGGAAGCTACGTAGCTCTTGAGGGCCTAAAAAAATTTAATTTTAAACTAACTGCTATAGTCACGATGATGGATAGCGGTGGGTCAAGTGGAAAACTGCGCGATGAATTAGGAGTACTTCCCCCAGGAGACATTAGACAATGCTTAGTCGCTCTTTCAGAATCTTCTAAATTAATGCGAGATATGTTCAATTATAGATTTGAAGAGGGAGGCCTTAAGGGACATAGTTTTGGAAATATTTTTCTTTCGACTCTAGAAAAAAACACTGGTAGTATGAAAAAGGCAATTTCAGAAGTAGGAAAAATATTAAGAATTAAGGGAAATGTAGTTCCAATTACTTTCACAAAAAATACAAATCTTTGCGTTGATCTTGAAGATGGTACTTCAATAGTTGGAGAAACACATATAGATGTTTTAGAAAAAATGAAAAAAAGATCAGGAATTGTAAAAGCATACTTAAAACCAGAAGCAGAATTAAATGAAGACGCAAAAAAAGCAATAGAAAAAGCAGATTTCATCTTGATTGGTCCAGGAGATCTCTATACAAGCATAATCCCAAATTTATTAGTAACAGGTGTATCTGAAGTGATAAAAAATTCAAAAGCAAAAAAAATATTTGTAATGAATCTTATGACTAAATATGGACAAACAACTAATTACACAGCAAAAGACCATATTGAAAATTTAGAGAAATATCTTGGAAAAGGAGTCGTAGATTTTATCCTGATTAATTCCAAAATGCCAAGAGAAGCTACCCTAGAATGGTATGAAGATTTTAACGAAAATCCAGTTGAGGATAATCTAGGGGATTCAGAATATAACGTAATAAGAAAAAATTTGATAAAAGATATAATTATAAAAGCTGATAAAAATGACGCCTTAAGACGGGGAATCATAAGACATGATCCTGAAAAATTATCAAAGGAAATTGTTGAAATAATTAATGGACAAAAAATCAGAGTATAACTGGGTCAAAAATCTTTCAATTGGATTTAGTATTGTTTCAGTAGGAATTACGATCGCAGTAATTTTATTTATCTTTTTTAATTAAACTTTAAAAAATTTCCCTACTAAAAGCCCCATTAAAGTTGCCGCTCCACCAAGAATTAAAATCTCAATTGCAGATTTTAATGGATTTACTTTTACGATATGTGCCTTAAAAAGTCCTAATATAAAAAGCCCAGCCAAAGCAGCGCCTATGCTAATTGTTGCAGATAATGGTAATCTTAAGAAAATAATTGGAGTTAAAGAAACTAATCCTCCTAGAGCATATGACAAAGCCATTAGACCTCCTCCAACCATTAAACTATCTGTATGCTTTCCTGTTTTATCCATTTGATGAACTGACTTTTCACTCATGTATTGTCCTGCCCCCATCGATAAAGACTCAACAGTAATGGTTACAATTCCGGCAAGAATAACCAATTCTTTATTTTGCGTTCCTGCTGCTACTCCTGCAATTACCCCAGTAGTCGAGACTAAGGAGTCCTGGAAACCAAAAATTATACTACGCAAATAATCTTCATTAATATTTGAAAGTCTATTCATGAGTATATTCTATCAAATTGACAATATCTTAAGCTTGCATCATAATTCCCCTATGGCTAAACCTAGAAAAACATACGGGAAAAGACCAATTTGGCATTGGGTATTTTTTTATCTAATCGTTGGGGGAATTATCTATGGATTGCTTTATTTTTCTGGAATTATTAATATCGGCAATAATAATTCCGAATATGAAACTGATTACTCGTCCAACTCTTCGGACTATAACTACGTCGAATAAATCCCTAAAAACACTTTATATATAATCTAAAAGAAGGTATAATCAGCTGATAAATCAATGAAATTTCTAAAGAATAATCTACTACAATTTTCATTAATACTCTCTCTAACATCAACTCTTGGAAGCTTATATTTTAGTGAAGTACTAAAACTCCCACCATGCCTTCTATGTTGGTATCAAAGAATTTTCATGTATCCGTTAGTTATTATTTTTGCAGTTGGAATTTGGAAAAAGGATAAAAATATTCCATTCTTTGCTCTTCCGCTAAGTATAATCGGAACTATAATTGCTGTATATCATAATCTCCTGTATTACAAAATAATTCCCGAGAATCTTGCTCCATGCACGCTCGGAATATCATGCACAACAAAACAGATTGAATGGCTAGGATTTATTACAATTCCTTTTCTTTCTCTAATGGCTTTTATTTCCATAACAATCATCTTGCTTCTTCACAAAAAAATTTCTACAACTAGGTAATGCATTCAAATGAAAATTGATAAGGGGCTTATATTCGTATTTCTAATTTCTCTAATTCCCCTGTTTGATTTAATGACCCCTGGATTATTAGTTACACACGACGCCTGGTTGCACGGCGGAAGACTTGCGAGCTTTTATCAAAGCCTGTCAGAGGGAATAATCATACCGAGATGGGCAGGCAATCTAAATCTAGGATTTGGAAATCCAGTTCTAATGTTTGTCTATCCACTCCCATCCTATCTTGGCTCAATACTACACCTTTTAGGATTAAGCTATACAGACAGCATAAAAGCATTACTGGCAATCTCATACACTCTTAGTGGAATTTTTATGTATCTATGGATCAAAGAATTTTTAGGAAAAAACGCTGGTATTGTTGCCGCAGTTCTTTATCTTTATGCTCCGTACAGATTCGTAGATCTATATATTAGGGGAGCATTAGGCGAACACATGGCTTTCGTTTTCTTACCCCTAATTGGTTACGCTTTATTAAAACTAAATAAACTTAATAAGGATTCGTTTTTAAAATCCTATTACCTACTGTTACTTTTTTCTGCAATCTCATTTATGCTATTAGTTCTTTCTCATAACGCAATAAGTCTTTTATTTATTCCATTCATTATTTTTTATTCTTTATTTTTATTTATTGAAAATAAATCAAAGAAGAAACTTATCCTTACGCTCACATCATTAGGCTATGGAGCATTGCTTAGTTTTTATTTTTGGTTTCCAGCGTTTATGGAGGGAAAATACACTTTAAGAGATATTTTAACAGTAGGCGAATATTCAAAGCATTTCGTTGATCCAATATCATTTCTTTATGGACCATGGATTTTTGGGGGATCTGGAATATTTACTGTCCAGATAGGAATCGCTCATTTAACCTTAGTGCTATTTTCATTAATATTTTTTAGAAGAATATTTAAAAAAAACGAGAAACAAAAGATTCTCTATTTAGGAACTTTAATCATTCTAACCGGAAGTATCTTCTTAATGATTAAAGAGTCAAATTTTATCTGGGAAATCTTAACTACACTTCCTAAGATTCAATTCCCGTGGAGATTTCTCGCAATAGTAGCATTCTGCACTTCGATAATTGGCGCTATTTTTGTTTCAAGGCTTAACAAAAATATAATTGTAGTTTTAATAATTCTTGCTGCAATTATACCTACCTTTTCCTATTGGCATGCAAAAGCTTACGACAAGTCATTCACGGATAATTATTTTGAAAATGAATTTAAAGGAACAACTGACACTGGGGAAGTGTCTCCAATTTGGTCGATAAGATTTATGGAAGAAGAACCTAAAGACAGCATAGAAATAATTGATGGGAAAGCAAAGATAATAAAAA
>CAZBFH010000021.1:0-6040 GCA_964491185.1 uncultured Gammaproteobacteria bacterium
AAAATAAAGCCTAAATAATAGTCATAAATAGATTTTTTATATAGTCCAAATAGTCCAATTCCTAAAACTGTCCAAATAAAAATTAATAGGAATTTTTTTAATTCTAAACTTTCCTTTCTGGCTTTAATAAATAAAATCAAAAAGAAGATGAGTGAAACCAAACCTAAAAATGCAGACACAACTAACCAGATTTGTAAAATATTTGGATCAAATTTATGGAACTTAGAAAAGTCTGGATAAGACAGAACTAATCCTCCAAAAAGTCTAATAAAAACGTGTTGAACATTAATTAAAAATTGCCCAGATGCGCCGGTGTCAGGAGAGTTAAAAATAAATTCTAAAATATTTTTTGTGTTTGCAAATTGGTGTCTTATTTCGAATGCTAAAAAAGGCGAGAAACCAATCATAAATCCTGCAAGTAAGCAAAGGTACCTTTTTATTAAAATTTTTAGATATGAAATTTTTAATTCAAATCCCGCTATAAGCGAATAGAAAAATACAATTGCTCCAACAAATGTTGCCAGATAATGGATTTGTAAATTTATTCCCATTAAAAATCCTGCGAGAATAAACAGGGAAATTTTATTTTTTACAACTGCTTTATACAAGACATAAAGAGTAGAAATTGTAAAAAATGGAAACACATTTGGATTCCAGGAAGAACGAGAGTAAGTAATCACAACTGGTGAAATTGCATACAGGAATGCCGCTATTATTCCAGCAAGTGGATTAAAAAATTCATGACCAATTTTATACACTAAATAGATTGTTGCGACACCAAACAGAACCACCATAATGGCTGGTCCTACTGGATCAAAATGAGAAAGAAACATAAAAGGAGTCATGAGGTAATAATAGATAGGACCTAAGAAGAAACCACCAACTGAAGAAGTGGGACCTAGGAGAGTTAAATCACCATGAAGAATGTTATAAACTACTAACGCATCACGCCCCTCATCTCCTAAAAAAACTATATAGTCTCTAACTCGGTAAAAACGCAAAAAGAATCCTAATAATAAGATTATAAAAATCGGAAAAGATTCAGGCCTTAACCTAATTTTTCCTGGAGTTTTGAAATTGAAGAGATGTGCCATCTTTTCCATATAAAGATATTATACATTGTATAGCTGTATGGAATAACAAAAAACCCAATTGCTATTACTAGCGCAATTTGCCTTACCATAGTGGTATTTCCAAATAAATGAGTTCCTATAAAAACAGTCGATGTTATCAAAACTAGTGAACCCAAAGACACTAAGTTGAATTGAGGGAATTTTATTAAGACTTTTAACGGATTGGTAATCTTTTGATTTCCAAAAGCCCAATAATTATTAACTATAAAATTCCAAACAATTGATAATTCTGCAGCAATTGCTGAAGCGGGCAATGGATGGAATCCAAACATTTCCGACAAAATTTCAAGTGAAATTGCATTAATTAAATATCCCACAAATCCTGTGATTGCGTATTTCAAAAATGGAGAATGTATTAACTCCTTCATCCTTGCGACTATTACAAACGATAGAGTCTGAACGATAGTTTGACCAGCGGGGATTTTAGACCTCCCAGCCACTCTATCCGTTGCAGAAAATGGAATCTCCGCAATCTTATATCCATCTTCTACTGCTGAGAGAAGAAATCCAACCTGAAAAGTATAACCCTTAAATTTCCTAATTCTTTCTTTCTCCTTAAGAAACACTTCTTTTTTAATTGCGCGATACCCACCGGTCCAGTCATGAATATAAAAGCGCATTAAAATACTTCTTATCACAAGATTTCCTACAACTGATAAAAATTTTCGATGAAATCCCCAATTAGAAGGAATTGATCCACCGTTACTATAACGAGTACCTATAACAAAATCATGCCCCTCGTCAATTTTCTTCAAAAAATCAGGAATTTTCTTAGGATCATGGAAAAAATCCGCATCCATTTCAAATACTACATCTGCTTTCATATTAGAAATTGCATAATCCATACCTCTAATATAAGCTGCACCCAAGCCTTCTTTTTTTCCTGTTATTAACTGTATGTTTTTCCATTTTTTCATGAGGTCTCTTACCAAATCTCCAGTTCCATCAGGAGAATTGTCGTCAGCAACAAGAATACTCATCTCATAATTTTTAATTTGAGGAAAAACTTCTTTCTCAAGAACCTCTAAAAGTTTTTCAATATTTCCTTTTTCGTTATATGTTGGAATTATTACTACAGCATTCATAGACTCTTAAAATATTGTATAGTTTTCTCAACTCCCTCAACAAGTGGAACTTTTGGAGACCAATCAAGTAATCTTTTAGCTTTTCTTATGTCTGGTTTTCGCTCTTTAGGATCATCCTGAGGCAGTTCTTCACTTTCTGTAATTTCACTAGATGAACCTGACTTTTCCTTAATTAGATTTGCAAATTCTTTAACAGAATGCTCTTCATCAGATCCAATATTTATTACCTCTCCCTTCAAATCTGGAGCAAACATAAATCTTTTTAAACCTTCAACAGTATCATCTACATAGTTAAGCGATCTTGTCTGAGACCCGTCTCCAAACATAGAAATGGGCTCGTTTTTTAATGCTTGAGTAATAAAAACGATTATCATTCTCATATCTTCAGGAAGCATTCCGGGTCCATATGTATTGAAAATTCTCGCAATTCTAACATCTACATTCTTTTCTCTTCCAAAATATGCAGTTATAGTTTCGCCAAATCTTTTCGCTTCATCATAAACTGATCTAGGACCTATTGTTGATACATTTCCTCTGTAATCTTCATTTTGAGGATTTTCTTTAGGATCTCCATACACTTCTGAAGTGGATGCAAATAAAAATCTCGCTTCATTTTTTTCAGCAAGCCTAAGAAGATTAAAAGTTCCAGTAGTGTTAGATTGCATTGTCTCTTCTGGAAGCGCATGATAACTAATTCTACTGTGATGATTTGGACTTGCTGGAGAAGCTAAATGAAATATATAGTCAATTTTTTCATCAATATCAAGTGGTTTTGTGATGTCATGATTTATAAAAGAAAAATTAGAATTATTTCTTAAATCTTTTATTTTGCCTTCGTTGCTTGTAAGAAAATTATCGACACAAATCACTTTATATCCATCAATTAAAAGTGATTCACAGAGATGGACCCCTATAAAACCCGCCCCGCCAGCTACAATAACCGTTTGCATTTAACCTTCGTTCCTCTTCTCGCGCTCTAAATCTGATTTAACCATCATCTCAACCAGCTCCCTAAAGCTTGTCTTTGGCACCCAGCCTAATTCCTTCCGAGCTTTTGTCGCATCTCCAATAAGGTGATCAACTTCAGCAGGTCTAAGATGTGCACCAACATTTGAAACTACATATTTTTGCCAATCAGAAATTCCTACGTAATTAAACGCTATTTCTACGAATTCTTGAACAGAGTGAGCTTCTCCAGTTGCCACCACATAATCATCAGGCTTATCTTGCTGGAGCATCATCCACATTGCTTCTACGTAATCACCTGCAAATCCCCAATCTCTTTTTGCATCTAAGTTTCCCAATTCTAATTTATCCTGTTTTCCAAGACTAATCCTGGCAACGGCATGACTTATCTTCCTTGTAACGAACTCTAATCCTCTCCTTGGACTTTCATGATTGAATAAAATTCCTGAACAAGCAAACATATCAAAGCTCTCTCTGTAATTAAGAGTTATATAATGACCATAAACTTTAGCAACTCCATATGGACTCCTTGGATAAAATCTAGTCGTTTCTTTTTGCGGAATTTCTACAACTTTTCCAAACATTTCAGATGAGGAAGCCTGATAAAATTTTATTTTAGGATTTACATTTCTAACCGCTTCCAAGATTCTAGTAACTCCAATTGCTGTAAATTCACCAGTTAAAACCGGTTGATCCCAAGATGCTTTAACAAATGATTGAGCTGCTAAGTTATAAACTTCGTCTGGTTGAGAGACCTGAAGTGCGGAGACTAGGGAACTTTGATCCAAAAGATCTCCGGAAAGAATATGAATCCTATCTTCAATATGCTTAATTCTTTCATTGTTTACCGTACTTGATCTTCTAGTAGTCCCGTATACTTCATATCCTTTATCAAGTAAAAATTCTGCTAGATATGATGCATCTTGTCCTGTAATTCCTGTAATAAGAGCTTTTGGCATAAAATTATTTTAGACTATTCCTCTAAAGTATTCTAGGGTATCTTCAAGTGTTTTTTCAATTGGTATTTCAGGTTGCCATCCAGTAAGATTCTCGAACTTAGACGAGTCACACAGAAGCTCTGGATCATCAGACGGTCTAATCAGGCTTGGATCCTCCTCTACTTTTATTTCTGTTTTACTCATGCCTCTCATAATTCCAAGAATCTCAGAAATTTTGTGAGATTTTCCACTTCCTAAATTATAAACATCTCCGCTTTTTCCTTTCTCGATTGCTAGCACATATGCTCTTACCATATCTCTAACATCTGTAAAATCCCTTTTTGCTTCCAGATTTCCAACAGTCATAACTGACTCTTTCCCTTTTTCAATAAGTGCAATTTTATTTGCAAATGCTGCCACTACGAAATGCGGAGCCTGTCTTGGTCCTACATGATTAAATGGTCGCACTCTAACAATATTAAGGTTATTAGAATTAAAATACTGAAGACCTAGGAAATCTTGAGCAAGCTTGGAAACGGAATAGGGATTAGTTGGGTTAAATGGAGTTTCTTCATCGATTGGAAGATCTTCAGCCTTAACTAATCCATAAACTTCTGCTGACGAAACAACAAGTATCTTGGTATCAGTATGTCCGCTTTTTATTATTGACTCAAGTAGGTTAATTTGCCCAGAAACATTGTTTACAAACGTTTCTTTTGGGTCTGAAAAACTCTTCTTAGCGGAAGTTAAGGCTGCTAGATGAAATAAATAATCAGGTTTTTCGTATTGTACTAATTTATCAGTCGCATCGGGATCAAGAAGATCTACCTTATACAGTTTTAGAGAATCTTTGTTGTCTAAATTAGCAAGGCTTTTATCGTTAAGATATGTGCCGCTTACTTCAAATTTATTTTGCTTAAGAAGGTAATCTGATAGATAATTTCCCGCAAATCCAGTAATTCCCGTGATTAAAACTTTCGTCATCGTCCTACTCCAATATAGGAGAATCCTAATTTCTTAGCTTCCTCTGGATCATAAATATTTCTTCCATCAATTATATTTGGTTCTTTCATAAGCTGTTTTATTTGTCCTAGATCCACTTCTTTAAATTCATTCCAGTCTGTTAGAACTATTAAAAGCTCTGCATCTTTTACAGTTGAGTAAATGTCCTCCCCAAACTCAATTCCTTCGAAAATTTTCTTAGAATTTTCTATAGCTTGTGGATCAAAAGCTGTTATATGCGCTCTTTCTTGTTTTAGAAGCTCTATGATATCAATTGAAGGTGCATCTCTCATGTCATCAGTATTTGGCTTAAAAGCTAAACCTAAAACTGCTACTTTTTTTCCCGTCATGTCTCCCAAAACTTTTCTAGCTTTTCTCACTATATCTCTTTTAGCCTGCTTGTTGATTTCCTCTACCTGGTCTAAAAGCGAGAAGTCATAATCATGGTCTGATGCAATTGAAATTAAAGCTTTAACATCTTTTGGAAAACAACTTCCTCCATATCCAGCTCCAGGATAGAGAAAATGTCTTCCAATTCTCTTATCAAGCCCTATTCCATCTAGCACCCTTAAACCATCTGCATTAACTGATTCTGCTAATTTAGCGATAGCATTTGCAAATGAGATCTTGGTAGCCAAGAAGGAATTTGCAGCATATTTTATAAGCTCTGCGGTTTCAAGATTTGTGTGAACAAATGGCGCGTTAATCGGCTTATGAAGACTAACTAACACATCTCTTGCCTTATCACTATTTGTTCCAACGACAATTCTATCTGGGCGAAGTGTATCTTCAATCGCAGTTCCTTCTCTTAAAAATTCGGGAACTGAAGCGATGTCAAAATCTACATCTTTTGGTTTAAATTCAGAAATTATTTTTTCAATTCTTTTATTTGTTCCAACAGGAACAGTGCTCTTTG
>CAZBFH010000021.1:6050-17026 GCA_964491185.1 uncultured Gammaproteobacteria bacterium
GAGAGGGCTTCTTTTTTGTTTAGTTTTGAAATGGTTTTTAAGATTTTTTCCAATCTCCTTAGCAACTTAAAAAACTGTTGAAAGCTCAGCATCTCCAGTTTTTTGAGGAGGAGTTCCTACAGCGATAAAAACAATTTCTGACTCAGTAACTGCAGGATGATAATCAAGGGTAAATAATAAGCGGCCGGCATCTACATTTTTCTTTACCATTTCAGATAAACCCGGCTCATAAATAGGGATTATTCCTTTTTTAAGGTTTTCAATTTTCTCTGGGGTGTGCCCGATAACATAAACCGTGTTTCCGAAATCTGCAAATACAGTTGCTGTAACTAGCCCTACATAACCATGTCCAATAAAAGTAATTGTCATAGAGGATTAATTTGGGATTTTATTTCCATTAGACCTTCTGAAAACCCCTTCATTTCTACTCCTAATTGATCTATTCTAGCATTTCTAAGCTGCAAATTAAATGGTCTTGGAGCTCTGTCCCTAAAGAACTCATCCCTCGTAGTCTCCTTAATCAAACCTGTGTCTAAATCAAAAATTTCTGAAATTTTTAATGCGGCTTCAAATGGAGTTAAAGCTTCACTTCCCACAGCATGATAAATTCCTGTTGCATCATTTTTAATTAAAACGTCAAGCGCAAGGGCAATATCGTCAATTAGAGTTGGGCAAAAAATTTGATCCGTAACACCTTTTATTTGGTTGCCGTTCTTCAAAGTATCTATGATTGCGCGGACAAAATCTTTCTTTGGCTCAAATTCTGCCCGATAGGGAAATGCCAATCTTAAGATTATATACGGCGCACCACTTTCTTCAACTCTTTTCTCGCCTTCATATTTAGTTTTTGAATACCAGTTTATGGGATTTGGTGTGTCCCTCTCGGTATAAAAATCTCCTTTTTCTTTTTCACCATCAAACACAAAATCAGTAGAAATATAAACTATTTTTTTCCCTAATTCTCTGCAAATTTCCGCAACATTTTTCGTGCCTGAAACATTGATTCTCCAGGCCTCTCCCTCTTCACCCATGTCCTTATCTTTTTCGCAAGCATCCACATCTGCTTTTGCAGAAAACTGAAGAACAAATTTGGCATCAGGATAATTTTTCAAAGCAGTCAAGCTTTCGGCATCAGTTATGTCCACACCAGTTGAGCGACTCAAGCTTACAAAATCATAACTATCTTTAAGAAGCTCTGTAATTCTACTACCAACTAGTCCATTTAGACCAAGTCCAATAATTTTAGGTTTCATATTTTTCCCATTATGGGTATTTTAAATTTTTCTTTCTTATAACTTAAATACAACTGGATATTCTCAAAGTGATCGAATGCAAAGCTGTCTTTCGTAGGCAAATTATCAAAATCAAACCATTTCGCTTCCGTGTTTTCGTCATCCATATCCCCAGTTTTTTCTTTGACTGTAGCTATAAAAACAAACGCAACATTTTGCCTATCTTCTTTGGATCTATCAGGATTATCTGCAATTCTTAATAATTCATCGACTTCCGATTCATATCCTGTTTCTTCTTTAACTTCTCTAATGCATGCTTCCTTAATATCCTCATCTCTATCTAAAAAACCTCCAACCAAACTCCACATTCCACCATTCAAAAGATGCGCTGCGCGTTTCACAAGTAGAATTTCATTTTCCTTATTTAGAAGAATTAAATTTACAACTACATGACGGAGACTAGCCTTCCCATCGTTTTCAAAGGTGCAATTAATCATTACCGTACTGCTTATTATAATATTTCTGATATTCTCCGCTTTTTACATCTTTCCACCAATTCTCATTCTCCTGATACCACTTTACCGTTAACTCAAGCCACTCATCAAAAGAGTGAAGAGGTTCCCATCCTAACTCATTTTTAATCTTTGAGAAATCGATTGCATATCTCCTATCATGGCCTGGCCGATCCTTAACATACTCAATCATTTCCTCATCTTTTCCCATAATCCTTAGTATTTTTTTAACCACTTCTAAATTATTTACATCTTGAGTCATGCTACCCACACAATAAGTTTCCCCAACTTTTCCTTTTTGTAAAACCACCTCAATTGCCCGACAATGATCTTCTACATAAAGCCAGTCGCGAACATATAAACCATCGCCATAGACTGGAACTTTTTTTCCCTCGATCAAATTTGTGATAGCGAGTGGAATTAATTTTTCTGGAAAGTGAAAAGGGCCATAGTTATTTGCACAGTTTGTAATTGTTATTGGTAAACCAAAAGTATCAAAATAAGCTCTTACCAGATGGTCTGATCCTGCTTTACTTGCTGAATAAGGACTATGCGGATCATATCTTGTAGTCTCATTAAATTTATCCGTACTGTTTAAATCCAATGCACCAAAAACTTCATCTGTTGAAATATGATGGAATCTTTTAATATTGTTTTTTAGCGCAGAATCCAAGAGAACTTGTGTTCCCACCACATTTGTAACTACGAACGAAGCGGGTTCCATAATTGAACGGTCTACATGACTTTCTGCTGCAAAATGAACCACCGTATCGATATCTTCCATTGCCAAATTAACTGCTTGGCTATCACAAATATCACCATGTATAAATGAATAATTCGGATTTTTTTCAATAGATTTTAAATTCTCTAGATTCCCTGCGTAAGTTAGTTTATCGAAATTAACAATCTCGTCTTGTGGATGATTTTTTAACCAATAGAGGATAAAATTGGAGCCTATAAACCCTGCCCCGCCAGTTACTAAAATCTTCATTTATCTTTTTCCGCCCAATATTTTGTAGCTGCAAAAAGACTTTCAAATGTTCCGGCATCACTCCAAAATCCATTTAGCTCCGCCCAATACATTTTTCCATCTTTTATATAAATGTTATTTAAATCTGTTACTTCAAGCTGTCCTCTATCAGATGGCTCAATTTGCCTAATATAATCAAATACCTTGTTGTCATAAATATATACTCCGGTTACCGCCATATTACTCTTGGGATCTTTAGGTTTTTCTTCAATGGCAATAATTTTTTTATTTTCATCAAACACAGCTACTCCAAATCTCTCTGGATCGTGAACTTCTTTTAAGAAAAACATTGCGCCTTCCTTAAACCCTCTAACCTCTTCACTGATATTTGCATCAGATGTATTATCACCTAAAATTACAGTTAAAGGACCATTGTCAGCAAAACTTTCAGCTAGAGCGAGCGCATCTGCAATTCCTCCGTCCGGCTTTTCTTGATATGCATATTCCAAATGCTCTACGCCAAGGTCAGTTCCATTTTTTAGAATTCCAAGGAAGTGCCCAACGTGAGGCCCAGAAGTTACGATGAGAATATCTTTAATCCCCGCCTTAACCAGAGTTTCGATGGGGTAATAAATCATCGGCTTATTATAAACGGGGAGTAAATGTTTATTTGTAACGTGGGTTAAAGGATAAAGTCTTGTACCTAATCCTCCAGCTAAAATTACGCCTTTCATATATTAAATTCCAAATCCTCCTTTAAAAATAAAGAAAGCTGCTGCAATCCCGAGGGACGCAATAAGAACATATTCTATCACAATTTTAGCTACTAAATCATGATTTATCAAATGGTGAATAACACCTATTAAAACATATAAAAATCCAAGCCCAACAACTATCATCATTTGGGCTTGCCTGTCAGGAGAAACTGAAAAAATTAAAGATAATCCACCTAGGAATATTGATGAAAGCAAAAAATAATAAACTAGATGACCTCTTCTCCTCATATTACTATTCCTCCTCCCAGAATCCCCAAACATATTACTATCGCAAAGAGAAATATTGCGTGATCCAAATTATGTCCTACGAATCTAACAATCTTTTTTCTTTCTATTAGCACCAAATCAAGAAGCAGTACCGAGATAAATCCAAGCAATAATACAATTACGATTTCACCCGATCTGGACATTCCAGGATTTACAGAAAAATTTGTAACTTCAAATCCAAGCACTTTTCTTGAAGCTGCTTTCCTAGGTGAAGCTTTCTTAGCAACCGCTGCATAATTCTTACTACCAAATTCTTGAACTACCAAAAATGTCTGCTCACCATTCAAAACTCCTGATTTAACAGAAAAACCCACATCTTTAAAATTTGAAGACAAAACGTTTGCTCGGTGGCTTGGACTAGCCATCCAAGCATTTACCACATCATTTGCTGAATTAAAACCCCTCGCTAAATTTTCCCCTGCATAAACATAGTTATAACCTGATTGCTTTATAAAAACCCATGGCGTAGCCCCATCAGGACTATTATGTGCCCAATAATTTTTAGCAAACATATCATCTGCCTTTTTACTCGCCGCATCATTCAACTGAGAATTTGTTGATAATGCTTCAAGTCCATTTTCTGCTCTTTTTTGATTAGTAAAATTTAAAAGTTCCTGAGTAGAAATATCTGCATATGCTCTAATTTTAGTAGCAACAGGATTTAAGCTTGATGAAAAAAATAAGGAGCTAAAAATAAAAAAAGCTATTAAAATTAAAATTGCTTTTGGGTGAAGTAAATGAGCCCTATGATTATTTCTAGGATGGGGAAAGATTAGACAGTAAAAAAACTCCCGCATAGAAAAAGTATATCACGAGTACTTAGGAAGAACTTGTTTGATTTTTTCACCATTTACTTTTATATTTAGTCCAAATCCTAATGCATTTGCAATAGCTACTCCAACTCTCGTTCCTGTGAATGATCCAGGCCCAGCATTAACCAATATCTCATCTAGGTTTTTTGTATTAATATTATTTTTCTTAAGAATTTTTTCAACAAGAAGAAGAGTTGTTTGTGTCCTTGGTTTGGCGGGCTCAATTATTTCGTCGGTGGCATTGTCACCCTCAAGCCTTATGAGAGTCTTAGTATTATCAGTTGTGTCAATTACAATTCTATTCATAAATCGATCTTTACAGCCCCCTGCCTAATAATTTTCCAGGGCTCTTCTGTACAGTCGATCACAGTACTCGCCAAATTTTCTTCCTTGGTTTTTCCTTCTACCATAAAGTCTACTAGTTTTATTAGCTGTTTATCAAGTTCTTCAAATTTATATGGAGTTATCTCTCCATGAAAATTCGCCGATGGACCAAGAATGGGTACCCCCACTCCTTCAATTATTTTTCTTGGAATTTCGTGATCTGGAATTCTTACTCCCAAATTCTCCCCGCCACCCCTAACTAATTCTGGAACCTTTCGGTTATCGCATTTTAAAACAATTGTTAAAGCTCCCGGCCAATATTCAGTCATTAATTCTTCAATTTTCGAATCGAATGGATAAACATAATTTTTTATCCTTTCAACAGAATCAAATAAAACTGGAGTCGCTTGGCTCACTGGTCTTTTTCGAATCTCAAACAATTTCTTAATTGCAGACTCGTAATCTAATCGACAACCTATTCCAAATGCAGTATCTGTCGGAAAGACTACAATTCCCCCATCTCTTATTACTTTTATAGCCTCGTTTATATTGTTCATAAATTTTCTATATTAATCTCTCTTTTATTTTCGCTAAAGTAAACAAAATTAATCCTATAACCTTTTATTGGAACAAAATCTTTTATTTTTTCTGCCCATTCTATAATAGTCACTGAATTTTCCGAAGAAATAAATTCTGAAATTCCAAGTTTTTTAATTTGCTGCGGCTCATCGATTCTATACAAATCAATGTGGTTTAAAGTGTCAAACTTTTCAGAATTAACATTGTGACCTCTGACTAAAACAAAAGTTGGTGATAAAATTCTATCTTTAATTCCTAATCCCTTAGCAATCCCTTGAACAAAGGTCGTCTTTCCCGCACCTAAATCTCCAGAAAGCATAACTACATCTCCATTCGTAAGTTTATTGGCAAACTCCTCACCTAATCTAATTGTTTCAGAATCGCTATTTGTTAAATATTTTTTCATAAATTTCCTCAACACTAATATATCTTAGACTAAATAATAAAACTCCAGTAAAGAGCAATAGCCCACCCAGTACAATCAGTAATGGGAATTTCTTACTTGTTGCACCTAATACTTCGGTTTTATTTGAAATTTTGGGTGTTTCTGTCAGGTTTCTAATTCCAACAAATGTATCCTTCCTAAATGTCTGCGCTATTTTATCAGAATTTACTAAATTTGACGAAGCCTTTGTCGAACTCTTTGAAACTACAGAAATAGCCGTAGAACTTTTTATAGGAGCTGGGGACTTGGTTGAGGTATTTACAGTTGGTTTAGGTGTAGGTGGAGTTTTCGTAGGAGTTGGAGTTTTTGAAGGCGTTGGGGTTGGTGGAGTAAAAGTTGGAGAAGAATTATTTGAGGAATTTTTTGACGCTGTTGAAAAAATAGTCCAGCTAGAAGCCCCATCAGAAATTCTCCCCGCTGACTGATTTATACCTGGCTCAATCAAACCTCCTTGATTTCCGTAGGTGACTTGATCGACCACTGAATTATCAGAAATCTGAACTAATTTTATAATATCTCCACCATTATTTAATTTATTTGCCCACTCAAAAACCATAAAACCCTGAGGAGAAACAACTCCAGAAAGATCTAATTTATTATTGTCAGTTGAATCTTTTATTTTGTAGATTGACATATCAACTGGATCAGGATCAGGATTATAAATCTCTACCCAGTCATCTGAAGTACTTGAATAAAATTCGTTAATTTGAGGAGAGGCGAAAGAATAAGAAGGAGATAATAAGCTTATTACAAAACAGATAATAAAAATCTGCTTTTTCATTTTTTTATGGTATATGCCAATACAAACTTACTGTTCCGTTCTTATGATCAACAATTATTCCTTTACCAAGCGATCCGTTATAACTACACATCGCACTCGTAGCATAAGCATCGCCTGACTCCATAGCCCTAATCGGTGTCCCAAATGGATTTGCTATATCTATACCCGTATGAGTCCCAAGAAAATAAACTTCCCCGTACCATGTTGTTACGCTTCCTGGATACCCTGGGACTGGTTGTTGATACGAAGAATTCTCTAGGTATGGTTTTGGGTCTACTCTATTTCCAATTACTCTATTATTCTCAACATGGGCATTAACGTAAACTTCAAGATGCAAATGTGGACCAGTTGAACATCCACTTGATCCAACCCCCGCGATAATATCACCTTTATTGACAGGTCCAATCTTCGCATTAATGCTTCCTAAAGCGATGTTAATAGAAGCGGCATCTGCTTTAAGACGAGCTAGGAGCTCTTGAAATTTAGCCTCATCGTTTTTAGTAACTGCTAGAAGCTGCTCCTTTTGCGCTTTTTCAGCATCGAGTTGTGCTTGATAGCTCTCAAGCTCTACATTAAGTTGTTCAATTTTTACCTTCTTATCCTCGAAAATATCTTTTTGATTTGAGTAATCATTTCTTGCCTGAACAGTATCGTAAATCAATCTTTTATCATGAGCCTGAGCAATTCTTAAATAATTTGCCTTTTTAACAAAATCTTCAACGTTCGAAGATGAAAGAAGCATTTGAAATTGAGATGTACTTCCAACAATGTATGTCTCTTTAATTCTGTTTATTAATATCTCGGAAAGACTATCTAATGAATTTTCAAGTTTTCCAATTTTTTTATCAGCAGTATCAATATCAAGAGTTAAATCTGAAATCTGAGCTCTTGCTGAATCAATCTTAAGCTGGGTTAATAGTATTTGATTATCGATTACCCCAATCTGGGATGATAAAGTTTTTTCTTCTCCTTGAAGTGTAGAAATTTTTGCTTGAGTTTCATCAATTTGTCTTAATATTTCTGCCTGATTTTTGCCAGAAGTAGGAGTCGGAGTTTGAGCAACTGCTGAAATTTTAAAAACAGAAGCTAGGGAAATGAAAACAAATATGGCTAGTGCTAAGTATGGTAAAAGCGTTCTTATTTTCATACTTTTATAATTATACACTTTAAAAAAGCGTTATTTTAGGTATCTCAAAACTGCGAGGTAACTGGAGAAAGCACCAAGAATTATTGCTACAACTGCTTCAACCGCTAAAAGCTCTAATAAAAATAATGGAGAAATAGGAAGCACTGGTATTCCTTTCAAGAATGATGAGAGATATGGAGTAACATAAAAAAGCGCACCAACTGAAATTAACCACCCCATTAAAGCTCCCACTAATCCGTAAAAAACTCCTTCTAAAATAAATGGCCACCTAATATACCAACTACCTGCTCCGATAAGCCTCATTGTTTCAATATCAGATTTCTTCTGGGAAATCTTTATTCCGATAATTGTGACCATAATAAATACAGAAACCATAGAAAGCATAACTACGACCGCAAGTCCTATTTTCCTAAGCGCTCCTGTCCAAGAGCTTAGAGTTGAAACAACATCTTTTTGGAATACGACCTCCTGAACAATTGTGGATTTTTTTAGAGTCTCTGAAACTAATGCGAGATCTTCAATTTTATATGTAGCTATCTCAAGAGATGCAGGTAAAATTTCTGCAGTTACCAAATCTAATAAGAGTGGGTCGTCTTTGTTTTGTTCCTTATAAATTTTTAAAGCCTCTTCCTTGGAGACGAATTTGACCTCAGAAATAAGCCCAGACTCTTTTAGGGAATTTCCTAACTCTTCTATGTCCGCTTCTTTTGCTTCATCCCTAAAAAAGGCAGTTACTTGCGGTTTTGATTCAAAATAATCTACCACTCTAGTTGACCCAAATATAATTAAAGCAAAAATTGAAAATGCTAAAAACGTAAGCATCATCACGAAGATTGCTGCAATTGCTTGATACGGAGATCTTCTTATATTTCTCCAAGTCGTTCCTATTGATTTCATTTTAATGCCTCCTCAAAATCATCTGTTTTAACTTCTTTCTCACTACGATCTTCAGCTTTTTCCCCTTTCTTCTCTTCTACTTCTTTTTTTTCTTCTTCATGATGCTCTTTAGCCTTATGACCTTTTTTATCATTTACCATTTCACCTTTATTAAGCTCAATTACTCTCTTATTCAGCTTTTTTATAATTTCACTATTGTGAGTTGCCATAACTACCGTAGTCCCTTTTTCATTAATATCTGATAAAAGCTTCACAATCTCCCAAGATGTCGCATCATCTAAATTTCCTGTTGGCTCATCTGCTAAGAGAATTTCTGGGGAAAGTATCAAAGCTCGTGCAATTGCGGCTCTCTGAAGCTCTCCTCCTGAAAGCTGGATTGGGAATTTATCTTTATGCTCTAATATTCCTACTTGATTCAAAATTTCCATTGCCCGGCTTACAGCATCCTTTTTCTTTGTACCAATTACCTCGAGAGGAAGAGTCGTATTTTCCAATATAGTTCTATCATTAAGAAGTTTTAAATCCTGAAAGATTACACCAATCTTTTTTCTAAGTTCGGGGATTTTTTTACCAGGAAGCTTAATAACATCCCAACTATTTACTACTACTTTTCCTTGACTTGGAAGCATTTCTCGAATAAGAATTCGAAAGATGGTAGTTTTTCCTGATCCAGTTGGACCGATTAAGAAGACGAACTCACCTTTTTCCACTGAAAAAGTGACATCCGAAATTGCAAAAACTCCTGTACCAAATTTTTTTGAAACATTTTCAAGGCTTATCATCTTAATTAACGAATGCGTGGGGACTATTCAAGAACTTCTACTCTTCCAACATCCATTAACCAGCCTGCATGTTGGGCTTTCTGAGTTTGGCCCCACACTTTAATTTTTTTATTCAAAACGAGAGACATATCTACAGTCGATGAGGTTAAATAAACAAACTGACTCTCTCCCCCTGGACGCTCTAAATGAAATTGTCCTTCTCCTTCAATTCCACCCTCCTTAAGAACTCCTTCAGCTGTATCTTTAAAAGTACTCGTATCATTTGTTCCCATCGATGTTCCTTTGGAAACCTGAGACTTATCAGTAACTTGTTTTGTAGGTTCAAGATTTGCTGTAGTTCCTTTAGCAATTAGGAATCCGCTTCCGGCACCCAAAAGCACCATAACAACCACAACTATTGCTATCATCATTATTGGAGATTTACTTGATTTTGAGTCAAATTGTCGCACTAATTCTTCCTCTGTTTTCTTATCTTTTTCCATAAGATTAAGTTTCTGGACAACTCTAGTAAAACATATTTGGGCTTTTTAATCAACCCTATTGACTACGAAGCTCAGCCTCAACAAACTTATCAATATTTCCATCCAACACTCCCTGCGTATCTGAGGTTTCATACTCAGTTCTAAGATCTTTTACCATTTTATAGGGATGTAAAACGTATGATCGAATTTGGTTTCCCCACCCGGGCGTTTTATAGCCTCCTTTTAATGCTGCTTCGTTTTTCTTTCTTTCTTCTTCCTGAAGCATCCAAAGCTTTCCTATTAAAAGTTTCATTGCATATTCTCTATTTTTCCCCTGATATCTCTCTGAATGTGCTGTTACCACTAGCCCTGTAGGCTTGTGCTTAAGCCTAACTGCAGTTGAAACTTTGTTTACATTTTGCCCACCATGCCCGCCTGATCTATAGAAATCCCACTCCACGTCCTCATCTTTTATTTGAATCGCTCCTGCATCCTCAATTTGAGGCACTACCTCAACGAGCGCAAACGATGTCTGACGTAGTTTATCTGCATTGTATGGAGACTGCCTAACCAGTCGATGTGTTCCAGCTTCTAATCTTAAAAGGCCATAGGCATATTCACCATCAATTAAAAAAGTTATACTTTTAAGCCCTGCTTCTTCCCCTGGAGTTTCGTCAATTGTTTCAAGCTTAAAACCTTTAAGCTCAGCATATCTTGCATACATTCTATAAAGCATTTGTGTCCAGTCCATTGCCTCTACTCCACCTTGACCAGCATGGATAGACATAATCGCAGGAGATCTATCGAAATCTCCCGAAAAATATAGTAAATTTTCAAGCTCTCCTAATAACTCTTCTGCTTCGTCGAATCTTCCCTGATCAATCATGGATCTGAGATTTTTGGCAATTTCTATATCTTTTTGAAGAGCCGCCATCTCCTTCATTTTTTCAGTGGCTAACTTAGAATCTTTCCAGAAATCTGGCATCATAGA
>CAZBFH010000022.1:0-16591 GCA_964491185.1 uncultured Gammaproteobacteria bacterium
TTAAAGAATATAATTCAAGATTTGTGCATTTAGGCCGCCGCGATAGATTACCAAAAAAATTACTAGAGAAAATAGAAAAAGCAGAAGAGGAAACAAAAAATAACTCAGGTCAAATTGTTTGCCTTGCACTGGATTTTGGTGGAGAAGATCAAAACGTACGAACTGCAAAAAAAGCAAAAGGAGCAAAATTTGAAATCGATGAAGAAAGCATTTGGAAATTAAGAGACACTGAAGGTTTAATAAAATCTGCTGATTTAATTTTTAGAACATCCGAGAGAAGAACTTCAGACATAGGCTTTCTGAACGGAAAACACTCTGTTCTATTCTTTAAAGAAGATAAATTATTTCCAGAAGTTATTGAAAAAGATTTAGTTGAAGCAATTAGTTATTATGCTCAGACAAATAGAAACGAAGGCAGATAATGCTAAACTATTATAAAGAAAAACAGCTTATTGCAAAAGTTGACGAAAACGGAAAAGTACTTGGGGTAATTGAAAAATGGGAAGCACATAAAAAGGGCATTTTACATAAAGCTCTAACAGTTGCGCTAATCTTCAACGGAAAATTCATAGTTCAACATAGAAAACACATAGCTTTTGATAAAGTTTATGATGTGACTTCTTCTTCGCATCAATTATTTATAAATGGAAAATTACAAACTACTGAAGAAGCTACAATTAATTGCTTAGAAAGAGAATGGAATTTAAACAAAAAATATTTAAAGAATCTTAAGAATCTGGGAGCAATTTACTATAAAGCAAAAGACAAAAGTAGTGAATTTACAGAACATGAACTATGTGATGTTATTACTGTAGAAATAGAAAGTAAACCAGAGCCAAATTTAGATTTTTCTTATGATGCATTACTGGTCGACAAACAAGAATTAACTGATAAAAAATCTAGAATATATAAGAATCTCGCTCCTTGGGTAAAGGTAATGATAGAGGAAAATAAAATTTAGCGCTTTGGAGATTGCTTTGTTCTTCTTGCTTTTCCACCTGTTCCAACTTTTCTTCGTTCTCTAACTCTTGGGTCTCTAGTTAATAATCCACTTTTTCTTAAAGCAGGCTTTGCAGCTTCATCCATTGCAGCAAGCGCTCGAGAGACACCTAAAACAAAAGCTCCAAGTTGGGAAGTAATTCCTCCACCTGCCACCTTTGCTGTAATTGCGTATTTATTTAGCACGTCAGCTGTTTTTAAAGGCTCTTCGTATTTAGCCTTTGCTACAACTCCACCAAAATATTCAGAAATAATTCTTCCGTTAACAACTAGATCGCCCTTTTTAACAGCAATTTCTTCAAACTTCAAAGAGTCCGGTACTTTAGAGTAAACTCTAACTCTTGCTACAGCTGCTCTTCTTCGCCCAACTGCAAACATAAAGTCTTTATATCTTTTTGTTCCCCCAACTGTTGTTTTTAATTCTTCTGCCATATTAAGCGATTGCTCCTTTGAATTTTTCATTATACTCGTGCTCTGCGGTTTCGTAAACCTTTAATCTTCCAAGCATTTGGTCTCTTAATCTATTTTGTGGAAGCATTCCCTTTACTGCATGCACAATTATATCTTGTGACTTTCGTGATCTCAAATCTCCCAAAACTTCTTCTTTATATCCTCCAGGGAAACCAGAGTGACGTCTGTATAATTTTTTACTTTCTTTATTTCCTGTTACTTTAACTTTTTTTGAATTTGTAACAACTACAAAATCTCCACAATCTAAGTTTCTAACAAAATATGATTTTCCTTTTCCCATAAGAAGCCCTGCAATTTCCGTAGAAACTCTCCCTAAAGTCTTTCCGTCAACATCAATTAAATGCCATTCTCTTTTTATCTCACTGGCTTTTGTTGCTTTCATTATTTGGTCTCCTTTTTTACAGCTTTCTTAACTGGTTTTTTAGCTGTTGGTTTTTTCACTGTTTTCTTAGGTGCTTCAACTTTTTTAACTTCTTTAGTTTTTACGGGAACTACCACTTCTTCGCCTTCAACCCATTCCATTATAGCCATTGATGCATTATCTGAAAACCTTCTACCTGTTTTTATGATTCTAGTGTATCCACCCGCTCTATTCTTAAATCTTGGTCCAACTTCATTTATCATTTTATCTATCATTTCTTGATCCTTAATTATTCCTTTAAGAAGCCTTCTTGCAGTCGCTTCATCTTTCTTAGCTTTTGTTACGATTTTTTCTACATCTGCTTTAATAGCTTTTGCTTTTTCTTCGGTAGTATTAATTTTTCCATGTAAAATCATAGCGGAAATTAGACCATTAAATAATGCCTTTCTTTCGTTCTTATCTCTCTTAAATTTTCGTCCAAAAACTTGTTTTCTCATTTATATACAATAAATGCCTGCCCGCAATACCTATATGCATGCGTTGCAGGCGGGGCACAAATATACGCCCGTAAACCTAGATCAAACTAGGCAGATAGCTCTATTCCCTTTTCCCTTAACTTTTCTTCAATTATAGAAATAGATTTTCCTCCCATATTTCTCATACTAATGAGGTCTTTTCTAGGAGCTTCAACTAATTGGCCGATTGTTTCAATTCCACCATTTCTAAGTGAGTTATAAATTCTAGTAGGTAAATCCAACTCATCAATTGTTAATTTAAGTGTTGAGTCAGGAATATCAGATCTAACTGAATCTGATTCAACTTGATCCGCAGCTTTTGGTTCATAGATTTGATGGAAATATGAATTTAAAGTCTTTGCAGCTTGATCAAGTGCTTCTTTTGGCGAAACAACTCCATTAGTCCAAATACTTAAGCTTAATTTGTCTAAGTTAGTTTGTCTTCCAACACGAGTTGCTGAAACTGTAAAATTTACTCTTTTTACAGGAGAATAAATTGCGTCTGTTGGGATTACTCCTAGAGATGAGCTTCTTCTTTCTTCAGAAAGAGAATATCCATATCCTCTTTCAATTGTCATTTCGAGCTCTAGTTTTGCCTTTTTATCAGCTAATGTTCCTATATAATGATCTGGATTCGCTAACTCAACATCCTCTGATAGCTCTAAGTCCTTTGCTGTGATTTCCATTGGGCCTTTTACAGAAAGCCTAACAACACTTTGATCTTTTGAATTTAGAAGCTTGAAGTTTAAACCTTTAACATTTAACAGAAGGTCAACGACATTTTCCTTAAGCCCAGGGATCGTTGAGAATCTATGCTTTGCTCCATTAATCTTTACTGAAGTTACTGCAACTCCAGGAATAGAGATTAGAAGAACTCTTCTAAGCGCAGTTCCTAGGGTGTGACCATAACCCGGCTCCAAAGGTTCAATTACGAACTCTCCGTAGTCGTTTGTAAGCTTTTCTTCGATAACTTTGAAATTAGGTTCTATCATAAAGATTTATTCTACCATTATCTGGAATAATATTCAACAATCAATTGGGTATTAAAAGGGACCTCTAGATCTTCTTTTTTTGGCATTCTTAAAAGCTTTCCTGAAGCTCCTTTACGCACGACGTAGGGCACAAACTCTTTCTTTTCTTCCATAGCCTGTAATATTAATGGGTTGGTCTGTGATTTTGTGCTAATTGAAATTACATCATCTGCTTTTAATTGATATGAGGGGATATTGATTTTTTTATCGTTTACTAGAACATGCCCATGAGACACTAATTGCCTTGCTCCTGCCCTAGACCTAGAGAATCCTAATCTA
Source organism: uncultured Gammaproteobacteria bacterium (assembly GCA_964491185.1). Lineage (GTDB taxonomy): Bacteria > Patescibacteriota > Microgenomatia > Levybacterales > UBA12049 > 2-01-FULL-39-10-A. The sequence continues at coordinate 3,657 of CAZBFH010000022.1, forward strand.
TAAACCACATTATCAAGTCTTGTCTCTAGAAGTGCTACCAAGAGCTCTCCTGTTTCATCTTTTTGAGTTTCAGCGTACTGGAATAGTTTTTTAAACTGTTTTTCAAGAACTCCATATGTTACTTTCGCTTTTTGTTTTTCCCGAAGCTGTGTTCCATACTCTGAGAATCTTTTCTTTCTTTTTCTGGCATGCTGTCCTGGTGGAATATTAAGTCTTCTTGCTAAGGAATTAGAAGTCTTATCTAGAAGATTTACCCCTTCGCGTCTACTTAATTTATGTTTTGGTCCTGTATATCTTGCCATAATATTTAAATTCTTCTTTTCTTACTAGCTCTTGGTCCATTGTGTGGAATTGGTGTTATATCTGCAATTTGAAGAATTGATAATCCTGCGCTTTTAATAGCTCTAAGAGCTGAATCTCTTCCAGCTCCTGGGCCTTTTACATAAACTTCAACACTTTTCATTCCTCCAGCTACAGCTTTTTTTGCGACAGTCTCTACTGCAGTTGTAGCTGCAAATGGAGTTGATTTTCTTGTTCCTTTAAATCCTGAAGCTCCTGCACTACTCCAACCAACAGTATCTCCTTTATTGTTTGTGAAAGTTACAAGCGTATTATTAAATGTTGCGGTGATATAAACCTTACCACTTTCAGTAATTCTGCTAACTTTCTTCTTAGTAACTGTTTTTTTAATATCTGCTTTTGCCATAATTATTTAGTATCTAGTCCCATTTTTGTAGCTACTTCTTTCTTGATAGCTCCAATTGTAACTCTCTTTCCTCTCTTTGTTCTCGCATTGGATCTTGTCCTCTGACCTCTTGCTGGTAAATTTCTAGCATGCCTCATTCCTCTGTAAGCGCCAATATCTTTAAGCCTTCTAATATTTCCGTTTACTTCTGTTCTTAAGTCTCCTTCGATTTTATATCCTTCTAGAGCTTGCTGAATTTTCTTTTGCTCTTCTTCGGTTAAAGTGTTTACTCTTTTTGCGCCATCGACCTTAGCTATTTCAAGAATTTTATATACATTACTTCTTCCTACTCCATAAATATAGCCTAATGCTATTTCTAGTTTCTTTTCTTCTGGTATGTTTACTCCTGAAATTCTCATAATTAACCTTGTCTTTGTTTGTGTCTAGGATTATCACAAATAATTCTTACGACTCCACGTCTTTTAATTACTTTACATTTTGTGCATCTTGGTCCGACGCTTGCTTGTACTTTCATGTTATTTTAACCTAAAGGTAATCCTTCCTTTTAGCTCATCATATGGTGTCATTTCTATTCTGACTCGGTCTCCCGGTAGAATCTTAATAAAATGCATTCTCATTTTTCCTGAGAGATGGCAGATAATTATTCTACCGTCCGGAAGCTCCACCCTAAACAATGTATTAGGCAGAGATTCCAAGACTTTTCCTTCTATTTCAAACGACCCCTGATGTGCCATAAAAAAAATTCAAAATCAAACCTCATTGAACCTGAGGTTACAATCTTGAGATTTTGTTTTGATATTATATCAAACAAGCCTATAAAGAGCAACCTGCAGCCTCACTACTTAGTAAGTATTAATGGGCCATTTTTTGTTATCGCAACTGTTCTCTCAAAAAGCCCCGAAAGTGACCCGTCTGAGCTCGAAATAGTCCAATCATCATCATTTAAATAAGAAACTTCATGACCTCCCATATTGTATATTACCTCAATTGCAATCGTCATTCCCTCTTTTAAATGTGGGGTTTTCTCAATTTTCCTAGCTAAATATCCAGGAACTTCTGGCTCTTCGTGAAGATCACGACCAACTCCATGTCCTATTAAGGATCTAACCACTCCATAACCACCATCTTTTTCTACTATATCTTGTATGGTTTTCGAAATATGACCTATCCTATTTCCAATTTTAGCTTGAGAAATAGCTTCATTCAAGGCTCTTTCTCCAGTTTCAAGGAATTTAACAACAGAAGGATCATTTTTCTTTCCAACAATTATAGAATGAGACATGTCGGTATTAAATCCTTTATAGAAAACTCCACAATCAACTCCTAAAATATCTCCATCTTTGAACCTATATTCACTTGGAATTCCATGAACAACTACGTTATTCGTAGAAATACATGTCGCATGCTTATATCCTTTCACTCTTTTGAACGCAGCTTCTCCACCTTTTTCGGAAATTAACCTATCCGCAAGTTTTTCCACATCTAATTCACTAACTCCTGGCTTAACAGAGGCTAAAACTTCCCACAAAACATCAGAGAGAATTTTCCCTCCGTGTTTCATAATTTCAATTTCTTCTTGTGTTTTAATATCAACCATAAATATAACTAATTATTTTATTATGAATTTCATCTACTGAACCAGCCCCATCAATTTCTCTTAAAAGACCTTTTTTTTCAAAATAACTAATAACAGCTTCCCTGTCTTTATCTTGATTTTCTCTTCTTTTAAGCACAATCTCAGGCTTATCATCACCTCTACCGCGATGAATCATTCTCTCAAGCATTTCGTCTTTTGAAATATTTAAATAAAATACATGATCAATCTTAAGATTTTTTTCTTTTAAGTATTTATTAAAAGTATCGAGATCTTCTTGTGTTCCTGGAAAATTATCTACAATAAATCCCTTAGAAGTTTCTTCGATTTTCTCTCTAAGTAGATCAAATTTCAACTCAATTGGTACGTGTAAACCATTCATGCTATATTTTTCAAACCCCTCAATTCCACGTGGATCCTTCCTCTCGTAGGCATCTCTTATAAGTGCTCCCATAGAAAAAACGGGGAGATTGATTCTTCCTCCTAGCATTTTTGCTTGCGTATCCTTTCCAGAAAATGGTGGTCCTGTAAAAACAATAATCATATTTGCTCCAAAAACTCTGTCAATCTTTCTTTATATCCATTCTCATCATTACTATTTATAAAATAATCTGAAATTGCTAGGCATTTTGCTACCTGTAAACCTGCTTCTTCATCAATAGATATACCTAAATCTTTGTAATCAAGTCTGTCGAAAAGCTCTTGAGTTAAAGCTTCTCGGTTGCTCATCTGCTTTATTCTTGCGAATCTAATTTTCCTATCTGCAACTACACCTAAGAGAATGAAGATGTTTGTTTTCTTCAACTCTTCAACTTCTCCTAAATTTCTTATTCCATCAATTACTGCTTTCTCAATTTTATTTTTAGATATATATTCAAGCGCTTTTTTTGCTAATACTCCGCTGCCTTCTTTTTTACGCCAGAGGTTTCCTAGATCCTGAAGATTTGATCTTGTTATTTCTTTGTTGTCTTTTAAAAGTGCTCCTTCTAAAAATGAGGAAAGAGTTATCTTAACAAACCCTTTGGTTTCAAAAAAGGAAGCTGCAGTCGATTTACCGCTACCGAATGGACCGGTTATCCCGATTATAGAAGCATCTCCAATCACTTCTGAATACTCCTGAGAATCTCTTTAGTAATATCTTCAACTGACTGTTCTCCATTTACTTCTACGAGTCTTCCTTTTTCTCTGTAATATTCAATAACTGGTTCTGTAAACTTATGGAATAAATCGATTCTCTTTCTGATAGCAAGAAGTGTCTCGTCTTCTCTCTCTGCTTCTCTTCCAGAAATTCTCCATAAGGCTTCTTTATCAGTAATTTTTAAATAAATTACCTTGTCGATTCCATTCTTAAATTCCTTAGCCTGAACCAAAGTTCTTGGATATCCGTCCATAATATATCCTTTTTCATATTCAGAACGTGAAAGATAATCGCTAACAATTTTATTTGTTTTTTTATCTGAAATAAGAAGTCCTGCATTCATGACTAATTTTATCTGGCGACCCAAAGTCGTATGCTCCTTAGCTAAATTTCTGAAGATGTGTCCTGTTGAAAGATATGGAATACCAAGCTTTTCAGAGAGAATATTTCCCTGCGTAGATTTTCCTGATCCTTGAATTCCGATTAATATTATTTTCATAAAAATCACCCCTTAGTGTTTTGGTTACTTTTGGTAACCTTCATAGTTTTTCATAACAAGCTGCGCTTCGATTGATTTGATGGTTTCAAGTACTACTGAAACGACAATTAAAATTCCAGTTCCCCCAAGTAAAAGTGTTTGAACATTCGTAACTGACCGTCCTAATACTGGAAGAATCGCAACTAGTCCTAAGAACAAAGCTCCACCTGAAGTAATTCTAGATAAAACATATCCTAAGTATTTTGCTGTTTCTGTTCCTGGCCTAATTCCTGGAATAAATCCTCCCTGTTTTTGAATTTCTTCAGAAATCTTTTTTGGATTAAATACAACCGCCGTATAAAAATACGTGAAGACCACCACCAAAACAAAATATAAAACATTATAAATTGAACCGTTTGGATTAAACCAAATGCTGATATTCGTAGCAACACTTCTTAGTGCTTCGTTCGATGAGGCAGTTAAATAATTTGCAAAAAGACTTGGAAGGAGAACTAATGAAACAGCGAAAATAATTGGGATTACACCAGCCTGATTAAGACGAAGCGGTAAATGAGTAGACTGACCTCCGTACATCTTATTTCCCCTAACTCTCTTAGCATAATTTATAGTAATTCTTCTTGTTGCTTCATTCACAACCACTATCATTGAGATTACTAATAATCCCATACCTACAAAACTTAAAACATTGAAAAGATTTTGTGAAGATGTAGTTGAAAGGGTTTGACCAATAACAACTGGAAGTCTTCCAACTATTCCTGCAAAAATTATAATTGAAATTCCATTTCCGACACCTTTTTCAGTAATTAATTCTCCAAGCCAAACAAGAAGCATAGTTCCTGCGGTCATTGTTAAAATAAATGAAACAATCTCGATTGGATTATGCATCGAAATAATCCCCTGACTCTTAAGAAGAGCAAACATTCCAACTGCTTGAACCGCTGCAAGAGGAACTGTTAAAAACCTTGTGTACTGATTTATTTTTTGTCTCCCAGCTTCTCCTTCTTTCTGAAGTGCCTCTAGTTTTGGGAAAACTAAAGCACCAAGATTCATGATAATAGACGCATTAATATACGGGTTAAGTCCTAAAGCCATTACAGAAAAATTAGCCAAGGTTCCGCCTGAAAATATGTCGAGTAAACCTAAGAGTTGGTTTTGAGCGAAGAGTGCTTTTAACTGAACAAGATCTACTCCTGATACTGGAATGTGTGCGAAGACGCGGAATACTACAAGAATAAATGCCGTAAAAAGAATTTTTCGTCGGACGTCTGGGGCCCTGAAACTGTTTTTAAATAATCTTAAAAGATTCTCCATTTAAACTCCGGGCTATTTTTTTTCGCTTATTTCAAGTTTGCCACCTGCTTTTTCGATTTTTCTAAGTGCGCTTTTTGAAATTGCGACTTTTATCGTTAATGCTTCTTTAATTTCTCCGTCTCCTAATATCTTAACACCAAACTCTTTCGCGTCACTTTCCTTAACAATTTTATTTTTTATAAGAGACTCTAAATCTACAACTTGTCCTTTTTTATAAACTTCAAGATTTTTTAAATTAACGATTAAAGGAATATTTCTAAAGCTTTTGTTTCTACCTTTTCCTCTTCTGAAAGGTAATCTCTTAATTAAAGGCAAAGCTCCACCTTCAAAATAAGTAGGAACTTTATTTCTTGCTTTTTGCCCCTTTGTTCCACGACCTCCGGTTTTAACTTTTCCAGAACCATGCCCTTGTCCAAGTCTTTTTTTTGTAGGATGCTTTATTTTAACTAATTTATGAAGTGCCATTATTTAGATTTCCTTTCTTGTTCTCTTTTATATCTAATTGATAAAAGCCTTAATGCTTCTACTGCAGCATAAACATTACTAGCTTGATTTTTTGTTCCTAATACTTTTGAAGAAATATTTTGAATTCCAGCTGCGGAAACAACACTTCTCACAGCTCCTCCAGCGATTACACCTGATCCAGGAGGTGCTGGTTTTAGAAGAACTTTAGCTGCTCCAAGTTTTATGTAAAATTCAAATGGAATCGTTCCGTTAATAATAGGTACCTCGACTAAGTTTTTCTTTCCAGCCAAAACACCTTTTTTAATTGCTGAGGAAACGTCAGGAGCTTTTCCAAGTCCTACTCCGACTTTTCCCTTTCGATCTCCAACAACTGCAATTACTGAGAATCCGATTTTATTTCCACCTTTTGTTTTTTTAGATACACGACTCACCTGAACGATTTTTTCCTCATACTCATCTGAACGTCTATCTATCTGATTTGTAAAATTAGCGTCTGCCATTTTAGAATTGGATACCTCCTTCTCGCAGTCCTTCTGCGATACTCTTAACTCTACCATGATACCTATAACTACCTCTATCAAAAACGATCTTTGTAATTTTTTTAGCTTTTAATTTAGATGCCATTTCGAGACCTAGTGCTTTTGCATTTTCTGTTTTTGTGCCTTTTGTTTTTAATGTTTTTTGACTCATTCCAACTAAAGTAACACCTTTAATATCATCTATGAGCTGTGCTGAAACATATTTATTAGATCTAGAAACAGTTAGTCTTGGTCTATCTGCACTAGACGTAATATTTTTTCTTGTTCTTAATTGTCTTCTTGTTTTTGTTGCGTTCATATTATTTTGCTCCTGCAGCTCCTACTGCTTTTGCTGCTTTTCCAACTTTTCTTCTAATTCTTTCACCCTGATATTTAATTCCTTTTCCTTTATATGGCTCAGGTGGTCTTACCGCCCTAACCTCTGCTGCTACATTTCCAACAATTGCTTTATCAATTCCTGATACTGTTACTACATTTTCTTCTACTGAAAAGGTAATCATGGGATCTGCTTTTATCACTACTGGATGAGAAAATCCAACTGCAAGCGTTAATGTATTTCCTGATGCTTGAGCTCTGTATCCTACTCCAGTCATTTCAAGCTTTTTGGTAAATCCAACACTTACTCCTTTTACCATATTTGCAACATATGCTCTGACAAGTCCTGATAGTGCTCTCGATCTTTCACTTCCATCAGTAGTCGTAACTAAAACATTTCCCTCTTCAATTTTTACTGCTACACCATTTGGAATTCCAAAAGAAAGATTTCCCTTAGATCCTATTACTTTTACCATATTTTCCTCTAGGGTTACCTGTACTCCTTCTTTTATCTCAACTGGTATTTTAGCAATTTTTGACATATGTATATTTTATTTGTTCGTTACCAAATTTCGAACAATATTTCTCCTCCTAATCCTTTCTTTTTAGCGTCGTATCCACTCATTACACCTTGGCTTGTAGATAGAACTACCTTGTGTCTTCCTCTTCTTTCAATATCATTTATTTTCTTTGATGGCTTATAAACTCTTAATGATGGTTTTGAAATTATAACTACATTCGAAAGAACTGGTGTTCTTTTTTCATAAGTTATAACAGCATGTAATCCTCTTTTTGCTCCATCTTTTGTTTCCTTAATTTCTGTCAAGAATCCTTCTTTTTGTAAGACTCTACCAATTTCCTTATTAATGTTTGAATAAGGAAGATCTACCTCACGTCTTCTCGCAAGCGATGCATTTTTTATTCTAATTAAAAAGTCAGAGACTGAATGATTCATAATTTTACCAACTTGCCTTTGTTACTCCAGGCAATTCTCCTTTCGATGCTAATTCTCTAAAACAAATTCTACATACTCCAAATTTTCTCATAAAAGATCTGTTTCTTCCGCAAATATTACACACATTCTTACTCCTAGAACTAAACTTTGGTTTTCTTCTTGCGCTAACTGTATTTGATGTTTTTGCCATATATTATTTTTGAAAAGGCATTCCTAAAGATCTTAGGAGAGCCATTCCTTCCTCATTTGTTCTTGCACTCGTGACAATTGTAATTTCAAGTCCTTGTACCTTGTCCAATCTTGATGGATCGATTTCTGGAAAAACAATTGGTTCCGAAAATCCTAGTGAATAATTTCCACGTCCATCAAAACTCTTAGGAGAAACTCCTCTAAAATCTCTTAAACGAGGGAGAACAATTCCAACTAATTTTTCATAAAAATCATACATTCTTTTTCCTCTAAGCGTTACAACTGCTCCAATCTTATCTCCTTCTCTTAATTTAAAAGTTGCGATAGATTTTTTCGCAGCTGTTACCTTAGGCTTTTGTCCTGTTACTTGAGTTAAGATGCTTACGGAATTTTCTACATTCTTCTTATCAGCTAATGCATCCTTTACTCCAATATTTACAACAATTTTCTTAAGCTTTGGAGTTGCATAAAAATTCTTTATATTTAATTCTTTCTGCAAATCCATTGCGATTTTAGTATTATATTTTGTCATTAAATTATCCATAGTTATATCTTCTTATTACACTTTCTGCAAATTCTTAACTTCTCTTTATTATCAATTTTATATCCAATCCTTGTTTCCTTATGACAGTTTGGACAAACTAAAGCCACATTGCTAACTTTAAAAGGTTTTGTTATTTCAATTATTTCTGATGGTTTATTTTGAACTCTAGATTTGTAATGTCTTTTATACAAATTCAAACCTGGAACCAAAACCATATCAAGCTTTGAAAAAACTTTTTCAATCTTTCCTCTTTTACCTTTATCTTTTCCTTTTACTACTATAATTTCGTCGTCTTTTTTAAGTTTCATATTATAACACCTCTACAGCCATACTTGAAATTTTCATGAATCCTTGATCTCTAATTTCTCTTGCAACTGGTCCAAATATACGAGTACCAACTGGGTTTTTATCTTTTCTGTTATCAATAATTACTGCTGCGTTATCAGAGAATCTAATATATGATCCATCTGGTCTTTTAAATTCTTTTCTGCTTCGGACAAGCACTGCTTCAACCATTTCGCTCTCCTTTACGCTCCCTGTTGGACTTGCTTCTTTTACGACACACTTTATTACATCTCCGATAAAGCCAAACTTTCTCTTAGAGCCATTTCTGGCCTGAATTACTTGTAATATTTTTGCGCCGCTATTATCAGCGACTTTTAACATTGTTCTATGTTGTACCATTATTTACCCTTCGAAGCCTTGCGCGAAGAAGGGGTCTCCTTTCCTTTTTTCAAACCAGTATCTTTTTTTACAGGTTTTTTAACTTCTGCTTTAACTTCCTCTACAACTTCAACTCTTTTAACAGTTTTCTTAACGTATTTCTCTGGAATTATTTCTAAAATCTTAAAGTATTTATCTTTAGACATGGGTCTTGTTTCTCCAATTTTAACTTTATTTCCAATAATAACTTCAAAATCCCCAGTATCAACTTTAAGCTTCTTACTAAGTCTCATAAGTTTTCCATAAAGTGGATGAGGAGTTCTTCTGCTCACCTCAACTACTACTGTTTTATTTTTTCCTCCACTTACTACGATTCCTTCAAATATTTTCATATTACTTACTTACCTCCACGTTTTTTGCTTCTTCAGCTAACTGCTTTTCTTTAATTAAAGTCATAACTCTTGCAATTTCTTTTCTTGTGTTAAAGATTATCCTTGTGTTCTTTAATTTGTTTTGTTTATTATCTAAATTTAGCTTAAACAAATCTTCTCTTTTAGTTTTCAAAAGATCTCTTAAGTCTTTTTCTGTTCTTGAACTAATGTCTTTAATATCTTTTTTCATAATTATTCTTTATCTATAATTCTAGTTTTTAATCCTATTTTATGTGATGCAAGTCTTAGTGCTGCATGTGCTACCTCAGTATTAACTCCTGCCATTTCAAACAAAACTCTCCCTGATTTAACTGGTGCTACGAATTCTGCAATATCTCCTTTTCCTCCACCCATTCTAACCTCAGGCGGTTTCTTACTAATTGGCTTATCTGGAAAAATTCTAATCCAAACACGTCCTCCACGCTGCGTATAGTGAGTAATCGCACGTCTTGCTGCTTCAATTTGGCGAGCTGAAATCCAACCGGTTTGCTCTACTATTAATCCATAATCTCCAAATGAGATTTTTGTTCCAGCATGTGCATATCCGCTTAAATTTCCTCTAAATTGTTTTCTAAATTTCGCTCTTCTTGGTGTTAACATATTACTCTTCCTTTCTATTTATCCAAACTTTTACTCCGATATAACCCTTTTTAGTAAGAGATGGAACACTTGCGTAATTTACATGCTCTCTAATTGTTGATAATGGAACCGTTCCCTGCTGAAGCTTTTCTCGTCTTCCAATTTCAGCTCCACCAATTCTTCCTGATAAAATTACTCTAATTCCAAGTGCACCTGATGCCATTGCTCTATCAACAGCCTGTCCCATAATTCTCTTGTGTGGCATTCTTCTTGCTAATTGATCAGAAATATTTCTTGCAACTAAATATGCATCAAGATTTGGCTCTTTAACTGGTTCAATTCTTATATCCATCTTTGGTAAATTTTTCTTTGATTTATTTTTTGAAAGAAGCTCTACTAAGAATTTCTTAAGATCTTCTAGTCCTGCTCCTCCACGTCCTATAACCATTCCAGGTTTTGAAACATAAGCTGTAATTTTAATACTATTAATACTTCTTTCAATTTCAACAGTTGAGACCCCAGCTCCCCTTAATCTTTCTGTTATGGATTTTCTTAAGTTGTAATCCTCCAAAAGAGTTGCAGCATAATTTCTGTCATCAAACCATCTACTATCCCAGTTATAAAGTGGTCCTAATCTAAATAATTTTGGATTTACTTTATGTCCCATATCTTATTTTGCAACCTCCTCTAGTGTAATTCTAATGTTTGTACTTCTCTTCTTATATCTATGGATTCTTCCTCTCGTTGAGGGTCTAAATCTTTTCAAAGATGTTCCCTCTCCAATATCGATACTTTTTATCTTTAAATTATTTTTTTCCATTTTTGAATTATTTACAGCGTTTGCTACAGCAGAGCGCAATGCTTTTTCCAAATCATATGCTCCTCTTTTTTCAATCACTGTTAAAGCATCTAATGCCTCAGGAACACTCAAATCCCTAATAGCATCAGCTACTAATCTTACTTTTCTTGTACTTGTTCTAACTTCTTTTAATCTTGCTACTTGTTGCATATTTTTTTCCTTTTATGTCTTAGAGATTTCTCTTGCGACTATTCTTCCGTGCGATCTAAATGTTCTAGTAGGGGAGAACTCTCCTAATCTATGTCCTACCATTCCTTCAACAACATAAACGTTTATAAAATTTCTCCCATTATGAACGGAGAAATTATGTCCGACAAACTCTGGTGGAATCTGACATGCTCTTGCCCATGTTTTAATCGCAGTCTTGTCCCCAGTCTGCTTTTGCATATTTACTTTTTTAACTAATTTTGCGTCCACGAATGGACCTTTTTTCGTTGATCTCGACATATTATTTCTTTCTCTTAGCTCTTCTACTTAGAATCGATGAATTTGAATATTTCTTCGGATTTCTAGTTTTTCCAACAGCTTTTCTTCCTGCGTATGTTTTTGGACTCTTAAGTCCTATTCCTGATCTTCCTTCTCCTCCTCCATGAGGATGTGATCTAGGGTTCATGGCAATTCCTCTTACGGTTGGTCTAATTCCCATGTGTCTTTTTCTTCCTGCTTTCCCAAAAACTTCATTTTTCCATTCTAGATTAGAAATTACTCCAACTGTCGCCATACATTCCCCTCTAACTCTTCTAACCTCTCCTGAGGGAAGTTTTAAATGAACAAAGCTTCCTTCTCTTGCCTGAATGATTGCTCCTGTTCCAGCGCCTCTTGCAATCTGTCCGCCCTTGCCCGGAGTAAGCTCTACGTTATGAACTACTGTTCCAACTGGAAGATTCTTAAGAAGAAGACTATTTCCGACTTTTACTTCCGCTCCTTCTCCCGAACTTATCTTGGCATTAACTTTTAAATCGTTGGGCGCAATTATATATCTTTTTTCTCCATCTGCATAGTGAACAAGTGCGATATCCGCTGTTCTGTTTGGATCATATTCGACAGAAACAACTTTACCCACTACCTGATGCTTATCCCTTTTGAAATCAATTTTTCTAATAAATCTTTTATGCGCTCCACCTTGATGTCTTACGACAACTTTTCCGTGACTTCTTCCAGAATGTTTCTTTCTTATAGTTTTTAATTTCATTATTTATCTCCTCCACCTAGTTCAAATAATCCAATTTTTTGTCCTTTTTTAACTGTTACAATTGCTTTTTTGTAATCAGAAACCTTAACCTCTGCGCGTCTTGCTCCAACTCTTTGCTTTTTTCCTTTTAAAATATTTGTAGAAATGTGAGTAACGTTGACTGAAAAGTTTTTTTCAATCGCATTTTTTATTTCAGTTTTATTTGCTCCTTTAAATACTTTAAAAGTAAATTTCCCTATTCCAGCATCAATCATAGATTTTTCTGTAATTAATGGTGAAATTATTATATTGTTCATTATTTAACTCCTCCTAAAGCTTCGACTGACTCTTTCATGAATAATAAATTTTTATGTTTTAAAACCTCGTATGTGTTAAGCAACTTTGCACTTATAACTTCAACATTTTTAATATTTCTAGCTCCTCTGAAAACATTTGGAAGTTCATTTGGAGTAGCGGAAATAACTAATAAAACTTTTCCCTTTCCTTTTTTATCTTCTGTAACTTTTGAAATTAATTGATACATATTTTTTGTTTTTGCTTCAATTTTTGTAACTCCTGAAATTACCCTTATGTCTCCTTCACTTGCTCTTTGTGAAAGTGCTGAAAGAAGAGCAGCCTTCTTCATTTTCTGCGGCATAGCAAGAGAATAATCTCTAAGTTTTGGTCCATGAGCAACTCCTCCTTTAACGAAAATTGGAGCTCTCTTTCCTCCGTGCCTAGCTCCACCTGTTCCTTTTTGTCTATAAATCTTTTTAGTTGATCCTGTAACTTCTCCTCTTGTTTGAGTTACCGCTGTTCCAAGCCTTTGGTTTGCGAGATAAACTCTTACGGCTTGCGCCATAAGGGCTTCGTTTACCTTTACACCAAATACTTCTTTTGGAAGTGAAAATGTTCCAGCACTTGCGCCTTTTACGTCAAACATAGGAGCACTTAGTCCTGACACTTTTACAGTCTTT